>JBBSOW010000042.1:0-24370 GCA_038259365.1 Propionibacteriales bacterium
CCGCCGCATATGGTGGGCTGATGCCAGTGAATCCCTTCCCATGCCTGCCCATCGCGGCAGGTGTGGCATGGGTTCTCCCCGCCCCCCACAACAACAAGGCAACCGCGCATGCATCGTAAGAGCGATTCGGCCAGCCTGAGCGACCGGGTGAGCCAAGATTTCGACGGTGGCGCTTCGCGTTACGACCTGCTTATCGCGCTCAATCCCGGCTACCACGAGCACCTACGCCGCGCCGCGCGAGCGTTGGCCGCCGACGCTCAGGGCCCGGCTCCTCGCTTCGTCGACCTCGGCTGCGGTTCGGGCGCCTCCACCAAGGCGTTGCTATCGATGGCCCCCGGTGACGCCGAGATCCTCGGCGTCGACGCCTCGGCCGGCATGCTCGCCCAGGCAAGCGCCAAGGATTGGCCGAGCCGGGTCAGCTTTCGCCAGGGCCGCGCCGGGCAGCTGCGGCACCTCGCCCGAGGAATGAACGGCATCTTGGCCTGTTACCTGATCCGCAACGTTCCCGAGCCCGAGCGCGACGCCGCCTTCACCGACGCCTTCGACTCCTTGACCGAGAATGGCGTGTTCGTCCTCGAAGAGTATTCGGTGACCGGCAACCGGCTCGCCCAGCTCGTCTGGCACCTCGTCTGCTGGCTCGTGGTGATCCCGCTGAGCGCCCTGACCGGCGCCAACCCGCGGCTCTACTACTACCTGTGGAAGAGCGTGGTCGACAACGAATCCATCCCCAACCTGATGCGGCGGATGGACCGGGCCGGGTTCACCGACATCGCCACCGTCACCGTGCCCGGGTGGCAACGCAACATCTTGCACATCGTCAAGGGTCGTAAGCCGACGACATGACACGCGGCCGCCAGCCCAACCACGTTTAAAGGAGCATCGCAGATCATGGATTTTCCCGGTCGGGATCCCAAGGCCGTCCGCCACGTCGGGCCCGGCGGTTCGGCCAGCCCGCCCGAACCGCGCTCGGTGATCGTCGCCGGCGGCGGCATCGCCGGGCTGGCGGCGGCCACGATCCTGGGCGAACGCGGCGTCGACGTCACCCTGCTCGAAAGCACCGCCCAGCTCGGCGGCCGGGTCGCGGCCTGGGGGATCGAACCGCCGCAAGACGCCGCCGACCAAGACCTCCCGGGGCTCACGATGAGCCGCGGCTTCCACGCGTTCTTCCGCCAGTACTACAACCTGCGCAACCTGCTGCGCCGCGTCGATCCCGGCCTGGACCGGCTGCGCGAGGTGAGCGACTACCCGCTCATCCGCCCCGATGGCGTCACCGACAGCTTCACCAACCTGCCCACGACCCCGCCGTGGAGCATCCTCGGCTTCGTGTGGTCCAGCCCCACGTTCTCCGTCTCCAGCCTAAGCAAGGTCGACGTCGCCGCCGCGCTGGAGCTGATCCGGGTGAAGTTCCCCGAGACCTTCGACAACTACGAGGGCGAATCGGCCTCGGCGTTCCTGGACCGACTCAAGTTCCCTCAGGCGGCCCGAGACCTGGCCCTGGAGGTGTTCGCGCGGAGCTTCTTCGCCGACCCGCGCAAGTTCTCCGCCGCCGAGCTGATCGCCATGTTCCACGGCTACTTCCTCGGCTCGGCCGAGGGCCTCATCTTCGATGTGCCGGTCGACGACTACGACTCCTGCCTGTGGTCTCCCTTGGGGGTTTACCTCGCCGACCACGGCGTCGACGTCCGCGTCGAGACGTCCGTGACCTCGATCTCGATGGGCGCTCCTGGTGCGTTGTGTCGCGTGGAAACGACGGGCGGCACGTTCACCGCCGACGCCGTCGTCCTCGCCGCCGACCCGCGCGCGGCCCGCAAGCTGATCGCCGGGCTGGACGGGGTCGATCTCTCGGCGACGCGCATCGCGGAGGATCCCGGCGCCAAGGGGTGGGGCGAGCGCGTCGCCGAGACCCGCAACGCGCCGCCGTTCGTCGTCGTGCGGCACTGGTACGACGGCTGCATCAACGCCGAGCGCCCGGCCTTCGTCGGCACGAGCGGATTCGGCCCCCTGGACAACATCTCCGCGCTGGAGCGCTTCGAGGCCGGCGCCGCGCGGTGGGCCAGCGAGACCGGCGGCTCGGTCATCGAGCTGCACGGCTACGCGGCCCCCGAGGCCGTGGCCACCGACGCGGACGCGTTGGTGTCCTTCACCGCGGAGCTCGTCGCCGAGCTGCACCGCGCCTACCCCGAGACCGCCGCGCTGGGGATCCTGCACGAGGAGACGCTGGTCTACGACGACTGCGCCCTCGTCGACGCCGAGCGCGCCTGGGCCAACCGTCCCGGCATCCAGACACCCCACCCTCAGCTCATGCTGGCGGGCGACTGGGTGCGCTGCGGCTACCCCGTCGCGCTGATGGAACGCGCCGCCACCACCGGGATGCTGGCGGCCAACCAACTACTCCTGGGCTGGGGCGTCGCCGGCGAGGACCTCTGGACCGTCCCCATGCAGGGTTTGCTCGCCAACAACTGAGACGAGCTTTGCCCTCGAAAGTTGCGTCGCGGCTCTGGTGATTACAGATCTCGGCTAAAATCGCAGCTAGGCGCTGGAGAGCGCCGCCGGGTTCGCGGGCAGGACCGAGTCCACCTCCACCTGGACGTAGGCAAGCCTGTCCTGACCGACTCCTTTGCCCAGCAGCGCGGACCGCTGGCGAACAAAGGAGACTTCCATGTCCGACCTTCCGAGCCGCCCCGATCTCGATCAGCTTCGCTGGCAGGCGAAAGATCTCCTCCGTTCTGCCCGCCGGGGCGTCACCGATGCCACGGGCCGGCTCCGCGCCGTGTCGGACCGGGTGACTCTCTCTTCGGCCCAGCTGGCCGTGGCCCGCACGTACGGGTTCGCCAGTTGGGCCAGGATGAAGAGAGAAGTCGTGCGACGCGACATTCTCGACAGTCGCGACGCGACCCGCTTGAGGGCGTTGCTCGACAGGTACCCGGAGCTGGCCGTCGAACCGATGCTGCACTGGTGTGATCACCCGCGGGGCGCGAGTCCCCTCGCCTACGTCGCGATGATGCGCTACGACACCTCGCTCGGACAGTGGCGTGATGCGCCCGGCACCGGCGCTCTGGCCAGGGCATTGCTCGACGCGGGAGCGCCCGTCGACGGTGAACCCTACGCCCGCGAAACGCCGTTGATGACCGCCGCCAGCTACGGCGACGCCGAGGTTGCGCGAGTCCTCCTCGACGCGGGCGCCGACCTGGCCGCCACCGCTTCGTCCGACGCCGGCGGGGTTCCCGGCGGCACCGCGTTGCGGCACGCCGCGGTGTTCGGGATGGCCGACGTGGCCGACATCTTGCTGGCTGCCGGTGCCACCGACCTCGTCCAGGCTGCCTCGGCGGGCGACATCACCACTGTGCTCACCTCCAGCTCCCCCGAACCCGACCGCGTGGCCGCGCTGCGGATCGCCGCCGCCCGGGGGCGGCTGGAGGTGATCGATCAGCTACTGGCGGCCGGGACACCCGTCGACGGCGTCGACGCCGACGGGTCCACGGCCCTCCACGAGGCCGCGTACTGCGGTCGCGCCGACAGCACCGAGCGCCTCCTCGCCCGTGGCGCCGACCCACGACGACGGGACGACCGTTTTCACGGCACTCCATTGGACTGGTGCCGCCACCGCCGTCACGAGGTAGGTCCCAATCACGGCCACGACGAGGTCGAGCAACTCCTGGAACCGGTTTCCACCGACCAATCGTGAGCCGTCAGCCGGCGTCGGCGAGACCGTGGTGGGAGCCCACCGCAGCCTTAGCGGACGAGCCGCCCGTCCGCCAGGTCGAACAGCATGGGCAGCACCTCGCCGGTGCGCAGACCGCTGTGTTCGTGTTCGCTAGTGACGCGGACCTTGACGCCGGGCATGAGCGCGGCGGTGGCCATGGAGTGCTCGACGGGCACGAAGCGGTCGTCGTAGTACACCGCGGCCGCGCCTTCGATCCCCGAGGCCGCGATCGCCTCGGCGTCGTACAGCTTGGGCCAATCCATCTGCGCCAGGGCCTCGGCCACCTCTTTCCACGGTTGGAACGCGGGCACGGTCTCCGCCCATTCGCGGCGCGGATGTTCGCCCGTCAGCAGCGTCGGATCGTCGCGAAAGTCCTGGGGCTCGGCGCGCTCAGCCGCCCAGTTCGTGACGACGCCGTCGGCATACGAGGACTCGTGCAGCACGTAGTACAACGGGTTGCGGCCGCTGAAGGGCATCGCGCTCGCGAGGTCGTATCGGAAAGCGTTGGTCGCGGGGTCGGAGTCGAGGAGCTTCCACAGGGTCTGCCAGCCGTCGTCGCTGCCCAGCAGCATGCCCAGCGACCGGAGTCGCGAGACCGACACGACCTCCCCGTCGGGCAGCACGATCTTCCCCGCCCCCGCGAGATCGACCAGCCGCCGCATGGCGTCACGCTGCTCGGGGAACCGGCGGTAATAGCCCTCGCTCGCCGACCGCATCTTGTCGTAGGTGAGGGCGTACACGTCTTCGGCCGGGAGACCGACAGCGCTCAACCCGCCGGTGAAGTAGCCCCGATCCAGCGAGGCGGCGTCGGTGCTGAGGTAGGCCAATGTGGTGAACCCGCCGAAGGATTGCCCCAGCGAGCGCCAGGTTGTGGCTCCCAAATGCTCGCGTATTGCCTCCGCATCGCGAACGATGGAATCTGCCCGCATATGCGTCAGGCGTTCGACGACGGTATCGGTCCCCTGCTCCAGGATGTCGTCCGAGATGGGAGTCGATTTCCCCGTCCCCCGCTGATCGAGCATCACGACGCGGTGATGCTGGAGGGCGTGCTCTAGCCACGGCGGAGACCACGGGCTGGCCAGGGCCCGTGGCGCCTCAGACCCCGGACCGCCCTGCAGAAACACGAGGAACGGCAGGTCCTCCCCGCCGTCGCGGGTGGCGACGGTGGCGTGGACGCCGATGGTTCGGTCGTCGTCGGTGTCGCCCCAGGCGAGCGGCACAAAAATACGGTGGTCGTCGATCCTGAGGGCGCTTATCCGGCTCGTGCCTGGGGTCATGGACCGAGCCTAGGGGACTGCAACGGCCTTATCGACCCTGGGACGCACGCTCCGGTCAAGATTCAGCGTGGCGTTCACCGTCGCCAAAGCTCGCAGCGGTGCGACCGAAGTGCGTCGGCCGCCCGCTCACAGGAGGAGAGGAATCCATGGCCCGAACTATGTCGGCTGGGGCTTGGGCTGGGCGCTCGACCCACTCATGACTCAGCGTCTGTGGTTGCCAAGGCAATCACAGACGCTGAGTAGTTGAATCGGGCTCAGTCAACCAAGACGAAAGCCGTCAACAGTCAGTGCTTGGCGTTGCCTCCCGCCACGTAGGCATTTACGATGCCGCGCCCGTAGAAGCCGTTCTTCTTCGTGCTACCTGCGCAGAAGGCATCGCTTTCGATGACCGCTCCGGCACCGGTGATCCGGGTGTAGTGGAAGTTACGGGGCTGGGGGCAGGGTTGCGGCTGGGCTGATTTGTAGAGCCACTTCATCGTCTCACGGGCCGGCAACGTGAGCCCGCCATTCTTAGAATCCTTCTTCCCGTGCTTGCTGACCACCAGAGCGGCGACGCCCGCGGCGTGCGGGGAAGCCATCGAGGTGCCCTGCAGGTATTGGTAGTAGGAGCAGGTGCCACCGGTGCAGTCCCGAACGACGAAGTCGGTCTTGGGTGATCCATCGGGATTGAGATCGCCATTCGCCTCAGCCAGGTGCTGCGGGTAGGCCGCCAGCACGAGATTCTGTGGGCTGCCGGTGTTGGTGGTGGAGTCGTAGAAGTCGCCACCGGGTGCGGCAATGTCGGTCTGCTCGGTGCCGAAGTTGGAGTAGTAGGCCTTCCGCTTGCTCGGCCCCGTGGAGCTGACTGCTACCACACCCCGCGATTCGGTCGGCACATTGATGCAGGAATTGTCGACGGTCCGATCTTTGGCGGCACCATCTGGATAGTCCGGGCTGGTGTTGTCCGAGGTCGGATTGCCGAGATCGGTCGCCTCGTTGCCCATCGCCGCCACCGGAAGCACGCCGTGGTTGACCGCGTAGGTCAGGGCCCGCTGGACGGTGATCCGAATGACCCGCTGCTCGGCCTGCTCGGCCGGGCTGTCGGCGGCGTTGTTGGTGCAGTTGTAGAGCCACGGGTCGACGTAGAAGCTCATGTTGATCACGTCGACACCGATATCACCGGCGTAGACCAACGCCTTCAGGGTGGGCTCGAGGAAGAAGTATCCGGCGTCCTGCCCGGCGCGAATGTTGACCAAAGACACGTTGGGGGCAACACCGCCGATACCGATTCCGTTCAGCGGGGATCCGATGGTGCTGGCCACGTGGGTGCCGTGACCGTCGTCATCGACGTTCGCGGGGTCTTTGCAGCTCGCCACCTCACACGGTCCGTCGATGGCGGGGATGTCGGTGACGAAGTTGACGCTACGCTTGGCGTCGAAGTTCGGTGCGATGTCGGGGTGGGTGCCGTCGATACCGGTATCAATGATCCCGACCCGCACCCCTTTCTTGCCCGGGCTGCTCGCGTAGGAGCCGCTGGAAGTTGCCCCGATCTGGCGCATATCCCATTGCCGATTGGCCAACGGCTCCGCCGCCGGAGCCGCGGACGGGGCGGCCACCGACGACCCGCTCTTTTTGGCGATACGTCGCTCGGCCGTCAACTGCTCGACGTCTTTCCGGTCGCGTCCGCTGGCCTTCTGGTCGGAACCGATGACCCGCTCGCGCGCAGCCCCGATGACCGCAGCCGAGTCGTCGACTTTGGAGGCGAACGAGACTTGATTGCTACGAACATAGGCGTAACCGAGCTTGCTGTTCAGCTCGGTCACGGTGCCGCCGGCCTGTTTTATGGCTTTGCGGGCGGCACCGTCGTTGCTGGTCGAAGCGAACAGGACAAGGTAGTCCGTGCTCGCCGGAGCGGCGGATGCGGTGGGCGGCAGCGACGCTGACGCCATTAGGAGTAGGGCCGCGGAACCCGCGACGGTGACGAACGAGCGAGATTTCATGTCAATCCTTAATGTGAGAAAGGAGCATGTCATTCGCACTCTAAGGGTCGATCAGTTTCCCTGACAAGAGCCTGAGGAGTCTTTAGTCTTTTGCCAGACGAGTTCGTCTCGCCCTGGCCTGCCCAAGGCGAAACTCGTGGCCGCGCTCATTAACACCCGCCCCGCACAGACTCGCCGCCCTCATCGGCCACTGCGCCAGGCGGCCTTGGTCACCTTGTCGCGGGTGTCGAGCCCACGATGTCGTCACATCATGAAGACTAAAGTTTTGGAGTCGGTGTTAGGTCGCGGTTCGCCCTTGCCTGACTGAGCCGTCAACTAGGGCCCGGTTCCGGATCTGGTATCGCCGTTGGGCGTAGTCGAGGTCGTCGACCCACAGCTGCAGGGCGGTGCGCGCCACCATCGGTCGAATGAGCGGCGTGAAGGCCTTGGCCACCTTGAACCCGATGCGAGCCGAGTGCGCGATGGTCGCCTCGGTCATCATGGTCCGCGGCAGCCCATCGGACCCGTACCCGAGCGGAGTCGCGTGGGTTTCCACCACGCTGCCCTTGCCCTCGCCCTCGATGATCCGCATGAGGATCGTGCGGGCATCGGGGCAGACGAACTCGGCGCGGACGGGGACACCCCAGGTGCGGTTGAGGCGGAAGGCGACGTCGATGACGAGCCGGTCCACCGAGCTGGCGTCGTCGTCCACGGTCAGGTGGGAGAACGCGTAAGGATGGAACCAGGCGCCGTGCCAGGGGTCGAGGCGGTTGGCGATGATGTCCTTGGGCTCGCAGATGGCCTCGACGTTCACCACCGTGGTCAGGGCCTCGTGAAGCGGCGGGCGCTCGGGCACGACGGGAGCGTCGAGCAGCGTCTCCCCCAGGGAGGCGATCTGCACCCACAGCAGGGCGCCGTCGTCGTGGGCCTTGAACGGCGACCAGCGGCGATCCCCGTCGGGGTGAACCTCCAGGCCGTGCCAGCGGCACATCAGCACCGAATCCTCGACGACGCCGCCGGCCAGGGAGGCGCCCATGTGCGGGCAGGCGCCCGGCCCGGCGACGAGCGAGCCGTCGGAGCGGCGCCACAGCACCGTCTCGACGCCGCCGACGGTGCGCATGATGGAGGTGTCCTGGCCCAGGTCGGTGCTGGCGCCGATGACGTACCAGCCGCCGGGGTTGCCGGACAGGGCCTCGTCGAGAGAACGGTTGATCCGGCGTAGGTTGGCCTGCTTCCAGGTGGAGCGCAGCGCGGCCTCGTTGGGCTGCGGCAGCCGCTCGATGGGGATCTCCGGCGGCTGCAGCCAGTTCCGCTTGCGGGCGGCCGGGGCCGCGGCGGGAGTGGTGGCAAGCACGTCGTGACGCTCAGACACGTCGATAGTCCTCTCACTGTTGCTGGAAACGTTGCTCTTCGATGCATTGCTATAGGGCGATCCCACCATGACCGACGCCATGGTGGCGGCCTTGCGCCAGCCGGGCAGGCGGTGACGGCCGTGGAAGACGTCGTAGTCCGCGGCTTCGATCTTGTCGAGGATTTCCGAGTACAGCACCAGGGCCGTCTTCACGCAACGCGCGGCGTTGATCGGCAGCATGTCCACCCCCACCCAGGCCTGAGCGTACAGCTCGCGGTTGCGCTCGAGCTGGCCTCGCATGAACGATCGCCACGGGCCGTCGACGCGGCGCCGCCACGGATCGGCACCGTGGCGATCGAGTTCATCCTGGGGTAGGTAGACCCTTCCGCGTTCGAGGTCTTCCCCGACGTCGCGGATAAAATTGGTGAGCTGGAAGGCCAGGCCCAGCGCGCGGGCGGGGCCGTAGGCGTCGGGGGTGAGCGGCTCCAGCACCGGGAGCATCATCTCGCCGATGACGGCGGCCGAACCCTCCATGTAGCCCTGGCGCAGCTCGTCCCAGCTGGCCCAGGTGCTCTTGTGCAGATCGAGGGCCATGGCGTCGAAGAACCGGTCGAAGCACTCGACGTCGATGCTGCGGCGACGCACGGTGTCGGCCACCGCGGCCATCACCGGCTCGCTGCTCCCCTGCGTCAGGGCGTCGTCGAACCATTGGCGGAAGATCGACAACCGGGTGGCGGGATCGGGCTCGGCGAGCAACCGGGCCCCCACGTCGCCGACGGGCATGATGTCGGCGACGGTCTCCGGCTCGTCGACGATGTCGTCGGCGAGGCGGCACAGCGCGTAGACCGAGTAGACGTCGCGGCGCTGCTCGGGCGGCAGCAGCAGCGCGCCCCAGTAGTAGGTGGTGCCGAAGCGCTTGGTGAGCTCCCCGCAGCGGGCAAACCCGCGCTCCAGCTCCTCGGCGCTCGCCTGGCTCACCGCAACGCCTGATTGACCCGCTGGGCCGCCAGCTTCCCCGAGATCAGCACCATCGGGATACCGACGCCGGGGGTGGTGCCCGAGCCGGCGAACACGAGGCCGGGAATCTGGCGGTCGATGTTCTTCGGCCGGAACGGGCCGGTCTGGGCGAACGTGTGCGCCAGCGCGAACGGGGTGCCGGCGGCCATCCCTTGATTGCGCCAATCGACCGGGGTCACCAACTCCTCGGTGACGATGTCCATCGGGTAGCCGCTGGTCTCCAGGAAGCACTTGAGCGCCTCCCGCGCCCCGGCGGCCTGGGTCTCCCAGTCGACCCTGCCGACGTCGAGGTTGGGCGTGGGCTCCAACACGTACAGCGTGCTGTGACCCTCCGGGGCGGCGGCGGCGTCGTTCTTCGACGGCACGCAGACGAAGCGGGAGGGATCCTGCATGAGCCTGCCGTGCTGGAGCAGGTCGTCGAAGGCGCCCGCCCAGGCGTGCCCGAAATGGATGTTGTGGTGGGCGATGGGCGGCTCGATCGTGCCCTTCACCCCGACGTGCCACACCAGCGCCGACGGCGAGTAGTCGGGCTTCTTGAGCGCTCGGGGTTGCTTGAGCTGGGGCAGGAACTTCTCGTAGGCCACGGGCAGGTCGAGGGTGCACACGACCGCGTCGGCGTCCAGGCGGGAACCGTCGGCCAGGATGACGCCGCTCACGGAACCGCCGGGGCGGCAGCCGATCTGGCTCACCCAGGAGTCGTAGCGGATCTCGGCGCCCTTGGCGGTGAGCGCCTCTGCCATCACCTCGGGGACGCGACGCATGCCGCCCTCGGGGAACCACACGCCCTTGACGCTGTCCATGTAGGTGATGACGGCGTAGATCGCCAGCGCCTGATCCGGCGCCAACCCGGCGTACATCGCCTGGAAGGAGAAGATCCGGTGCAGCCGCTCGTCTTTGAACCGCTTGCGGATCTGGCGGCCCAACCGGTCGAACCCGCCGAGGCGCACCAGCTCCAGCGCGGCCTTGGGGTTGGAAAACAGGTCGAGCGGGGTGTTGAAGTTCTTGTCGATGAAGTTGGGCATCTCGTTGACGTAGAGCTTCTCCAGCCAGCCGACGAACTCGTCGAAGGCCTTCGCGTCCTCCGAACCGCACTCCGCGGCGATCTCGGCGCGCATGGCCTCGTGCCCGTTGCGCACGTGCAGGGTGGAGCCGTCGGCGAAGACGGCCCGGTAGGCCGGATCCAGCTGGCTCAGGACCAAGGTGTCGGCCACCGAGGTGCCGACGGCGTTCAGGGCCTCGTCGATCAGTTCCACCATCGTGAGCACCGAGGGCCCGGTGTCGAAGGTGAACCCGTCCTTCTCCAACCGTCCGCTGCGCCCGCCGGGATGGGATTCGCCCTCGACGATCGTGACGCGGTGGCCGTCGGCCACGAGATGGCAGGCCGCGGCCAGCCCGGCAAGCCCTGCACCGATAACGACGACATGACTCAAGGTCAGTTCCTCACGAGTTTCTCCAGGCCACCCGGGTTGCCATGTCGGTCAACCCGGCCACTCCATCGGCGCTCAGATCCGACGTGCTCAGCACGGTGAGCGCCGCGCTCACTTCATCGTGGATCATGGTCTCCACCCGCTCCTGCACGCCGCAGTCGATGAGCGCCTGCTGCAGGAGCGGGACGTCCTCGGGACGGGGCTCCCCGGCGTCGACGCGCGCCATCGCCTCGCCCGCCTCGCCGTCGAGCAGGCCCTCGGCCAGCACGAGCATGACCGTGGCCTTGCCGTAGCGCAGGTCATCGCCCGAGGGTTTGCCGGTGACCTCGGGATCGCCCCAGATGCCCAGGTAATCGTCGCGGAGAGCGAACGCCCGGCCGATGTGGTGGCCGTAGCGGTCCAGCTCCTCGCGTTGACGATCGCTCGCCCCGGCGGCCTTGGCCCCGAGCTCCAGCGGGCGGGAGACCGTGTAGGAGCCCGACTTTAGCTGGGCGATGTGGCGGGACTGGGCGATGTCGCGGCGGCCCGAGGCGGCCTCGCTGAGGTCGGCCCGCTGGCCCGCGATCAACTCGATCTTGAGCTCGAACCAGTCCTCGCGCATGCTCTTGGACAGCTCGCTGGCCAGCTGATCGGCCTGGGCGTGGGCCAGGTCCCCGACCAGGATGGCCAGGTTGCGGCCGAACACCTCGGAGTTGCCGTGCTTGCCCGACGCGCGGTGCTGCAGCTCGGCCTGGCGATGCGCCGACGGTTGGCCGCGGCGGGTGTCGGACTCGTCCATGATGTCGTCGTGTAGGAGCGCGAACAGGTGCAACGCCTCGAGGGCGGCTCCCGCCCGCACCACGTTGGCGTGCCCGTCCGAGCCGACCGTGCCGCCGCCGGCGACGAAGCCCCAGTGACACATGGCGGTCCGGAAACGCTTGCCTCCGTTGCGGGTGAGCGTCGTCAGCCAGCCGGGCAGGTCCTGGCCCACGCCGTCGACGTCGACGTTCTCGCCAAGCACGAAGCGGGTCCAGCGCTCGTGAATGTCTGAGAGGCTGCGCTCGAGCAGGCAATCGACGGCCGCCATCGTGGCGGCCAGCGGGGTATCGGCGGCCTCGGTTAGGCGGGGGGCGGCGAAGGCCCGGGCCAGCAACGGGATCTGTTCCGCGGCCCACGGGCTGATGGTTTCGGGGGTGGCGGTGCTGGAGATCACCAGTTGCTGCCACGGCACCCACGTGTAGTCCATCACTTCCCCCGGCGCCGGGGAGATGGGGGTGTCTCGGGCGACGCGGACGGCGTAGACGGGGCAGATCTCGTTTTCCACGATCCCGCTGGCGTCCAGCGCCCGGTAGCGAAAGTCGGGTAGCACGACGTCGGGCAGGTCGATCTCGAGGCCGAGCTCTTCGTGGATCCGGCGCTGCACCGCGACGCGTCCGTCTTCGCCGGGCTTGGGGTGGCCGCAGCAGGAGTTGGTCCAGACCCCGGGCCAGGTCAGCTTGCTCAGGGCGCGACGGGTGAGCAAAACGTTGTTGGCCTCGTCGAAGACATAGATGGAGAAGGCAAGGTGTAAGGGGGTGTCCGCGCTGTGCACGCTGAGACGGTCATGTGTGCCCATTGGGGAGCCGTCCTCCCCGAGCAACACCACATCGTCACGCCCCAGTTGTGAGATCTGGCTCATGGTCCTCCCGTACGCCGTCATGCCGTGTCCTTCTCCTCCGAGATCGGATCACGACACTATTTGTCCCTACTTTAGTGGACCTCACGCGCCCCCCGTGAGACTGACCGTAGCAATCTGTCTAGGCTTTGTCTAAGCTGTCCCCAGTGTAGTGCCATCGCCATACGCGTTTCATCACGGCGGCGTCGAACAGCTGAGGAGGCGAGCGAAGCGTGTACACCATCAAGCAGGCGTCCTCGCTGACCGGGATTCGCCCCGACACCCTGCGCAAGTGGGATCAGCGCTACAACTTCGGCACCGCTGCGCGGACCGAATCCGGATACCGCATCTACGACGACTCCTCGATCGCGACGTTGCGCGCCGTGCGGAGGCTCGTCGATCACGGCTGGGCCGCGGGTCGGGCGGTCGAGTTGGTGCGCTCCGGCCGGGCCCTGGAGTCAGCCGATTACGCACCCGATGCGCTCCTGACTGCTTACCTGAAGAGTTCGATGTCCAGCTATGAGCTTGGGGCCATCCTGAACGCCCGCAGCCAGGCCGAGGATTTCCCCGAGCTGATGGACAACTGGCTGTTTCCCTTCCTGATCCGCGTCGGGGAGGCGTGGATGGACGGCCGCCTGAGCATCGAGCAGGAACACCAGTTGTCCGAGGAGATCCAACGCCAGCTCGCCGTCATCTCCGACCGCTGCCCTGAGAGCGCCGAGGCGCCGTGCGTCGCGGTCGGGGTGCCCGAGGGAGCCCAGCATCAGGTGGGGGCCCGCGCCTTCGCCACCGCCCTGCGCGTCCGGGGCCTGCGCGTGAGCTATCTGTCCACCATGCCGATCCGAGCCTGGGTCGACACCGCCGAAAGTGGCCGGTACGCCGCCATCGCCATCACCGTTCCGCTGAACAGCGACGTCTCCAGCGCGAGGACGCTGCTGTCCACCCTCGCCGGCCAATCCGTGACGACGGTGTTCGTCGGCGGTGGCTTCCAAGATCGGCTGGCCCACCTCGCACAGCCGTTGGGCCAGACCTTCGTCGCTGCCGTGCCGGCGCTGGTGGACCGCGTTTCCGGCTGATCGGGCCTCTAGTCGGGCACGAGGGCGGTGACGGTCTTGCCGCCGTAGCCGTTGCGTTGATCGCGACCCTCGACGGTCACCTTCGTGACCCCGGCGGGGATCCTCAGATCGTTCTGGGTCCGGGTGAACGGCTGTTCGGAGGCGTGATCGTGGGTCAGCTCGTGTTCGCCGAGAACCTTGCCGCTCTCGTCGAGCACGCGCCACCCGTCGGCGTACCGCTCCGGGGTGTCGTACGGCGAGCTGATCGTGACTTCCACGCTGAACTTGTCCGCCGATGTCCGGGTGAGGACGGCCTCCAGCACATCGGGAAACCTCGTCGCGACGTCGCCGTCCTGGCCCGATGAACTCGCGGAACCGCCGGATGCTGCCGGAGATCGGGTCTGGCTCGGGCTGGCCGCATCGTCGCTGCCGCAAGACCCCAGCAGCGCCAGGGCAAGCACCATGCTGCCCGCCACCAGGACCTTTCCGGCGGACCTTCGGACACTGTTCTCCATGCTTCGAGCTTGCTAGCCCCCGCCAAATCCTCCCCTCTCCACCTCAGCTCCCCGATCGGTCGCTTCGGCCGATTCGCTCAGGATCCCTGGGCAGCCGGTCGGAACCGGAAGACCGCCCGCCCCACAGGCCGAGTGCATCGACACGAACCCGAGCGGATCGCTCGACGGTGGCGGGCAGGGCGTGGACATGTCGGAAAGTTCGCCTACGGTGGTCGTGTGCTTTCGATCGCCAACCTCATGAACGCTATTCCTCCGAGCGCCTGGGCGAATCAGCAGACCCTCGTTCGAGGTTGGGATTATGCCAATTCCGGTCGCGTCCGCAGCCACGAGGTGGATCGGAACGGCGAAGGGGTCACCATCCAGGGAGACGTCGCCGGCACGCAGGTTTACCACGTCGTGATCTACGCCGATCTGATCGGCCCCCAGGCCGACGTCCGGGCGATCTGCGACTGCCCGGTGACCTGGTTCTGCAAGCACGCCGCCGCGCTACTGATGGTGGCCGCAGCGGGTCTCGAGCCTCGCGGGGCCCAGCGGCAGTGGCGTAGGGCGTTGGATGCGTTCGTCGACGAGCTCCCCAGACCGCTGGATATCCCCGGCTCTGGAGCCGCCTCTCGCACGCCCGTGGCGCTGCAGGTCGTCGTGCCACCACGACGACCTTCGCGGTACGCCGACCGGCACCTCCCGCGCCACCCCCGGTTGGCCCTGCGGCCGGTTCGAATGGGCAAATCGGGTCGCTGGATCAAGACCGGGTTGAGCTGGCGTGATCTGGCCACGGCGGGGTACGACCGCCACGCCCGCTACGACCCCGCGCTGATCGATGTCTTAATCCAGCTCCACCTCGCCCTGCAGGCCGGGCGCTCCTACTGGTCCTCGGGCAACGACACCCTGGACCTGCAGTCCGCCGGGATGGGGCTCTGGCCGCTGCTCCACCGTGCGCGCGAGCTGGGTTTACCCATCGACTGCTCCGAGCCGAGCACCACCGTCGAACTGGCCGAGGCTCCGGGCGTTCCGCGGCTCGACCTCCGCCGTACCGACGGCCAGGTGCTGATGACTCCCGGAATGGAGCTCGCGGGCTCGTGGTGGGGCACCGAGCAGCTGAGCTTCATCGGCGAGACGCATTCTCCGCACGGGGTCGTGCTGTGGGGAGGCGACAACACCATCACCCTGGCGGCGTTAGACCCCCGACCCACGGATCCCCTACTCGGCTGGTTCGTCCGCGGCGACGAGATGAGCGTGCCGGAGAACGATCTCCCCGAGCTGCTGGGCGACTACCTTCCCAAGCTCCGCCAGGCCGTTACCGTCGGCTCCCGCGACGGTAGTGTCTCGCTGCCTGAGGTAGAGAAGATCGTCCTACGGGCTCAGTTGACCTGGGGCGACGACGCCAGCGCTCGGCTCGCCTGGCAGTGGCGTTACACCCTCAGCACCAAGGGCAGTGAACAGGTGCAGCGCACCTTCGCGGTGGATCAACCCGCCGCGGGAGATCCCTCCCGGGAGCCCGGGGCCGAGCTGGCCCTCTTGGACAGCGCCGAGCTGACACCCGAGGTGAGCGCGTTCGTCGAACTGGGCCGCAACGGCCCGGGAACCATGGCCTCCGAGCAGCACCGCCGCGGCGTCGAGGCGATGGAGTTCGCTAGAGGAATTCTGCCCGAGCTGATCGATCACCCGGTGATCGAGCTTGAGGTGACCGGCGAGCCGCCCGACTTCCGCGAGGCAACCGGGGCGCCGGTCGTCCGGTTCGCCAGCTCCGCCGACGACCATCGCGAGAACCGTACGGATTGGCTCGATCTGGAGGTCGTCGTCTCCATCAACGATCGGGTGCTCGGAACCGTCTCGGTCGGTTTGGCCGACGTCCTCGCGGCCCTGGCCCAGGACGAGACGCGCGTGATGCTCAGACACGGCGTGTTCGTCGACCTCGACCGGCCGGAGCTCGACCAGTTGGCCCGGCTGGTCGCCGACGCCCGTGAGCTCAGCGAGCAGCCCCGCAACGGCCTCCGCCTGTCCAGGGATCAGCACGATCTGCTCGCCGAGGTGGAGGACATCGGGCCCACCGACGGTCAGGTGACGCAATGGGTTCGAGCCGCCGCGGCGCTACGCGACCTCGCCTCAGCCGTGCCGCCCGAGGAGCCGGCCGGGCTGACCGCGACCCTGCGGCCCTACCAGCGCGACGGTTTCCAATGGCTCACCTTCCTGCACGAGCACGGCCTGGGTGGGGTGCTGGCCGACGACATGGGGCTGGGCAAGACGGTCCAGACGCTGGCGATGATCGCCCGCGCCCGTGAGCTGGCCGCGCTCGATAGTGCACAGAACGGGGCCGCCCCCGCGCCGCCGTTTTTGGTGGTGGCGCCGTCGAGCGTGGTCGGCACCTGGGTGAGCGAGGTGCACAAGTTCACCCCGGATCTGCGGGTCGTGGCGATCACCGAATCGCGGGCACGGCGCGGCTGGTCGATCAGCCTCGTCACCGACCCCGACTTTCCGGCCGACATCGTCGTCACCACCTATACCCTGCTCCGGCTCGAGGCCCAGGCCTACGAGGCCCAGCCGTGGGCCGGGTTGGTGCTGGACGAGGCGCAGATGGTCAAGAATCATCGGAGCAAGACCTACGCCGCCGCGCGGGCGATCGACGCCGGTTCGCGGTTCGCGATCACCGGCACGCCGATGGAGAACAACCTGATGGAGCTGTGGTCGGTGCTTTCGCTGGCCGCGCCGGGGCTGTTCCCCTACGCGGCCCGGTTCAAGGATCGGTTCGCCAAGCCGATCGAGCAGGGCCAGGACCCGGACACGCTGGCCTCGCTGCGCCGCCGCGTCAACCCGGTCATGCTGCGGCGGACCAAGGAGCTGGTGGCCGCCGACCTGCCCGCCAAGCAGGAGCAAATCCTGGAGGTCGAACTCAACGCCAAGCACCGCAAGATCTACGACACCCACCTGCAACGCGAGCGGCAACGGATCCTCAAGCTGCTCGACGATCTCGACGAGAACCGGATCAGCATCTTGGCCTCGCTCACCCGGTTGCGGCAGCTGAGCCTCGATCCCGCGCTGGTGGACAGCGCTCACGAAAACGTCGGATCGGCCAAGATCGATGCCCTCGTCGAGCACCTCATCGAGATCTCCGCCGAGGGCCACCGGGCGCTGGTGTTCAGCCAGTTCACCGGCTTCCTCGGCCGGGTCCGCGCGAGGCTCGACGCCGCCGGGATTGCGTACTCCTACCTCGACGGCCGGACGCGAAAGCGCGCCGAGGTCATCGACGGCTTCAAGGCGGGCGCGGACCCGGTGTTCCTCATCAGCCTCAAGGCGGGCGGCGTCGGGCTCACCCTCACCGAGGCCGACTACTGCTTCCTGCTCGACCCCTGGTGGAACCCGGCGGTGGAGAACCAGGCCGTCGATCGCACCCACCGGATCGGCCAGACCCGCAACGTCGTGGTCTACCGGCTCGTCTCGGCCGGCACCATCGAACAGAAGGTGATGGAGCTCGCCCAGCGCAAGGCCGAGCTGTTCAACAGCGTCCTCGACGCCGATTCCATGATGTCTGCCGCCCTCACCTCCGACGACATCGCCGGTCTTCTCGATCTCGCCGACCGTCCGTTGGACGATCCCGACTAGGGGCGCACAATTCGTTCGCCGACTTGGATCGTGGTGAAAAGATAGGGCAACGGCGCACACGCGCGCTGGGATGGCATTTCTGCCGCCATATGTCTTAGAGACCAGGAGCACACCTTGAGCGATCACACATTGGACGACAGCAACACCACCAGCTTTGCCGACCTCGGCAAGGAAATGTGGTCTTACCTCACCGGTAAGGGCGCGGCAATCAACTACGAATTCGTCGACATGACCGTCGAGGTTCCGAAGAACACCGGCCCCGACGCGGCGCGGGCCACCTGGAAACTGAACGGCACGTTGCGTATCACCACTGCCGAGAACGTTTCGGCACAGTGACCGCTCGAGAGCACCGCCGTGGCCAGCCGACCCCGGTGGTGCTCTCGGTCGCCGCTGACCTCGACATCGACGTCGACGGTCACTCCGCCCGCCTCGAGGGAGACGGGCGGCGGTTAGTGCTGCGCAGCGATAATCCTGAACTGCTGTGGTCGAGCCTGCTCAACGCGTCGCTCCCAGACGAGGTCGGCAACGTGAGCGGACTGCGCTCGGTGGGTCGCGCGGCCAGCAAAATGGCCGACGCAGGTATCCACCTCGACGTGGAAGGCCCGCGCGGCACAGTCGTGGGCATCGGGGACGGTGAGGATTCAAGATTCGGTCGCTTGGTCACGGGCAGCGCCGCGGTACAGCCAAAATCGGTGCGCTCACTGTTGCCTTTTATCGGTGTCGTCGTCAGAAAGGTTCTCCATCGAAACCCGCTAGACCCCAGGAGGGACCGCGCCGGTTGACGAGGGACCCGACCGCATGCGGTCGCCTTCTGGCGCCTTGACTCCCATTGGCGCAGCGGGTCTAGGTGATCGGCGTGCGGATCTGTGGCGCTTGCCCGCGCGTGGTGACATAGAACTGGATGGATGGATGGATGGATGGAGCGAGCGACGGGAATCGAACCCGCATGTTCAGCTTGGGAAGCTGATGTTCTGCCATTGAACTACGCTCGCGCGGCGCCTGATCGGCGCGGCTCGAAGTCTAGCCGATTCCCCTGCGCCCCCGTCCAGTGACGACGCGCTTAAGGCCGAGCCCTGAGGGATCGCCCTGACCGCCTACCCATAAGCCGACGCTCCCCTTACCGAAGCTTGCCCCCTGGCCTACCGTGGAACCATGAGCGACACGTGGGAGTCATCCGAGCCTGAGCGGTTAGAGCCCCCGAAGAAGAGCCTGCGCGCCTCGGACGCCGATCGGGATCAGGTGGCCACGCTGCTCTCCCACGCCTACGCGGAGGGCCGGATCACCCACGACGAGCACGACGAGCGGATGAGCGCCGCGATGACCGCCCGCACCTTCGACGAACTCATCCCGCTCACCGCCGACCTCGCCCCGCTCGAGAAGCCGCTACCGGTCTCCGCGGAGGAACGGGCCAAGCTGCCCGTGGTGGACCGCAACGGCGCCAGCCCGGAGCTCGACAACATGACGACGATCTTCGGTGAACTGAAGCGTCAGGATCAGTGGCGGGTGCACAAGCACTCCAACTCCTACATCCTGTTCGGCGAGAGCAAGCTCGACATGCGCGAGGCCATCTTCGACGACACCGAGGTCAACCTCAGCGGTCTCGTCTGTTTCGGTGAGGTGAAGATCCTGGTCCCCGAGGGGGTAAACGTCCGCGACAACACCTCGACGATCCTGGGCGAGACCTCGATCAAGGGCTTAGCCCCCCATCCCGACGGTCCGACGCTCAATCTCAAGGGCACGGTCCTCTTCGGCTCCATCACCGTCCGAGGACCCGAGGTGAAGCAATGGTGGCGAAGAAACAAGAAGCGCGACTGACTCCCCTGCGCACCGATTAGGCTGGGCCCACCATGAACGAGCTTTTTGCCCCTCCCCAGTACACCTGGCGGCCCATCTCCAGGCGTTACCGCGACCTCAGTTGGCTCGCCGACGCTGTCGTCATCGTCATCGCCTCTATCGCGGCCATCATCGTCGGCGTGCTGACCGATCTCTGGTGGATCAGCGCCATCATCTGGGGTGTCATCCTGCCGTTTGTCGCGTGGGACGTGTTCCGCGCCAACCGCTACTGGAAGTCCTGGGGCTACGCCGAGCTCGAGGACGATCTCTACATCACCCACGGCCTGCTGTTCAAGTCCCTCACCATCGTGCCGTACGGCCGGATGCAGGTCGTCGAGGTGGAGAGCGGGCCCATCGAGCGGGCGTTCGGGATGGCGACGGTGAAGCTCATCACCGCGAGCCCCCAGAGCGACGCCACCATCCCCGGACTGCCCCCCGAGGAGGCGGCCGCGCTGCGCGACCGGCTCACCGAGCGCGGCGAATCGCGGGCGACGGGCCTGTGAGCGACCAGTTTCCGGACCACCGACGCCTGGCGGACTATCCTCCACCGGCGCCGCCGTTCGACCAGCCGCGGCCGTTCGACCAGCCTCGGCCGTTCGACCAGTCGACGGGCGCGCCCGAGTTCAACCGGCCGACACCACCGCTCGGCGTTCCCGGGGTGCCTCCGGGCGAACCTCTGGTCAAGAAGACCGAGCGTCCCCACCCGCTGACCCCGCTGATCCGCGGTTGGATCATCCTCGTTGCCATAGTCCTCAGCTTCGGACGCGAGTTCCTCCCCGGCAGGCAAGACGGCCGGACCTTGCCGCCGCTTACGTGGATCGTCCTGGGCGTCACTGCCGTCGTCGTCTTGGCCGCGCTGGCCGGCCTGGCGAGCTGGTACTTCACCAAGTACGTGCTCGACGACGAGGAACTGCGGATCGAGACCGGCTTTTTGAACCGCAACTCCAAGCGCATCCCGTTCGTGAAGATCCAGTCGGTCGATCTCATTCAACCCCTTGTCGCGCGGCTGCTCGGGCTCTGCGAGGTGCGCATCGAGGTCGGTAGTGGCGGCGATTCCGGCGCCAAGCTGCGCTACCTCAGCCACGCCAAGGCCACCCACATGCGCGACTATCTGATCACGCGCGCCCACGGCGAGCAGATCAGCGTGGCCGATTCCGCCACTACGCCCGGGGCGAGCCGCCTCACCGACCTCGCC
Source organism: Propionibacteriales bacterium (assembly GCA_038259365.1). Taxonomy (GTDB): domain Bacteria; phylum Actinomycetota; class Actinomycetes; order Propionibacteriales; family Propionibacteriaceae; genus JBBSOW01. The sequence goes on from JBBSOW010000042.1 coordinate 20,562, forward strand.
AGCACTGACCGCCCCATCATCACCATCTCCCCGGACCGACTCATTTTGGGATTCGTCCTCTCCACCGACTTCATCATCCCCGCGTTCTTCCTGGTGGCGGCCCTCGTGGTCAGCATGGCGCTTGGGGCCGGCTTCTTTGCCCTCCCGGTCGTGCTACCGCTCGGCATCGGTCTGGTGACGATGATCTCGCGCCGGGTGTTGGCCCAGTTCAACTACACCCTCGCCGAGGCGGGCAAGGGCCTGCGCATCACCCGCGGGCTGACCAACCTCACCAGCCAGTCCGTACCCGTGGATCGCATCCAGGGGGTTCGGATCAGCCAGTCCATCCTGTGGCGCAAGTTCGGTTGGAGCCGCGTCGAGATCGACGTCCTGGGTTACGGCGGCGGGGGCTCGGAGGACGGCACCTCCTCCAGCGCGTCCAACCTGTTGCTGCCCGTGGCCGACAAGGCCCAGGTCCAGGTGGCCCTGGCGCGCATCCTGCCCGCGGTGGATCTCGACGCCATCGAGATGCACCCCAGCCCGCGCAACGCGCGCTTCATCCGTTGGTTCGACTTTTGGACCCTGCGTTGGGGCGTCGACGAGCGTGTCATCGCCGTGCGGCGTGGCTGGCTGACGCGCACCCTGGAACTCGTCCCGCACACCAAGACCCAATCGGTCCGGCTCACCCAAGGCCCCCTGCAGCGGTGCTTGAAGCTGGCCAGCGTGCACGTGGACAACACCCCCGGGCCCGTCGACATGGTCGCGGTGCACCTGTCGCTCGAGACCGCCCGGTGGGTGGCGATGTCCCAGCTGGGCCGAGCCGAACGGGCTCAATCGTTGGCCGCGGCGCCGGTTCCGCAGACTGCCCCCGAGATGCTCGCCCGAACCCTCGAGGGCGAGCCCGCCATCGACGAGCATCGACTCGTCGAGAGCCACGAGGAGAGCGAGAGCGCGAGCTAGTTGCGAGCCTGTCGCGCCGCGTAAGCACTGCGCACCATGTCGTCGACATCGTGTCGCATGGACCAGTTCAGGTCACGGGCGGCCAGGCTGCCGTCGGCCACGATGCGGGCCGGATCCCCCGGCCGCGGAGCCTTCACCTCGGGCTCGAACTCGGTGCCGGTCACCCGTCGCACCGAGTCCATGATCTCGCGCACCGAGAGCCCGTCACCCGAGCCCAGGTTGTAGACCGATTCCAGCTTTTCGTCGTTCTCCAGCGCCCTCGCGGCGGCGACGTGGGAGACGGCGAGATCGGCGACGTGCACGTAGTCGCGCACGCAAGTGCCGTCGGGCGTGGGGTAGTCGTCGCCGTTGATATAAGGGGTCTTGCCGGCGGCCAACTGCTCCATGACGATCGGGAACAGGTTGTGCGGGCTCGTGTCGTAGAGGGCATCGACGGCCGAACCGACCACGTTGAAGTAGCGCAGCGAAGTGTGCGCCAGAGGCGTGGCCCGCGCCTGATCGCGCAGCAGCCATTCGCCGATGAGCTTCGACTCGCCGTAGGGCGATTCCGGTGCGGTGGGGCTCTGCTCGGTGACGAGGTCGGTGTCGGGAGTGCCGTACACCGCCGCGCTGGAGGAGAAGACGATCTTTTCAATGCCGTGTTCGTGCATGGCGGACAGCAGGCTCATCATGCCCGTGACGTTTTGCTCGTAGGTGTGCAGCGGCTGGTGCACCGAGACCCCGGCGTACTTGAACCCGGCGATGTGCACGACGCCCGTGACGCCGAAGTTGGCGATGGTCTTGGCCACCACCGGCTGATCGAGGACGGTGTCCTCCACGAACGGCACGCCCGGATCGACGAACGAACGGTGCCCGCTGGAGAGGTCATCGAGCACGACGACATCCATGCCCGCGGCGAGGAACTCCCGAACCACGTGCGAGCCGATGTAACCCGCCCCGCCAGTTACCAGCCACGACATAGCCATCTCCTCATCCCAATGCGAATCTCTCGATTGCCAGGTTAGTGCTCGCAAGGCGACTGCCACCCAACCGGCGTCACGATACCTACGCGCTACATGTCTTCGAGTTCTCTGCCCTTGGTTTCCTTGACGAACTTCAACACGAAGAGCAACGAGAGAATGGCGAAAGCGGTGTAGAAACCGTAGGCGAACCCCAACCCGACATTGGCCATGGATGGAAAGGTCGTGGAGATGAGGAAGTTGGCCACCCACTGAGCGGCGGCGGCGATACCGAGGGCCATGCTGCGAATCTTGTTGTTGAACATCTCACCGAGGAGGACCCACACGCCCGGGCCCCACGACATCCCGAAGAAGACTACGAACCCGTTGGCCGCGACGAGCGCCACGAGGCCCGAGGTGTCGCTCAGGCTTGGCTCCAGCTCTCCGGCGGCGTTGGTGATGGTCTGAGCGGTCGCGAAGATGTAGGCCATGGTGCCCAACGTCACCGCCATACCGGCCGAACCGATGGTGAGCAGCTTGCGGCGGCCGATCTTGTCGATGAGCGCGATCGCCACGATGGTGACCGCGATGTTGGTGACCGACGTGATGACCGTCTGGGTCAGGGCGTCTTCTTCGGTGAAACCGACCGCCTGCCACAGGGTGGAGGAGTAGTAGAAGATCACGTTGATGCCGACGAACTGCTGGAAAACCGACAGCGCGATTCCGATCCAGACGATCGGCATGACCTTGCCGGCCGAGGTCAGCAAGTCGCGCAGCGACGCCTTTTCCTCGCGGATTACCGTCCGGCGGATTTCCTTGAGGCGCGCACTAATACCAGACTTCATCACGCTGGCGAGTACTTCACGGGCCTCCTCTTCCTTCTCGTTCGCCACCAAGAAGCGAGGCGATTCGGGGATAGTGAGGGCAAAGACGCCGTAGGCGACGGCCGGGATGGCCTCAGCCAAGAACATCCACCGCCACGCCTGCAAGCCCCACAGCGGCTCGATGGCACCACCGGCCACGGTGGCGAGGAAGTAGTCGCTCAGAAGGGCGATGAAGATGCCCGTCACGATGGCCAGTTGCTGCAGCGAGCCCAGGCGTCCACGGATCGAGGCCGGGGAGATCTCCGCGATGTACGCGGGTGCGATCACCGACGCGGCACCAACACCGAGACCACCCACGACGCGCCACACGATGAGGTCCCACTCACCGACCGAGAGCGCCGAACCAATGGAACTGGCTAGGAACAGGATGGCCGCCATCAACATGACCCGGATGCGTCCGAATCGATCGGCGATTCGGCCCGCGAGGTAGGCACCCGCGACGCAGCCGAGGAGGGCCGAGGAGACGACAAACCCGAGGAGAAAACCCGCGACCTCGAAGTCTTGGCCGATCGCGCTCACGGCTCCGTTGACGACGGCGGTGTCGAAGCCGAACAGGAACCCACCCAGGGCAGCCACCGAGGCGAGGTGGATAGCCCTGCCTAAGTAGTAATCGTCTTTGCCAGCGGCGGTCTCGGTTGTCTCAGCCATCGCGCACGTCCCTTCGAGGCCACGTCGCCCCTGTTCGATGTCGAAATCTGTTGCCTCATGTGGAGTCATGCACGGCGCAAGACAAACTACACGAGGACGGATGTTCAATCCCCAAGGGCGTCCTCGGGTTCGATCTATGGGGTTTGCCCACCAACGGACGGCTACGCCATCGGACCGCTCTCCCAACTCATTGCACAAACGTATAGTTATTCGTACGCGTTTGTAATATACTGAGGCCATGTCAAGCGCCACGACCGCGGCGGGCCCGCCCGATGACCGCACCGCCAAGGCACGGCTGCGCGACGCCGCCATTGAGCTCGTCGCCGAGGAGGGCAGCGCCACCCTGAGCGCCCGGAGGGTCGCCGATCGGGCCGGCCTGTCCGCCGGACTGGTCGCCCAC
>JBBSOW010000043.1:0-24024 GCA_038259365.1 Propionibacteriales bacterium
CTTCGCCGCAGCCTTCTCGGCCGGTGCCCTCTTCGCCGCAGCCTTCTCGGCCGGTGCCCTCTTCGCCGCAGCCTTCTCGGCCGGTGCCCTCTTCGCCGCAGCCTTCTCGGCCGCGGCCCTCTTCGCGGTCTTCTTGGCTGGAACGCGCTTCTTGGCTGGGGCCTTTCGGGTCGGCTGGCGGGAGCGCTGGGAGTCGACCACGGTCGCGGTGAGCTCGACGCGGGACTCGTCGATGCACTGGGCCAAGACGTCGAGATCGGCGACTGCGTCGCGATCCCCGGTCAACCCGACGAACACCCGGCCGTCGTAGGAGGTCACCCCGACCGACAGCAGGTGCCCGGCGTCCAGCGGCTGTATCGGGTAGCTGGCGAGCATCTTTGCCCCCGCGCAGTACAACGCCCGTTGCGGGCCGGGGACGTTGGTGATGACCAGGTCGTGCTGTCGACGGACGACGTTGCCGGCCACGCGCACGCCGAGCGCGTGCAGCGTGGTGGGGGCAAACCCGGCGATGTCGGCAATGGAGCGGGCGGCGACAGCGCGGCCGGTCTCCTTGTGCGCCTTGGTGCCGAAGGAGACCTGATGGAGCCGCATCAGCGGGTTGGGCTCACCGATCGGCAACGAGATGAGGTGCGGCGCCACCTGGCTGCCCAGCGAAGACGGCTCGTCGTTGTCGTCGATGACGCTCATCGGGACAAGCGCGAGCAGCTGCGGTTTCTGGACGGAGCCGCGCGTTTGCAGCCACGAGCGCAGGCCGCCGCTCAACAAGGCAAGCACCACGTCGTTGATGGTGCAGTTGTTGGCCACCCGCAACGCCTTGAGATCGGCCAGCTCGAACTGGGTCATCGCCACCCGGCGTTGCTCGGAGACCGTGCCCACCAAGGGTGAGTCCGAGGGAGCTCGGGTGCCGCGCAGGGCGTTGACGGCCAGCTCTCCGACGGCCCCGCCGACCCCACCGACCGCCTCGCCCGCCGCGATCGCGGCCCCCAGGGTGACGGTGATCCCCCGGCGCACGTTGGACAAGATGTTCCACGGCTCCGTGGCGTTCGCCAAGACGGCCGAGATGATCAGATCCAGCTCCGAGGGCTCGGAGACCGGCTCCCATACACGCCGATCGAGTGCCTCCTCGTCGCCGCTGGGATCGTCGTCCAACAGCACCTGCCCGATGTCGACGTTGTCGACGCCGTCGACGAGTAGCTGGTGGGACTTGGTGATGAGCGCGACGCGATCCCCCTCGAGCCCGTCCACCAGGTACATCTCCCACAACGGCCGAGAGTGATCGAGTCGTCGCGCCACCACGCGGCCGACGAACTCGCGCAACTGCTCATCGGTGCCGGGACGCGGCAATCCGGAGCGGCGCACGTGGTAGGTCAGATCGAACTGGTCGTCCTCCACCCAGACCGGGGCGGCGAGACCGCCGGGTACGCTGCGGATCCGCATGCGATAGCGCGGGACGAAGCTGATGCGGGCAGAGATCAGCTCCATCAGGGTGTCGTAGCCGAGCTCATCCTGTTCGAAGATATCGACGGTGCCGACGTGCCCGGGGTTGTGTTGGGTGTCCAGCGCCAGCAACGCCACCTCGGCGGCGCTCAACCGATCAGCCATCGCACGACTCCATTCCGGTCCCGTTCTCGGCACTGGACTTCCAACAGCCCACATCCGCTACGAGCCTAGTGCCGCATTGCCGCTACCGCGAGCGCCGGTAGAATCCCGTCGTGCCGTCAAAACCCTGCAGAACCCTCCCTACCCGGCTCGCCCTCGTGTTGGGCGGTTGTGTGCTCGCCGCCGGGTGCGGCACCGCGACGCCGGATGCCCCCGCCGACTCGAACCCGCCCGCGGTGAGCGCCTCGGCCCGTGCCGCGGCGCCCAGCACGCCGGCCGACGCCCCCAGCCCGAGCGACACCCCCACCCAGGACACCGTCACCCCCGGCGCTCCGCTGGCCGAGACGATCAACATCGTCCTGGGCGAGGACGGGGCGGTCTCGCCCAGCGGCAAGAAGATGGCGGTGGTCAAGGACACGCTGATCACCCTGCGCGTCCGCTCCACCCACCCCGATGAGCTCCACGTGCACGGGTATGACGTCGAGGAGACGGTAACAAGGAACGAAACCCTCACCGTCAGCTTCAAGGCCAACAAGTCCGGCAGCTTCGAGATCGAGACCCATAACCCGCCGAAGACCGTTGTGATCTTGAACGTGCGTTGATGCCCGTTCTGCTCCTCCCGCTGCACGGCATCGGATCGCGCAGCGATCTGCCGCTGCCGTTCGGCTTCGTTCTGATCGGCTCGCTGCTGGCCGTCGCGATCTCGTTCGCCGTCGTGACGTGGCTGTGGCGCTCGCCGCGTTGGGAAAGCCTCGACGGCGGTATCGCGCTGCCGAGGTTCACCGCCATCGTGGATCATCGCGCGGTTCGAGTCCTGGCCCGGCTCGTGGTGCTGGCCCTGTTCGCTTGGGTCGGGCTGGCCATGTGGGCCGGGAAGGATCTGCTCACCAACCCCACCTTCGGGTTCGTGTTCGCCTGGCTCTGGGTCGGCATCGTGCCCCTCTCGCTCCTGTTCGGCACCGTCTGGCGGGCGATCAACCCGTTGCGCACCCTCTACGCGGGCCTGTCTCGGGTCCTGCCGAGCCGGGAGTCCCCGACGGCGCCGTTCAACCTGGGTGTCTGGCCGGGGGCGATCGCCCTGGCCAGCTTCGCCTGGCTGGAGCTGGTGCAGCCGGAGCAGGACACCCTCGCGGTGTTGCGGCTCTGGGCCGTGGCGTGGGTGGTGGTCTTTGTGGGGGGCGCGCTCCGGTTCGGCGAACGGTGGATCGGCGCCGCCGACCCGTTCGAGGTCTACGCGACCACCGTGGCCACGCTCTCCCCCCTCATCCGCGTCGACGGCCGGTTCGCGCTGGTCAATCCCCTGCGCCGGGCCAGCCTGGTGGCGCCCCGAAACGGGAGCGTGGCCGTGCTCAGCGTTTTGCTCGGCAGCACCGCGTTCGACAGCTTCACCAACACCTCGTGGTGGATCTCTCGCACCCAAGACTCCGAGCTTCCGCCGCCGGTGTGGGGCACGCTGGGGCTGGCGAGCTTCATCGCCGCCGTCGGGCTCACCCTGTGGCTCGGCTGCTCGACCTATCGTCGGGCCCGCGCCCGATCGGCGCACCGCGTCGGGCTGCCCAGCGCCGTCGACCGACTGGCCGTCACGGCCTCGCCCATCCTGGTGGGGTATGCGATCGCGCACTACCTCTCGCTGCTGGTAGTGGAGGGCCAACGGACCGCCATCGGCCTCTCGGACCCCATGGGTCTGGGCTGGAACGTCTTCGGCACCGCCGAGCTCGGCGTCAACACGGCGATGTACGACTATCCCAGCGTGACGGCGGTGATCCAGCTCCTGGCCATCGTCGGGGGCCACACCGTGGCGGTCCTCACCGCCCACGACGTCAGCCTGCGCTGGCCGCCGGGGGTGGGCAATCCCCACCCGGTGCGTCGTCAGCTGCCCCTGTTGATGGTCATGCTCGGCTACACCCTGGCTGGGCTGCTCCTGCTGTTCTCTCCCTAGCCAGCACCGCGCCTAGAGGTGGCCAGCGTTGTCCACAGATCTCGGCCGCTCTCTGGTGGCGGTCCGCCCGGACGTTGCAGAGTTCTCAAAGACAACTTTCGAACGACAGGTTTCGAAAGCCGGGACGCATCCCAGGAGGCATCATGGCGATCACCGCGCTCACCGACGGCCGGCCGGAGCGGCAGCAGCGCCGCATCCACGCACCGGTCGGGCCACGGGACCCCACGCTCTTCGACGACCTCCCCGGCGCGGCCGAGTCCGGTGAGCGGCCACGAGAGCCCGACCCCGCCGGACGCAGTAGCCACCAGTTCGCGTCCGCCCTCACCCGGGTGGTCCTGGAGGCGCTACAGGGCCGCCGCGCGACCCGGCAACTCATTCGCTGGATAGACGATCGAAGCCTCATCGAGCTGAACCATCAGATCGGGCTGCGGCGGGGCCACCACGTCGCGCTGAGTTGTGGCTCGCTGCGGGTGCAGCTTCACGGGGAGGTGGCGGAGGTGGCGGTGCGCTTCCTCGACAGCGGCCAGAGTTTCGCCCTGGCTGCGAAAATCGAACAGGTGCAGGACCGTTGGGTCTGCACCTGCCTCGATTTCGGTCCGCCGATCGGGCTGTCCCGCCCGGCTTCGGCTCAACTCAACGCCGGGCGTGGCACAGCTTGAACTTCTTGCCCGAACCGCATGGGCACAACTGGTTGCGGCCCACCCCGGCGTACAACTCGTCGTCGACCGCGGTTGAGGTGTCGGCCTCCCCGTCCTCGCCGGGAGCCGAGTAGGTCAGCTTGCGCCCGCCGCCGGACTGGAGGCCCTTCGCCGAGATCGCCGAGCCGGCCGAAGCCTTCTTACGGGTGGGCCGACGCGTTCCGTTCGAGGCGGCGACCCCGGCAGATTTATTCGCGGCGGACTCATCGCCCGCAGGATCCGTGTCTTCGCCGGGCTCGTCTTCCCACTCGCCCTCCGGAGTCGCGGTGCGCGTCTCGACGCCCGGCCCATCGGGGTCGGGTCCGGTGGCGATCAGATCGCTGACGTGACGATGCGCGGTCGCCTTGCCACCCCGCCCGGGCAGCAGCTCTACCTGGGGATCGACCGTCTGGACGTCGAGGTTGAACAGGTAACCCACGACCTCCTCCATGAACGCGCTCATCATGGAGCGGAACATGTCCCCGCCCTCGCGTTGGTACTCCACGAGCGGATCGCGCTGAGCCATCGCCCGTAGGCCGATGCCCTCGCGCAGGTAGTCCATCTCGTAGAGGTGCTCGCGCCACTTGCGATCGAGCACGGTAAGCAGCACCTGGCGCTCAAGTTCGCGCATGGCCTCCTCGCCCAGCGCCTCCTCGCGCGCATCGTAGGCGCGCTCGGCGTCGGCGAGGAACGCCTCCACGAGCTCGGCCTGATCGACGTCGGCGTCGACGTAGTCCGCGAGCTCGATGCCAACCGGGTAAAGCTGACGAAGATCGGTCCACAACTGCTCCAGATCCCAGTCCTCTGCGAAGCCTTGGGTGCCGTTCGTCACGTACTGGGTGACGACGCTGGTGGTCGCGTTGCGCAGCTGCTCTTGCACGTCGACGCCCTCGAGCACCTTGCGGCGATCGCCGTAGATGGCGTGGCGCTGGCGGTTCATCACGTCGTCGTACTTCAGGATGTTCTTGCGGGTCTCGAAGTTCTGCGATTCGACCTGCGCCTGGGCGCTGGCCACCGAACCGTTGACGCGCTTGTTCTCGATGGGCATGTCGTCGGGCACCTTGAGGGCCTGCAACACCCATTCGACCATGTCGGACTTGAACAATCGCATCAGGTCGTCGCCGAGGGAGAGGTAGAAGCGGCTCGCGCCGGGGTCGCCCTGGCGGCCCGATCGGCCGCGGAGCTGGTTGTCGATCCGTCTCGATTCGTGCCGCTCGGAGCCGACGACGTAGAGCCCACCGAGCTCGGTGACCTCGTCGTGTTCGGCGGCGACCTCGGCCTCGATCTTCTCCAGCACCTCAGACCAGGCGGCCTCGTAATCCTCCGGGTCCTCGACGGGATCGAGCCCCCGCTTGCGCAGCTGGTGATCGGTGAGGAACTCGGCGTTACCGCCGAGGATGATGTCGGTGCCTCGCCCGGCCATGTTGGTGGCCACCGTGATCGAGCCCTTGCGGCCCGCCTCGGCGATGATGGCGGCCTCCTTGGCGTGGTTTTTGGCGTTGAGCACCTCGTGCTGCACCCCCACCTGCGTCAGGGCCTTGCTCAGCAGCTCGGACTTGGCCACCGAGGCGGTGCCGATGAGGACGGGCTGGCCCTGTTCGAAGCGGCCGAGGATGTCGTCGACGATGGCGGTGAACTTCGCCTCTTCGGTGCGGTAGATGAGGTCCTTCCTGTCTTCGCGGATCATCGGCTTGTTGGTGGCGATCGGCACCACGCCTAGGCCGTAGATCTTTTGGAACTCGCTCGCCTCGGTGAGCGCCGTGCCCGTCATGCCCGACAGCTTGTGGTACATGCGGAAGTAGTTCTGCAGCGTGATCGTCGCCAGGGTCTGGTACTCCTCGCGGATCTCCACCTTCTCCTTGGCCTCGATGGCCTGATGCAGCCCTTCGTTGTAGCGGCGGCCGATCAGGGTGCGACCGGTGTGCTCGTCGACAATGAGGACCTCGCCCTCGACGACCACGTAGTCCTTGTCGTTCTTGAACAGTTCCTTGGCCTTGATCGCGTTGTTCAGATACGAGATGAGCGGGGTGTTGGCCGATTCGTACAGGTTGTCGATGCCCAGGCGATCCTCGACGACGTCGATGCCGGCCTCGGCGATGGCGACGGTGCGCTTCTTCTCGTCCACCTCGTAGTGCTCGTCGCGCTTGAGCCGCTCGGTCAGGCGGGCGAACTCGGGGTACCACTGGTGCGAATCCTCGGCGGGGCCGGAGATGATCAGCGGGGTGCGGGCCTCGTCGATGAGGATGGAATCGACCTCGTCGACGATGCAGAAGTTGTGGGTGCGCTGCACGCAGTCCTCGAGGGTGAGGGCCATGTTGTCGCGCAGGTAATCGAAGCCGAACTCGTTGTTGGTGCCGTAGGTGATGTCGCAGTGGTAGGCGGCGCGTCGCTCGGCCGGGGTCATCTGGGAGACGATCACGCCGGTCTCGAGGCCGAGGAAGTGGTGTACGCGGCCCATCTGTTCGGACTGGAACCTGGCCAGGTAGTCGTTCACCGTGACGACGTGGACGCCCTTGCCCTCGAGGGCGTTCAGGTAGGACGCCAAGACGGCGACCAGCGTCTTGCCCTCGCCGGTCTTCATCTCGGCGATGTTTCCCAGGTGCAGCGCGGCCCCGCCCTGGATCTGGACGTCGAAGTGCCGCTTGCCCAGCACGCGTTTGCTGGCCTCGCGCACGGTGGCGAAGGCCTCGGGCAGCAGGTCGTCCAGGCTCTCGCCCTCGTCGATTCGCTTGCGAAAGGCCGCGGTCTGGCCCTGCAACTCCTCGTCGTCCATCGCCACAAAGTCCTCTTCGATGGCGTTGACCTGCGCAGAGATCGCCTTGAGCTTGCGGAGGATCTTTCCCTCGCCCATGCGCAACAGCTTGTCGAGAACAGCCACAGGTCTAACTCCCCATCCAGGTGTGTCGTGCTGGGCGGGACCCAGCGTCCGTCGTCCAGACGGCCCCATCCATCCTAGAACCTCAACCCGTCAGACCCTATTGGCGCTGAGGGAGGGGCCGAGCGGATACCTTGCTGCCATGTCCTTTACGACGAACGACCGGGCGAAGCGAGCCGCCGCCTCAGCGTGGGCGATGACCGCCATGCTGGGCTTCACCGGTGTCATGCACTTTCTGAGACCCCAACACTTCGACCGCCTCGTGCCCCCGTCGTTGCCCGGCACCCAGCGGCAATGGGTGCTCGGCTCGGGGGTGGCCGAGTTCGCCGTCGCCGCCTTGGTGGCGGTGCCTAGGACCCGCCGCATCGGCGGTCGCGCCGGCACCCTGCTGTTCTTGGGCGTGTTCCCCGCGAACGTGAAGATGGCGTGGGATTTTCGGAACAAGTCGACCAAACTCCGCGCGATCTCATTGGCTCGGCTGCCTATGCAGGCGGGGCTCCTCGCCTGGTCCGAGAACATCCGCGGTAACGCTCGGCCCTAGCCCGCTAGAACGGGTGTTCGATTCGTGCGTTAGGATGGGGGCATGAGCGCACCCGCTGCCAGCCAGACCTCGCTGCTCGACTTTGCCGAGGCCGCCGCAATCAGTGACATTGCACCTCGGCGAACGCCGATGGAGTACGGCGCCTGGGTGGACCACCAGCCCGGGCTGGTGACCGGCTCGGGGCTATTGTTCGACGCCATCGTCGACGAGGTGCCCTGGCACGCCGAGGAGCGACAGATGTACGACAATCTCGTGGCTGTCCCGCGGCTCACCAAGTTCTACGGCGAGAATCAGCCACTGCCCCATCCGCTGCTCGTCGACCTGCGCCAGGCGCTCTCGGCCCATTACCGGCCAGAGCTCGGCGAACCGTTCACCACCGCCGGGCTCTGCCTCTACCGCGACGGTCAAGATTCCGTGGCCTGGCACGGTGACAAGATCGGGCGCTCCCGAAGCGAGGACACCATGGTGGCCATCGTCTCGCTCGGTGCCGCCCGCACGCTCTCGCTACGCCCCGCCGGCGGCGGCCGGATCGGCGCGCAGTTCGCGCTCGGCCACGGGGATCTCGTCGTCATGGGCGGATCCTGTCAGCGCACCTGGGAACACGCGATTCTCAAGACCGCCAAGCCCGTGGGCCCCCGGATTTCGATTCAGTTCCGAGTCCATAACGTCCGCTAGGCCACCGGGATCATTCGACGACATCGATGCCCTTGTCCGACTCGTCGTTCAGATGCCAGACGGTGCGGTGTTCGGCCCACGTCCGCCAGTGCGCCGCCAATTCCGTGGCCTCGAATATCGGGCCAAGATCGGTGTTCCGGCCGTAGTAGACGTCGTTGATCGTCTCGATCGTGATCCCGTGGTCCGGCGCGTCCACGATCGCGATGAGATCGCCGGCCTGGAGGTGGCCCTGTTGCAACACCCGCAGCATGGCGCCGCTCTTGCCCGCGGCGGCGAACCGGCGCGGAAACCTCGGGTCGCCGATACGCAGGCCGAGCTTCCAGCACGGGGTGCGAGGTTCTGACACCTGCAAGACGGCGGTGCCGACGCGCCAGCGCTCACCGATCACGCATTGGCTCAGGTCCAGACCGCGCACCGTCAAATTCTCCCCCAGCAAGGCTGGCTCGAGCGGAGAGGTCGGGCGCCCCAGCCGGTCCGCCCAAGCCAGCGCATCGTCGATTGAGTAGGCGTAGACGGCCTTGTCGACGCCGCCGTGGTGTTCGAGGTCTGCCTGCCTATCGCCCGCGAGGTGTGTCTGGAGCACTTGTACGGGACCCGCGACGGGTTGTTTGAAGATGGCGGTTTCGAGCTCCCGGCCCAGCCAGGGATAGGTCTGCGGCTTCCCCACGTTGACGGCAACAACCGAAACGGGGATAGATCGATTGGTCATGACGGGCACCTCGTGACGTCCGGCCCGGCGCCCCGCGGCCTGACGATCATGCCTCTGGGGTGCGTCCCCCCAAAGAGCGCTCCGTTCGCGCACGCACAGGCTGTCACGTCGTATTGGTCCTTGACAACCACCTGGGGCCCGGGGTATCGGACATCCGCGGCCGGGGCCCACCTCGGTCACTGGGTGTTCACGTGCCGTAGGTGCCACCAGCAGGCGCTGCTACCGAGGTTGGCACCGGCCGAGCGCGACGCCCAGGGCCGAGGAAAGACTCCCGCGGGGCTGGACCTCGATGTCGCTAAGGCCCTGCCAGCTCGCCAGGAGCCGCAGCTCGGCCAGCAGTTCTTCGGCCACGGCCTGCTCACTCACCTGGTCCGCGACCGGCCGCTCCCCGCTCGCCTCGGACCAGGCCGACTTCACCACCAGCAGGCTGCGGGCACGGTCGGCTTTGAGATCGACCCGCGCCCGGATCCGGTCCCCCAGGACGAACAAATAGACGTAGTAGCCGAACTGGCGCCTGACCGCCGGCACGTAGATCTCGATGCGGTAGTGGCAGTCGAACAGCGCCAGGAGCCGGGACCGCTCGAACACCAGCGAATCGAAAGGGCTCACCAGCGCCCGGACGGCCAGCTTCCTGGGCACCGTCGTGCCACGCCACAGCCAGGTGGGAACCGGCCAACCCGCCACCTCGACGGGTTGGAGGTCGCCGCGCCGAACCAGGGATTCGATGGCGACGGCAGTGTCACCCATGGGGAGCCGGAAGTAGTCCGCGAGGCAGCGTTGACTCGCCACCCCCAAGGCCCGGGCCGAGCGCTCCACCAAGATCTCGATCTGGGCCGCGCGGCTCAACTCATCCGTGCCGTCGGAGAGATCGTGAACGCAAGGCAGCACCCGCTCGGTCAGGTCGTAGACGCGTTCGAACTGGGAGTTGCGCGCGAGCGCGGTCACCCGGCCGCTGTAGAACAACCACTCCAGGCTCGTCTTCACCCCCGACCAGTTCCACCCCCAATGCTGGCGGTCGGACTCGGCGCCGCCCAATCCGGGGGCCAGGCTCAGCTGGCGGGCCGTTCGGGGGCCCGACGCGGCCAGTTCCTCGAGCACCCGCCCCACCAGATCGGGGCGCGTGGCGGCTATGCCGCGCATCGATCCCCACGCCAGATCTGCGGCCGAGGCCATCCGCCACCGCAGCGCCGGCGCTAAGCGGACATCGATGAGGCTCGCCTCGTGCCCCCAATACTCGAACAGCCGGCGGGGCCTGCCCTGGAAGGCGCGCGTCAGCAGCGCCGGGTCGTGGCTGCCGAGCCGGGAGAACAGTGGCATCTGGTGCGCCCGGACGACGATGTTGATCGAATCGATCTGGAACAGGGCCACCCGATCGATGACCCGTTGGACGTCGCGGATCCCTATCGTGTTACCGGCGGGGCGAACGCCGCCGAACCCCTGCGCGGCCAGGGCCGCGCGCCGGGCCTGAGCACGGTTGAGCTTTCGCATCTCCGACCGCCTTTCGAGCTCTCTCGGATGTGAACGTGGCACGGCCACCGGATCGGTGATCCGGTGGCCGTGCCGTGCGAAACGGCCGAGCCTAGGCCGACTTGGCCTCTTCGGGCTCGGCGCTGGGATCGAGCCGGATGACTCCGTAGTCGTAGCCCCGACGGCGGTAGACGACGCTCGCGAGGTTGGTCTCGGCGTCGATGTAGAGGAAGAAGTCGTGACCGACGAGTTCCATCTGGTCCAGAGCCTGATCCAAGGTCATCGGTGAGGCGGCGTGAGTCTTCTCCCGCACGATCAGCGGGCCATCACCTTGCACCTCGATACCGGCGACGAGGTGGACGTCGCTGTTCTTCTCCTCCTCGGTCTGAGGGCGGGCGTGGATCGGGAGTTCTGGCAGTGCCGTGGAGTACCGGAGCGATTCCGGGGCGTGGTGGCCACGATGGGTTTTGCGGCGATCAGCCGCCCGACGCAGTTGGGTGCGCATCCGATCCAGGGCCTGCTCGAAGGCGACCGTTTTGTCCTCCGCGGCTCCCTCCGAACGCACCACCGGGCCCTTGCTGAACAGCGTGAGTTCCACCGTGGTGGCCTTGTCTGGCTCGCTGTTGTTGGTTTCTGCGGTCACCTGGACCTCGACTCGAATGACCCGGTCTCGAAGCTTCTCGATCTTGGCAATGCGCTCTTGCACATGCTCTCGAAACGTTTCCGAGATGTGGCAATGCCGACCCGTGACCAGAACGTCCATATCGTCCTCCTCAGATAGATGCGGAGCTGTGATTCAGATCCGCCCAACTCCCTGGAGCATCGCACGTGCGGCCCTCCTGGACCCCCGCTTGCTCTGATCCAGTTCTTGCATGACTCCACGGTAGACCCTGCCTCGTGTCAGGCGCCGGAGGGTTCGATGTCACACGAGCGAAACATTTCGCGGCAATCACGCCGTTGGATGTAACACCGACGATTCATCGACGCAACCTTGACCTCGCAGACTTATCGTCCATGGACATCATCGATACCGGCGACACCGCCTGGGTCTTGGTCTGCGCCGCTTTGGTGCTGCTCATGACCCCCGGTCTGGCCTTCTTCTACGGCGGCATGGTCCGCTCCAAGAGCGTGCTCAACATGATCATGATGAGCTTCATCGCCATGGCCAGCGTGGGGGTGATCTGGGTGCTGTACGGCTACAGCATGGCCTTTGGCGACTCCATCGGCGGGATCATCGGCAACCCATTGCAGTTCTTCGGGCTCCGGGGCCTGATGAGCCCGGACGCCGTGGCGGGAACCGTGCCCGCCACGGCCTTTGTCGGGTTCCAGGCCTGCTTCGCGATCATCGCCGTCGCCCTCATCTCCGGAGCCATCGCCGATCGCGCCAAGTTCGGCGCTTGGACGATCTTTACCATCATGTGGGCCACCCTGGTCTACTTCCCCGCGGCACACTGGGTCTTCGCCTTCGACGGTTTCGTCGCCCCCAGGGGCGGTTGGATCGCCAATCAGGTGCACGCGTTGGACTTCGCGGGGGGCACCGCCATCCACATCAACGCCGGCGCCGCCGCGTTGGCCCTGGCACTCGTCCTAGGCAAGCGGCTCGGCTTCAAGCGCGATCCGATGCGACCCCACAACCTCACCCTGGTGATGCTCGGCGCCGCACTGTTGTGGTTCGGTTGGTTTGGCTTCAACGCCGGATCCGCCCTCGGAGCGGGCACGACCGCCGCCGTCACCTGGGTCAACACGCTGGCCGCCACCGCCGCCGCGGTGTTGGGCTGGCTCGTGGTGGAGCGCTTTCGTGACGGCCACGCGACCTCGCTCGGAGCCGCCTCGGGTGTGGTCGCCGGCCTGGTGGCCATCACCCCGGCGTGCGCCTCGGTGAGCCCGATGGGCGCCATCGTCATCGGCGCGCTCGCGGGAGTGGCCTGCGCGTTCGCCGTCGGGCTCAAATACAAACTCGGCTACGACGACTCCCTCGACGTCGTGGGCGTCCATCTCGTGGGCGGGCTCTTGGGCACCCTGCTGATCGGCTTCCTCGCGAGCCCCGACTCCCCCACCGAGGTGGCCGGACTGCTCTACGGTGGCGGCCTCGATCAACTCGGCCGTCAGGCCATCGGCGCCTTCGCGGTGCTCGGCTACTCGCTCGTGGTGAGCTTCGGAATCGGCCTGGCCATCCACAAGAGCATCGGTTTCCGGATCCCCGCCGACCAGGAGCGGGGCGGAGTCGATCAGTCTGCGCACGCGGAGTCCGGCTACGATCTCATCCCCATCGGGGCCAGCCGCCTTGGCGGCGGACTCGCCCAGGCCCTCGACACGCGCGAGGACTGGCCAACCGCGTCGGCAACGATCACCCAAGACTCATCAACGGCTGAGGACGCGACGCTATGAAGCTCATCACCGCCATCATCAAACCCCACCGGCTAGAGGCCGTCCGCGAGGCCCTGGAACGGTTCGGCATCTCGGGCATGACGGTCTCGGAGGCCAGCGGCTACGGCCGCCAACGCGGCCACAGCGAGGTCTACCGGGGGGCCGAGTACACCGTCGCCTTCATCCCCAAGGTTCGCCTCGAGGTGGTGGTCGAAAGCATCGACGCCGATTCGGTGATCAACCTGATCGTCTCCCAATCGCGCACCGGCAAGATCGGCGACGGCAAGGTGTGGTCGACGCCGGTGGATCAGGTCGTCCGGGTGCGGACCGGCGAACGCGATGGCGCCGCGCTCTAGCCCGCACCCGCGCAATCCGATCATGCAAACCGTTGCCGCCACCGGCTTCGGCTGACCGGCGTCCGCGCTTCACCGCCGCGGGCGCCGGCGCGCGGCGTCGGCGCGCGGCGTCGGTGCGCGCTCGTCGAGGTAACCTTTGCGGCGCTGCGCGAGTTACGGGTTGGGGCCACCCGAAAGCGGGCGAGAGCGATCCGCGGCATGGCGCTCGACATAATGATGCGCGCTCGATTCATGAACAGAGCGCGAAGCGCCAAGCTGAGCGCGATGGACAACAACCCGAGCGTGATGATCGAACGACGCGAATGCTGGATGCCATCTGCTCCGCGCCGGCCCGGGATGGACGCCGACCGAAGATCGGCTCCGGGGCTCAGCCCGTAACGCTCCCGGGGTAACTTTGGATCACCAGGTCGCAGAATCCGCGCACGATGGGGGTCTCGTCGGTCTCGCGTCTGGCCAGGGTCAGCGACGTCACGGCCTCTGGGTGCTCGATCCCGAGGTAGCGAACGCCGGTGGACCTGAGTTGGCGAACGTCATGCGGCACGCACGCCACCCCCATCCCGGCCGAGACCAGCGCCAGCAAGGTCAGGTAGTGATTCGCCTCCTGCACGATCGGTTCGCCACCTCGGTGTCGACCCGCTATCAACGCCAGCAGCACGTCGGCCCGTGGCGCCACCCCACGCGGTAACCGGACCAGGGGTTCTCCGGCGACCTCGTCCAGCGTGATGGTCTCCCGCTCCGACAACCGATGCTCGTCCGCGACCGCGAGACAGATCGGCTCGTGGCCGATGACATCCACGCGCAGTCCCGGCCCTTCGGCGACGTCGCGGCCCAGCCCGACGTCGAGTTCGCCCCCAAGGATCCGCTCGATCTGTTGCCCCGTGGTGCATTCGCTCAACGCCACCCGAACGTCTGGGCGTCGCGCTCGCAGTTGGGTCAGCGCCTGCGGCAGGAGCTCCAAGGCGGCCGTGGCGACGAAGCCCAACCGCAGTTGGCCGCGTTGACCGCGCTCGGCCTGCCGCGCTTGTCGCGCGCCGTCGTCCAATTCGGCGAGCGCCTTCCGGGCGGCGGGAAAGAACTGCGCCCCGGCTTCGGTCACCTCCACCCGACGGCTCGTGCGGTCGAAGAGAACCGCACCGATCTCACGCTCCAGCGCCGCAACTTGGCGAGACAGCGAAGGCTGTGCCACCCGGACCTGCTCGGCGGCCCGGCCGAAGTGCAGCGAGTCGGCCACGGCGAGCGCGTACTTGATCGCTCTCAATTCCACGTCTTTTGCCTCAATCCTCGTGCCGCATTTGGACGTACCCCATGATCGATAGCCTACAGGCATCAATCATGGCCTAGAAGGTGTTGGACATGTATTGGTTTGGCGGTGATGCTATAGGGGTGCCCTCACCGCCGAGGGCACTCAACGAGATGAGGCCGTGATGAGTACTGCCATCGAAGACCAGCAGACCGCGCAATCCCCGCCCAAGACCGATCGAGTCGTGGCGCTAGTCAGCGCTGGCATCTTGGCCGTCTTCGTGACCGCCGCGATTGTCCTTCCCGAGACGGTCTCCTCGTTCGTCACCGCGGGGTTCACCAAGAGCGCGTTCTGGTTCGGACCGATGTGGCAGGTCCTCCTCTTGGCCACCTTCATCGTGGCCATCGCGCTCGCGTTCACCCCGTGGTCGAAGGTGCGCATGGGGGGTATCAGCCACCCCCAGTTCGGCCGCTTCAAGTGGATCGCCATGATCATGTGCACGCTCCTCGCCGGCGGCGGGGTGTTCTGGGCCGCGGCCGAACCGATGTATCACTACCTCACCGTCCCGCCGAACTTCGCGGGCTCCGAGAAGGACCCGTCCACCATTGCGATGGCCCAAAGCTTCGCCCACTGGGGCTTCCTTGCTTGGGCGATCCTGGGTTCCCTCGGCTCGCTGGTGATGCTCTACGGCGCGGAGCGCGGCATGCCGCTTCGACCGCGGACCCTGCTGTACCCGATCATGGGCGAGAAGATCCGCCATAGCTGGCTCGGGTCCGTCGTCGACATCGTCTGCATCATCGCCGTCGTCGCCGGCACCGTGGGTCCGATCGGCTTCTTGGGCCTCCAGGTGTCCTACGGCTTGGAGAGCCTGTTCGGGGTATCGGACACCTACGGCCTGCAGCTCATCGTCATCGTCGTGCTGACCGCGATCGCGGTCACGTCGGTGCTCACCGGTATCGACAAGGGCATTCAGATCCTCAGCCGGATCAACATCTGGCTGGCGCTGGTGTTACTCGTTCTCGTGGTGGCCGTGGGGTCGATCGGCTTCGTGTTCAAGGCGTGGGTCGCCGGTCTGGGCGTCTACGCCACCGACTTCTTCTCCATGACCCTCTACCAGGGCGACAAGGAATGGCTGTCCGGCTGGACGGTCTTCTTCTTCGGCTGGTTCCTGGGCTACGGG
This sequence comes from Propionibacteriales bacterium, assembly GCA_038259365.1. Classification (GTDB taxonomy): domain Bacteria; phylum Actinomycetota; class Actinomycetes; order Propionibacteriales; family Propionibacteriaceae; genus JBBSOW01. The sequence continues at coordinate 15,626 of JBBSOW010000043.1, forward strand.
CCGCTGATGTCGATCTTCATCGCCCGGATCTCCCGCGGCCGCACGGCGCGCGACCTCCTGATCAGCACCGCCGTCATCCCGCCCATCGCCACGACCGTCTGGTTCACCGCGCTCGGCGGCACGGGTATCTGGATCGAGCAGAACACGCCCGGCGCGATCTCCGGACCCCTCAACTCCGACGGCCTGCCGGCCGCGGTGATGGCCATCTCCCAGAACCTGCCCCTCTCGGGCTTGATCGGCGCGGGCTTCCTCCTACTCACCATCACCTTCGTCGCCACCACCACCGACTCGATGTCCTATGCCGTGGCGCAGGCCTGTACCGAAGACGAGCAACCCACCACCTGGTTGCGCGCGGTCTGGGCGTTGATCATGGGCGCCGCCGCGGCCGTGTTGATCTCGATCGGCGAAGGCGGTATCTCCGCGCTGCAGTCGTTCATCGTGATCACCGCCGTCCCGGTCGGCTTCGTCATGCTGCCCAGCGTGATCGCCGCGCCGATCTACGTGCGACGCCTCGCCAAGGAGAAAGGCGTCGTCTAACGACGGCCCTACGCGACGCTGCTCTACACCACCAATCCGCACCACAATTTAGGAGCTTCATCATGACTAGCCCTTCGCTCGAGCTGCGCCACCTCATCGACGGTGAGTGGGTGAGCGGGCGGGGAACCTCGGCGTCCTCGACGAACCCGGCCAACCCCACCGAGACCGTCGCGTCCTACGATCAGGCCGCGAGCGAGGACCTCGACGAGGCCCTCACCGCCGCCACCAACGCGGCCCCGGCCTGGGACAAGCTGGGCGTGCTCGCCCGCGGCAAGATCCTGCGAACGGCGGCCCGCCTGGTCGAGGAACGCACCGAGGATCTCGCGGTGCTGATGACCCGCGAGGAAGGCAAGATCCTCGCCGACGCCCGCGGCGAGCTGGGCGGCGTGGTCGAGACCCTGTACTACCACGCCGGGGCCGCCCGCCGTCCGAACGGCGTGACCTACCCCTCCGCCAGCCCCGATGAGCAAATCCGCTCCGTACGGCGCCCCGTCGGAGTGGTCGGGGTCATCACGCCGTGGAACTTCCCCATCCAGATTCCGGCCTGGAAGATCGCGCCGGCACTCATGTGGGGCAACACCATCGTGTGGAAGCCCGCCAGCGACACCCCCGCGACCGCCGTGGCCTTCGCCGAGATCCTCGCCGAAGCCGGCGTTCCCGCCGGAGTGCTGAACCTCCTCCTCGGCCCCGGCAGCCTCGGCGCCGAGCTCGTGGCCGACCCCCGCGCCGACGCGGTGACCTTCACCGGTTCGGTGCCCGTGGGCCACCGGATCCGCGACGCCGTCGTCGGCCGCGGGGGCCGCCTTCAGATGGAACTCGGCGGGCATAACCCCGCCGTCGTCCTGCCCGACGCCGACCTCACCGCGGCGGCGGGATTCATCACCGCCGCGGCCATGGGCAGCACCGGACAGAAGTGCACCGCCACGCGGCGGGTCATCGCCGTCGGGTCGGCCTACGAGGAGCTGAAGGACGAACTGAGCGCCCGCATCGGCGCGATGGTGGTGGGCGACGGGCTGACCGAGGGCAGCGAGATCGGCCCGCTGGTGTCCGCCCGCGCTCGCGACGAGGTCGCCCAGGCCATCGACACCGCCGTGTCGGAGGGCGCGAAGATCGTGGCCCAGGCCAAGGCTCCCGACGCCGCCGACGGCCACTACGTCGCGCCCACCCTGCTCGAGGGCGACGACTCGCTGACGATCTCGCGCGAGGAGGTGTTCGGGCCGGTGACCCTGCTGATGCGCGCCGACGACGTCGATTCGGCCATCGCCCTGGCCAACTCCACTGAGTTCGGGCTCACCGCCTCGGTATTCACCCGCGACGAGACGGTCATCCGCCGCTGCCTCGACGAGATCGGCGCCGGCCTGATCAAGGTCAACGGGCCCTCCACCGGCTCGGAGGTGCACGCCCCCTTCGGCGGGGTCAAGCAGTCCTCCTTCCCCGCCCCCCGAGAGCAGGGCAGCGACGCGGTCGCCGAGTTCTTCTCGGTGCTGAAGACGGCTTACGTGCGGGCGGTTCCGGCCCCCCAAGAGGATCTGCGATGAGCGCCGCGGTCGACGATTTCCGCGAGGCCGACACGGGTGCGATCGATTTGCGGCCGGCCAGCCAGGTGTGCGATCCGGCCGACATGGGCACGGCCAGGGCCACCCGCCACAGTTTCTCGCGCTCGCTGGTCCGCCACGTGGTAGAGGAAAACTGGGCCATCACTCGAGAACGATTCGACATCGACGATGCGGGCCGCGGCGCGGCGATCTATCGGATCGATGCCGGCGAGCACCTGTGGCGGCTGGTGGTGTTCTCCGTCGTCCTCGACGACGCCGAGCGCCAGGACCGCGTCATCGCCGGATCATGGGACGTCACGCTGGCCCTGGTCGAGGGTGATGTCGACGACGAGCGGTTGCAGCAGCTGCGATCCAACGTCCCGCGCCAAGAAGGCGGTCGGGCCGACGACCGCACCATCATCTGGGCCCGCGGCAACCGCAGCGCCCGGTTTTTCGACGCCGTCGTCAAGGCCCTCGCCGGTGGCGAGCAGCCCGATCCGGAGATGTTCGAGGCCTCCCCTTACGTGATGCGGAGCACCGCGTTCTACAGCAACGGCAAGTTCGGGCTCGCCGACTTCGAGCGATTCGGGCCCGGGCATCCGTTCGCCGTCCCGTACCGCCCGCACTTTCTGGCCGCGTGGTTGATGCGCGAATTCAGCCTCGATCTCGTCGAGCACTGCGCCCGAGCGGTCAACCCCTCAGCGGCCACGCTGGACGCCCGGTGGCGCCGGTACTTCGGGCTCGGTAACGCCACTGGTTTGGGCATGGTGCCCTACGTCATCAATCACCCGCAGGTCATGGACGCCTGGGCGCACCTGCGGGAGTGGCCGCTGGCCCAGGTTCGTGGGCGTTCGGTCGATAAGGACGATCCCCAAGTCGCCCGCATCGTGCAGCTCGTCGATCGGGCGCTGCGCTACCTCGAGCACGGCGGCACCATGGACATCGCCCCGTTTCCGACCTGTGCCGAGGTGGCCCGGGACCTCGCGGAGGTCCGCGATCTGCTCGCCGAGTTCGCCGACGCGGGGACGATGCATGGCGTCGAGGTCGACCGGCCGTGGAACGTCTTGCACCAGGAGGCCGAGAGGTTGAGCCTCGGGTGCCGCGGCATGGTGGCCTCCATCCTGGTCGAGCTGACCGAGGAACTCGACGCCATGGTCCAAGCCAGCCTGTCCTGCGACGAGCGGACCTGTGTTCGTCCCTGGCACACCGTGGGCGAGCTAAACGCGATGATCGATTCCCACTACGGCTGGGTGCGATCGCTCGACTTCGACGATCCGGCCCAGCAACACTATTTCTGGTTCTCCTCGCGCAACAACGAGGAACCCCGGCGTGGTTTGCGCGGCGTCGACGATGGCGAACAGGTCGAACACGGCACCGATGTGGCGCGCGCGGTATCGGCGTTGGCCGCGGATCTGGGGCGGGCGGACCCGGGTAGCTCCATCGCCCGTTTTCTCCTGGCGCACCCGTGGCACCGCGGTGCCGTGTCCAGGGTCCAGGCCGTCAGCAAGCTGACCTACGGCGAGGTGCGAACCAACACCTTGGCCAAGGACTTTCTCCCCCTGAACGTCCAGCGCTTGCAGTTGGCCGTCTACGGCATGGAGAACTTCGTCCCCCAGTCCACCGATTGGTTGCGGGTGACCCTGTACGTGGGCGCGCCCCGGATCAGCGATCTCGCCGCCGGCGCCGCCGACGACGACTGGATCTTCGTCTGCCCACCCAGCGAGGGCGGCGCCGATCTTGCCCAGACAGCTCAACGGCAGGGAGCGCTGCCATGACCGCCGATGCCCTCGAGGTGCACGCCCGGGCCACCGTCGTCGACGGACTGCAGATCAACAACTGGAGCGCCGAGGTGCTCAAGGAGCTACTCGCCGGGGGCATCCACGGCGTGAACGCCACCTGTGCGGTGTGGGAGGGGCCGACAGAAACCCTTCGCCTCATCGGCGACTGGTGCCAACTGCAGGCCAACCACCCCGATCTGGTGCGCCTGGTGAGCACCACCGACGAGATCCGCCAGGCCAAGAGAGACAATCGCGTGGGGGTGCTGTTGGGCTTCCAAAACACCAGCCCCTTCGCCGACGACTACCGGATGGTCGAGGTCTTCCATCGGCTCGGTGTGCGCATCGCGCAGCTCACCTACAACAACCAGAACATGGTGGGCGGGGCCTGCTACGAGCCCGAGGATTCGGGGCTCACACGGTTCGGCAAGGTCATCGTCGACGAAATGAACCGGGTGGGCATGCTGATCGACCTCTCGCACGTGGGTAACCGCACCAGCCTCGACGCGATTGCCGCCTCCGCTCAGCCCGTGGCCATCACGCACTCCAACCCCACCTGGTTCGTCGAATCCCCACGCAACAAACCCGCCGAGGTTATCTCGGCGCTCGTGGAGCGGGGCGGCGTCATCGGCTGCTGCCTCTACCCCAACGTCATCGGCGGACACCGCGCCACCCTTGTCGACTTCTGTCAGATGATTGCCACCCTCTGCGAGCAGGTCGGGGTGGAGCACGTCGCACTCGGCTCCGATTGCACGAGGGATTGGGGCCAGGACTACATCGCCTACCTGCGCGACGGTCGTTGGCGACCAACCGATTCGGCCAACCCGCCGCGTTGGCCCGAGTGGCCGTCGTGGTTCTCGGGTCCGGCGGATCTGCGGAACGTCACCGAGGGCCTGTTGCGGGTCGGTTTCGACGCTGAGGAGGTGACCTCGATCCTCGGCGAGAACTGGCTCCGCCTGTTCGACGAGGTCTTCTCGCCCACTCAAGACTGGAGTCCCCGATGAGCTCACCCTCTGTCACCTCGACGACGCCGACACTCCGCGTGAGTCTGCGCGAGATCCGCGAGTGCGCCTTCCGGGCGCTGTCCGCTCACGGCGCCAGCCACGGCGAGGCGTGGACGGCCGCCCGCCTCGTGCTCCACGCGAGCGTGCTCGACGTTTCCGCGCTCGGCGTCTTGGAAGCCGACCTGGCCCAACCGGCGTGGAGCCGCACGCCCCCGATCGCGGTGCCGGGCCGCGACGACCGCGACCTATGCCTGGGCACCTACGCGACCAATCGCGTGCTGCGGGAGGGTCCGCTGGCCATTGATTCCGTCTGCGGCGAAGACGGCCTGAACAGCGTCGCGGCGCCCTGCGGGGTGGCCGCCCCCTCGATCATGGATATGTTCCTGCTCGAAATAGCGTGGGCTCGAGGGCGCGAGGTATCGGCGGTCGTGCGTGCCGGCCACACCACGGAGGCATCCACCGCCTCGTCCGGTTCGAGTTCCCCACAGACCCTCCTGCGCGTGGCGCGTCCCGATGGGGCGCTCGGCGTTGCTCGCCTCGAGTCTGCAGAACGACGGTTTCCCGAACTCGGCGGGCTCGGCGAGAACCAGGAAGGTGTCCTGGGCCTCGGGCACGATCCCCGAGCCGATGAGCTCGAACTCTCCTGGGTTGGCCCGCAGGAGCACGCGGCCGCCCGGGCCAGCATCGCCGCCCACGGGCTGGAAGTCCCCCAAAAGCTGTGGGCCGGGGTCTACGCCGCCTCGCGGAAGTACCTCGTTCCCGACTAACAGTACAGTCGGGGGCTCCGCCCCCAACACCCCCCGGACAACGCCACAGTCGGGGGCTCCGCCCCCAACACCCCCCACAGTCGGGGCTCGAGGCGTCGCTAGCGCAGCGGGTTGAAGGGCGCCAGTTCCGGTCGGGCCTGCCCGGTGGCGATGGTCTCGGCCAAGAAGCGTCCCGTGGCCGGGCCCAGCGTGACGCCCCACATGCCGTGCCCACCGGCGGCAAACACGCGCGGGGAGCGGGTGGCGCCGATCAAGGGGAGGCCGTCGGTGGTGACCGGCCGTGAACCGACCCACTCGTCGCGCCGGGAGTCCATGTCCGCTCCCGAGAGCAATGGTTGGGCGGCCGCGGCGATGGCGGAAATCCGCCGCTGGTCCAACGGCGCCTCCGGGGGGCGGAACTCCATCATCCCGGCCACGCGCAGGGCGCCATCGATCGGGGTGCACGCCACGCGGGCGGCCGGCAGATAGACCGGGCCGTTGGGCGGGCGCTCGACATCGACGGTGAAGCTGTAACCGCGGCCCGCCTGCACCAGGCGCTTCACCCCGAACGGGCGCGCCAGCGCGCCCAGCCAGGCGCCGGTGGCGAGCACGACGGCGTCGAACTTCTCGCTGGTTCCCTCGGTGGTGCTGACCGAGACCTGGTTTCCCACGTCCAGGATGCCGGTGACGGTGGACGGACTCGTGATCTTGCCGCCGCGATCGATCACCGAGTCGGCGAGCGCGTGGACGTAGGCGCCCGGGTCGATGTAGCGCTGACCGTGCAGAATGATCGCGGCGCCGATCTCGGGGGACAACAACGGCTCGACGGCCCGGGCCTCGTCGCCGGTGAGCGCGTCGAAGGAGATGTCCTGCCCGACCGATTGAATGTGGTGGATCTCCTCCAGCAGGGTCGCGCGCTCGTCGGCCGTGCGGTAGGCGGCGGTGAACGACGCGGCCGCCGTGGTGCTGGCGCGCACTCCGCCCGCGCCGAGCAGATCGAAGCTCGACAGGGCGTGCCGGTTGATGCCTGCCAGCGAGGTCATCGCCTTCTTCCACGAGCGCATCGTGGAATGGGCCGCGAAGCCGGCCAGGAAGCGCACCAACCGGTGGTTGGCGCTCGGCGGGACGTAGACCGGTGAGGAGGGGCTGAGCACCGCGCGCACGCCGTACTTCAGGACGGCGGGCTCGGGCAGCGGAGTAGCAATCCCCGGCGTCAGCCACCCGGCGTTACCCCACGAGGCCCCCGAGGCCACCCCGTCGCGATCCAGGACGGTCACCTCGACCCCTCGCTCCTGCAAGAACCAGGCCGTTGCCAACCCCACCATGCCGGCGCCGACCACGGCGACGCGCTCGGGGGGAGAGTGGCGAGAAGGGGATCCGGCGGGGGTCATGGCGACGTCCTTGCTAGAAGTGGTGAAGACTCCATCATCGCCCGGGCCCCGGTATCGAGCCATGTGCGGCGACGACAAGACTTTCCTCTACTGTTGTGCGATGAGACCAACGGTATGGTCGGTGACGGGCTGGTGGGGATTCGGGTGATCACGGTTGCGGACCTGTCGCAGGCGCTCGGGGGTGGGTTGCTGAGCGTGGTGTGCGGCCCCGAAACATCGCCGGTCGACGATGTCACCATCTCCGAGCCCGGGCCGCACCTGCCGGCCCGGCCCGGAGACCTCGTCTTGGGGGTCGGCATCCAGGGTGTCACCCAGGCCGTCGATCTCGTCCGCCGGTGCAGCGGGGCGGGCGCCGCTGGGGTGGCGCTGCGGCGCAGCCTGGCCGGCAGACGACGGGTGCACGAGGCCGCGCGGGCCGCCGGATTGTGCGTCATCGCGGTGGGTGAGCAGGCCTCGTGGGCCCATCTCGCCTGGTTACTCCGCGGAGCCATCGACCGCGCGGCAGCGGTGGACGTGCTGAGCCTGGACACGATGGGCGTTGCCGGGCCGGTCCACGACGACCTCTTCGCGTTGGCGGACGCCGTCGCCACCCTCGTGGGCGGGCCGGTCACCGTCGAGGATGCCCGCTCCCGGGTGCTGGCCTACTCGGCGCGGCAAGACGTGCCCGACGAGGCGCGGGTCTCGACCATCATCGGTCGACGGGTCCCCCCAGCCCTCCTCACCGCCTACCGGGCCGGCGGAGTCTTTCGGCGGTTGGCCACCTCGGCCGACCCGTTCATGGTGCCACCGGCCAGGGGTGGCGAGGCAACAGCTCGCTACGTCGTCCCGGTGCGCGCCGGCGGCGAATGGCTCGGCTCTATCTGGGTGGTCATCGACGCGCCGCCACCCACCCCGGTGGTCGAGGAAGTGCTCAGTACTGCCGCGGTCGTGGCCCTGCACCTACTGCGGCTTCGCACCCGTTCGGATCTTTCCCGGCGGGTCCTGCGCGAACGGCTGCGGCAGGCGCTGACAGGGGCCGATCCCGGGGCGCGGCAATGGTTGCCGAACCCCCCATGGCGCGTGGTGGCGCTCGGGCCGGGGACGGGATTGGAGTTGTGGGAATCCCTGCTGCGGCGACGCGCCTGGACCCAGCCCTTGGTGGTGGACGTCGATGGCCGCGACTACGCCCTGGTGAGCGACGGCGCCGGCGTCGGGGCGCCTGGCACCTGGCCCTGGCTGGAGTCCTTGGTGCAGACGCTGGGACGCGGCGGCGATCCGGTGCTCGCCGCGGCCGGACGGCCGGCGCGAAAACTCAAGGATCTGCCGCGCAGCCGATCCGAGGCCCTCGAAGCGCTGGTGGTCCTGGAGCGAGGCGGGGCCGTCTCACCCGCCACGACGGCCGAGCGGGTCTGGCCCCAGGTCACCATCGACC
>JBBSOW010000044.1:0-23909 GCA_038259365.1 Propionibacteriales bacterium
AAGATGCTGCGGCGCTTCACCAACTGGGCGTAGAGCGTGTTTTGAATGGTCTCTCGCACCTGGTCGGTGATGTTGAAGATGGTCACCGGATCGTCGGCGGCGTCGCGATCCAGCTCGTCGGTGGTGATCGCCTCCCCGATGTGGATGCTCCACTTCGACGGCAACGGAATCATGCCGATGGCCCCCAACAGCGGGAAGAGCGGAGTGATGGGGAAATAGGGAAAGCCGAGGACTCGCGCCAGCGTCGGCGCGGTCGAGATCAGCGGATAGATCTCCTCGGAGCCCACGATCGAGATGGGAATGATCGGCACCTGGGAGCGCACTGCGGTGGAGACGAACCCGCCCCTGCCGAACCGCTGCAACCGGTAGCGATCGGCGTACAGCTTGCCCAGCCCCTTGAAGCCCTCGGGAAAGACCGCCACCAGGTGACCGTCTCGCAGCAGCCGTTCCGCATCGGTCTGACAGGCGTAGGTGACCCCGATCCGGCGAGCGAAATCGTGGCTGAACGGGGTTTTGAACACCAGGTCGGCCCCCAGTTCGCGAGTGTGGCGGCCCAGCTCGTCGTAGATGACGGCGTGCAGGATCAACCCGTCCAGCGGCATCGTCCCGGCGTGGTTGGCGACCAACAGCGCCGGCCCGCTCTCGGGGAGGTTCTCCACTCCGGTGACGTCGACGCGAAACCAGCTGCGCACCAGCGGCCGCAGCGTCGGCAACACGATGCGCTCGGTGAACTCGGGATCGAAGCCGAAGGCGTCGACCGCGTAGTCACCGGCCAGCCGATCCCGGGCCCAGGCGACGATCTCGGGCACCGATTTATCCCACTCGACCCCCAACCCGGACGCCAAGGTGGCCAGCGTGGTGAGCGGGTCCGTCACCAGGTCCTGCACCCAGCCCGGCGCCTGCTTGAGCAACCGGGGTGAGGTGGCCCGCAGTTGCTCGAAGCCCACCTTGATCGAGGTGAGGAGCTCTTCGACGAGGGTGTTGAGATCCAGCCCCGCCAGCGGATCGATGGTTTCGTCGCGGCCGCCGCGCCCGCCCGCCTCGGCGGTGGGGGGCCCGGCGGGTTCTTCGAAGCCCGGTTCGCCGGGTGGGGTTTTCACCGGCGGGGTGGGGGCCGGCGGCGAGTTCGCGGGTCGCGTCCTACCGGGGCCGGACAACCGTCGGGCCGCCGTCGACGGGGCCGAGCGGCTTCCCCGGCCCGCCTGGCCGGCGATCCCGATCCGGGCCGGGGGCGCCGGAGCGCTCGATGTTCTCGGCGTCAGATCCTCGCTCACGCGCCAGCTCCCCTGCCGGGGGCCAACACTCTGGCCAACTGGTCCACCGCGCGGTCGAAACGCTGCACCGAGATGGGCCCGATGCCGGCCATGGCGACGAACTCGTCGACGGCGCGGCGTGAGGAGAACTGGGGGACGAAGCCTGTGCCGCGGGTGAACCTCTCGGTGTCGATGACGCGGCCGTAGGTGATCATCGCGACGTCGTCGGGTAGCGCGCCCAGCCCCATCCGCGCCGCCATTCGCCGCGGGCCGGTTTGCCGGGCGGCCTTGGAGGCGGGCATGGTTGTGGGCACCCAAGGCCGGCCCAGCTGTCTCAGGAGTTGAGTCAACGTGACCACGTCCTCGGCGGCGACGTTGAACGTACCCTGCAATCGGTGCTCCAGGACGAGGCTCAGGGCGCGGCTGGCGTCGGTGGGATGCAAGAACTGCAGCCTCGCGTCGTAGCCCGCGATCCGGGGCACCACCGGTTGGGTCAGGTAGCGGGTCAGGTCGGTGCTCAGCCCCGAACCGATCAAGGCGGCCGGTCTCAACACACATACGCGCAGGTCACTACCGCGAGCGCTGGCCTTGGCCCCCACAAGCTGGAGGTACCCTTCGGCCTCCAAGCAATCACGGCCGTAACCAGAGCTCACCTCGCGGGCCGCCTGGTCTTCGCCGAACGCCACCGGGGCGCTCGGGGTGGCGCCGTAGACCGCACTGGAGGAGAACAGGATCACCTGGCGCAGGCTCACGACCCGTTGGCAGCTGGCGGCGAGCTGCATCGTGCCCAGGACGTTGTAATCCTTGGCGGCGGTCCGGCCGGGTCCGACCTCTGGTGACGTGGAATGGATGAGGGCCGCCACCTTCAGCTCGTCGAGCAGCTTTGCCGTCACCGGTGAGCGGACGTCGGCACGCACGAACTCCGCCTCGCCGAGATCTCGCAGGGGCGGAGCCACGTCTATTCCGACGACGCGATAGCGCCGAACCGGCGTGCCGCCGTCGGGAAGATCGCGTTCGGCGGCGAGGGAGCGAGCAAACCGGGCCGCCAGATCCCGCGACACACCAGTGACGACGACGGTGTGTGACATCGAGACCCCCAAAAAGCGCTTACTTGCCGGCGCGGCGACGCTGAATTCGAGTGCGCTTGAGCAGCTTGCGGTGCTTCTTCTTAGCCATCCGCTTGCGACGCTTCTTGATGACAGAACCCACAGTTACGACCTCTCGCATGCCCGGCCCCGAAGGCCGATGATCAAGTTTCAGACCTCGTCTGAAAAGTTACTTCTGAGCCGACCAAGACGGCGGCAACCATCGAAGCCTACCGAAGGAGCCGCGCCGGGCGCGAATCTCAGGTGGGCAGGCACTAGCCCGCGTTGTAGAAGGAGCCGCGAAGGTAGTCGTTCACGGCCTCCTCGGCCACGCGGAAGCTTCGGCCGAAGCGGACGGCCTCCAGATCACCGGCGTGGATGAGCCGGTACACCGACATCTTCGACAGCCGCATCACCTGCGCCACCTCGGCGACGGTCAGAAACTTGACCCCGGAGAGGCTTCGCTTCGCCTCGTGCGATTCGGGCATCGTCACTCCTTCTGGGGCCTGGGTCAGCGTCCGGCTTCCCCTCCGGACTGCGCGCCTACCCCTGAGTGAGAGTAGTGCCCAAAGTGACGTTTGGGAATAGGAGTGTCAAGCGTCCACGCCGTGACCGGCAGCGCTTTCTAGGCCCACCGACGCTGGGATCCTTGATCGAGAAGGCGCCCCTCTACATCATCGGATCGAGCCCCAGCTCGGGATACACCGCCCGCCGGGTGGCCATGATCGCCTGGTCGAGGCGGCTGCTCGGATCGAAGCCTTCGCTGAAGGGCTTGAAGCTCACCTCGCGGGCGTCGCTCATGGTCAACGGGGCATCGTCGCCCACGAGGTCCCGCCAGGCTTGCGGCGTGGGTGTCAGCGGATCGATGGGGCGCCGCGCCACGATACCGAGCAGGTGCGCCCAAGCGCGCGGAACCGCCTCGAGCACCGAGTATCCGCCACCCCCGAGCGCCACCCAACGGCCGTGGGCGTGGCGATCGGCCAATCGTTCCACGGCGAGGTAGCTGGCCCGTAGCCCGTCCATGCTGAGCCGTAGATCGGTCAGCGGATCGGTGAAGTGGGAATCGCAACCGTGCTGGGAGATCAAGATGTCGGGCTGGAACTCCTCCAGCACCGGCGGGACGATCGCGTCGAAGGCGCGCAGCCAGGCGGCGTCGTCGGTATCGGGCGGCAGCGCCACGTTCACCGCAGAGCCCCGGGCCACCTTGGAGCCGATTTCGGTCGCGAAGCCGGTGCGCGGGAACAAGAACATCGGCGATTCGTGCAGGCTGACCGTCAGCACCGACGGATCGTCGACGAAGATCTTCTGCACGCCGTCGCCGTGGTGGGCGTCGATATCGACGTAGGCGATCTTCTTGGCCCCCGCCGCCTGGAGTCGTCGGATCGCGATCGCGATGTCGTTGTAGATGCAAAAGCCGCTCGCCTCGGCCGGCATCGCGTGGTGCAACCCACCGGCGATGTTCACGGCGCGATCGGTCTCGCCGCTCCACACCGCCTCGGCGGCCGCCACCGTGGCCGCACAGATCCGCGAGGCAATGTGGTGCATCCCGAGGACGAGTGGGTTGTCCGCGGTGCCGACCCCGTAGCTGAGTTGTTCGCGGTTGGAGCGCACGGCTCGGATGTAATCCTCGTCGTGCACCAGGCGCACGAGATCGTCATCGGCGAGTGGTGGGGCAACCACGTCGAACGCGTCGAGCACACCGAGCTGATCCGCTAACTTGTACGCCAGCCGCACCCTGCCCGGGCCCATCGGGTGGGACGGGCCGAAGTCGTAACGGGTCAGCTCGTCGGAGTAGATCAGCTGCGGTCGCGCCATTCGCCAAGTCCCTCCTACCAGCCGGCGGGCTCTTGCCCAAGGTCAGCCCCCAGGGCTGTTCGGCCAGGCTAACCCATCGCGATGCGCGGGCTCGCTCACCGCGCTCGCCCTCAGGCGATCGCCAACCTGCGCGCCAGCAATACGGCGACGGCGCCCGTTACGGCCCCGAACACGAGGTGTCCCAGGAGGCTCATCACGCTCGTGGTGCTCATCCCGAACGGACTCATGCCCAGGCGCAGCGGCAACAAGATGAGCGCGCCTAACACCCACCAGATGACCCCGTAGGCCATGCCGACGAGGATTGCCCGAGGAAGGGAGCCGAGGAAGCGGCCGAAGAGCAGGACGAAAGTGGCGCCGACGAACGCCGAGATGGCCAGGTGAACGAGCCAGCCGACGATCGCGGCCTCGTTCCCAACGAGCATGCCCACCATCTTCATCATGCCCATCGCCTGCATAAGAACCCCGAAGGCAGCGCCGCCGGCCAAACCGGCAAGTCCGCCTTGAAGGATCGATCCCGCGACGGCGGGTTTGGTGGTTGTCCCTTGCGCTAAAGCGGTCATGATGAACTCCTGTAGGTCACTTCGGTGCACCACACCCTGCGGAAACTGAACCTAATCGGTGCAGTAAAGAAACCCGGTGGGGGGGCCGGCTACTTCCCGGCTACCCGGATTCCTTGTCGATCATCGCGTCGACCCACGCCCGCAGCTTTGCCAATTCCTGCTCGCTGCGCGGGCGCGACCACTTCGACAACGTCTGTTTGAGCGAGCGTTGCTCTTCACACGCCTGAGCGCAGTACTCGCATACCGATAGGTGCGCCTTGAGCTTTCTCTCCGCGTGCGGCGTTAGCGGGGCCGAAGGGTCGGCGTCGAGGTAGCGCTGGATCCGGCGTCCAGACCATATGCACCGCAGCATTTCCAGGCTGAACCTCATCGCGTTTTCCTCTCGGGAGTAAGCATCTCGGGGCCGAGCTCGCGGCGCACCCGGGCCCGGGCCCGGCTGAGCCGCGACATCACCGTGCCCGGCTTGACCCCCAGCACCGCGGCCGCTTCGGCGTAGCTGAGATCATCCACGTCCACGAGCAGCAACGCCGCCCGAAACCGAGGATCGAGCTTGTCAATGGCCGCCGCCAATGCCTCGTTCAGCGTGCCGTCCACGTAGGTGTCCTCTGGGCTCGGTTGATTGGCGGCACCGAACGCCGGGTGCAGGTTCGATTGCAGATCCCAGTTACCGATCAGGTCCGGCCGCGTTCTTCGTTGCAGGTTCAACTGAGTGCGCCGCAAGATGGTCAGCAGCCACGCTCGCGGATGCCGGCCGTCGAAGCGATCGATGGCCCGGTAGGCGCGGATGACCGTCTCCTGCACGAGATCCTCCGCATCGCAGCCTCGCCTGGTCAGCGTGAGGGCAACTTGCAACAACACCTCGAGTTGTGGCTCGACGTGCTTTTGGAATTCACGACCGCGGTCCTCATCCGTCGCGTCGCGACTACTCATCACGTACTACCTAACCCGGTGAGGCAGGCTTTCGCTTCCCGGTTCCGGCAACTTTTTTTGCCCCCCTGCCCGAGCGTCTCCGCGGAGGCGGCGCCGGGTCACACTCTTCGCCGGTTCCGACCTCGATCGAGAGAGCAGTTGGTGGTCTAGATACCGCTTGGGATGCCTGGCATCGTGGTTGGAACCGGCACTAGGCGAAGGAATAGGTGACGCCCGTCAGCTCTTCGCTGACCTCCCAGAGCCGCCGCGCCAGATCCTGGTCCTGGGCGGACGGGCTTTGCTTCGCTTCGCCGATGGCGCCCCGGGTCTCGCCGAGCTTCCGGGGTCCGGTGTAGCTGCCCGGTTCGGCCTCGGTGGCGGCGTAGAGGGTGGATTCGGCTCCCGACTCGGGTCCGGGGAACACCAGGCCCATGATCGGCCTACCGATGGCGGCGATGACGCGGTTGGCGCCCATCCCGTCGGGGCTGACGAACAGGTTGGTGTTGGCGACCCCGGGGTGCGAGGCCGTCGAGGTCAGGTTCGAGCCGGCCGCGCCGGCGCGCTTGTGTAGCTCCTTGGCGAACAGCAGGTTGGCCAGCTTGCTGTTGCCGTAGGTGTTGTTGGGGTCATAGCGCGACGGATCGGCGTTGGCCCCGATCACCGAGGCCCCGCCGCGGTGGTGGGCCAGTGAAGACACCGTGGTCACCCGCGGATTCACCGCGGCCAACAGTCGCGGCAGCAACAGACCCGTGAGCGCGAAGTGCCCCAGGTGGTTGGTGCCGAACTGCAGTTCGTGTCCGTCGGCCGTCTCGCGGAAGACCGGCGGAGCCATCACGCCAGCGTTGTTGATCAACAAGTCGACCGGCTCGCTGATCGTCTTGGCGAACTCGGCCACCGACTCCAAGGAGGACAGATCCAGCTTCGCCACGCGGGAGTCGGAATCGATCTCGTCGACGACGCGTTGTCCTGCCTCGATGTTGCGCACCGCCACGATGCAGCGCGCACCGTGGGCGGCCAGGGCGCGAGCCTGGACTCGGCCGATGCCGGAGTTCGAGCCGGTGATGATGGCGGTCAAGCCCGATAGATCGCCGATGTCATCGGCCTTCCAACGCGACGGCCGGTTGTTTTTGCTCACCGGTTGAGGCTACCCGAACGGCAGAAGACCCCGCTTACTTACCGGTGCCTGGCTTCCTCGGCCAGTGCACGGCTCCGATCGCGGGCGGCCTCGATGGCCTGCATGAATCCCGACCGCACGCTGTGGCGTTCCAGCTCCCGGACCGCGGCCGCCGTGGTGCCGCCCGGTGAGGTCACGCGCTCCCGCAGCACGGTGGGGTGCTCGCCGGAGTCCCTGAGCAGCTTGGCCGAGCCGAGCATGGTCTGTACCACCAGCTCGGTGGCGATGTCGCGCGGGAGGCCCAGTTGGACGCCGGAATCGATCATGGCCTCGACGACGTAGAACAGGTAGGCCGGGCCCGATCCCGAGACCGCGGTGACGGCGTCCTGGTAGTTCTCGGGGACCGTCACGACCCGCCCGGTGGCGCTCATGATCGTGGCCACCTCGCCGAGCTGGGCCTCGCTGGCCATGCTGCCGGCGGAGATGGCCGCCATGCCCTCGGAGACCTGGGCGGGAGTGTTGGGCATGACCCGCACGACGGCGACCCCGTCGGGCAGGATCTGCTCGTACAGGCTGGTGGCGACGCCCGCGCACAGCGAGACGACGAGGGCGTCGGGGCGGATGTTCGGGGCGATCTCGGCCATCAGCCCGGGCACGTCTTGGGGCTTCACCACGACGACGATGGTGTCCGCTTCGGCCGCCGCCGCCGCGTTCTCCGCGACGCGCACCCCGTAGCGCTGTTGCAGCTCGCGGCGACGCTCCGGGCGGCGATCGGTGACGACGATGCGGCCGGGATCCCAGCCCGCGGTCAACAACCCGGACAACAGAGTCTCCCCCATCACCCCGGTCCCCAGCAGGGCCAGTAGCTTCTCACTCATCGGGCTGCCTGTCGATCCACCAGCAGTTCGGCGATCTGAATGGCGTTCAGGGCGGCCCCCTTGCGCAGGTTGTCGTTGGAGACGAACAGCACCAGGCCCTTGTTCGGGGGCGCGGACTGATCGCGGCGGATGCGGCCGACGTAGCTCGGATCCCGGCCGGCGGCGTCGATGGGGGACGGCACGTCCATCAGCTCGACGCCGGGGGCATCGCCGAGCAGCTCGGCGGCTTGCTCGGGGGTGAGGTCGTCGGCGAACTCGGCGTGGATCGCCAGCGAGTGCCCGGTGAACACCGGAACGCGCACGCAGGTGCCGGCTACCAAGAGTTCGGGGGCGTGCAGGATCTTGCGAGCCTCGTTGCGCAGCTTTTGTTCCTCGTCGGTCTCCTCGCTCCCGTCGTCGACGATCGAGCCGGCCACCGCGACCACGTTGAAGGCGATGGGCTTGACGTAGGTGTTCGGGGCCGGAATCTCGACGCCGGTGCCGCTGAAGGCCAGCCGCTCGGGGTCGTGGGTGCCCGCTATCTGCGCGGCCAGCTCCGCGACGCCCGAGACCCCGGAGCCCGAGACCGCCTGGTAGGTCGCGACCATCAGCCGGCGCAACCCGGCCGCATCGTGCAACGGCTTGAGCACCGGCATGAACGCCATGGTGGTGCAGTTGGGATTGGCAATGATGCCCTTGGGGGGATCGAGCACGTCCTCGGGGTTGACCTCGGAAACCACCAACGGCACGTCCGGGTCCATCCGCCAGCCCGAGGAGTTGTCGATGACGACGGCCCCGGCCGCGGCGACCTTCTCGGCGAACGCCATCGAGGTGGTTTTACCCGCCGAGAACAGGGCGATGTCCAGCCCGGTGAAGTCGGCCGTGGCGGTGTCCTCGACGGTGATCTCCGCGCCCCGCCAGGGCAGCCGTTGCCCCGCGGATCGGGCCGAGGCGAAGAAGCGGATCTCCTCGACGGGAAAATCCCGCTCGTCGAGCAGGGTCCGCATGACCCCGCCAACCTGACCGGTGGCACCAAATACTCCAACGCGCATGGGCGACAGCTTAGGCCGTTGCGGAACCTTCCCAGAACGCGTTTCACCGACTGGCCACCCCCGATCCTGCACAGCCGAACCGCTACAGCCAGCTGAGGCGGGGGGCCGCGAGCGCATAGCCGACGAAGGCGGCCACGTCGAGCACCGTATGCGCGATGACCAGCGGCGCCACCCGGCGGAACCGGCAGTAGATCAGCCCGAAGATCACCCCCATGATCAGGTTGCCGATGAACCCGCCGAAGCCCTGATACAGGTGATAGGAGCCGCGCACCAGGGCACTGGTCGACAGCACGGCCACCCAGTTCCAGCCCTTTTGCCGCAGCCGGGTGAAGACGTAGCCGATCATGACGACCTCCTCCAGCGCCCCGTTCTGGAAGGCGGCCAAGACCAGGATGGGGATCGTCCACCAGTTGTCGGCCAGGTTGGCGGGTGCGACGCTCGTGTTCAGTCCGAGCGACTTGGCCGCCAGGTAGAGCCCCAACCCGGGGAGGCCGATACCGGCGGCCAGAATCAGCCCACCGAGCGCATCGCGGCCCAGCCGCAACGGGGAGACGTCCGCGCGGGCGAGGCCGAGAGCGGCCAGGCCCGAGGCGGGCCGAGGATCGAACCGCCACGGACCGATGCCGGCGGCTCCGGCGACCGTGACCGCCGGACCGACGCGCACCCACAGCAGGTAGCACACCAGCGCCACGGTGACCAACGGGAAAAGGTTGTTGAGCACCTGATAGCTCAGGTCCAGCCACGGCCTATCCGGCACCACCGACGAGTTCATCGTGGTGGTTTGAGCCGACAGGGGCTGCGGCCGGGTCAGCTTCTCGATGATGCTCAGCACCGAATAGACCGCCGATCGCCCCAGGCTCAAGCCCAGCACGATGGCGATCTCCAGCCCGAAGCGCGGTCGGGCTCGAGTCACCGCCGCCGCCGACCGGGCTACTTCTTGTCCACGAGTCCGCGCAGGAACAGCGCCAGGTTGGCGGGCTTCTCGGCCATCCGCCGCACGAGATATCCGTACCAGTCCCGGCCGTAGGGCACGTAGATGCGGACGCGATGGCCGAGTTCGCGCAACCGCAGCTGCTCCTCGGGCCGGATGCCGTACAGCATCTGGAACTCGAAGCTGTCGGCCTCCCGGTTCGTGCGGGCCGCCAGATCTTGGCCGATGGCGATCAGCCGCGGATCGTGGGTGGCCAGCATCGGGTACCCCTCGCCCTCCATGAGGATGCGCTGGCAGCGCACGTAGGCGCGATCGACCTCATGGGCTTCGGTGTGGGCGATGCCGGACGACTCGTTGTAGGCCCCCTTGCACAAGCGCACTCGCGAGCCGCTGGTGGCCAGATCCCGGCAGTCGGCCTCGCTGCGCTTGAGGTAGGCCTGGATGACGGCCCCCGTTTGGGGGAAGTCACCGCGCAGGTCGCTCAACACGCCCAGCGTGGCATCCGTGGTGGTGTAGTCTTCGGCGTCCAACGTGACGGTGGTGCCGGCGTTACGCGCCGCGGAGCAGATCCGGCGCGCGTTATCGAGCGCGATCTGGGCGCCGGAGGAGCCCAGGGACAGGCCCATTGCCGTGAGCTTGAGCGATACCTCCGCCCGATCGGCCATGCCCGCGTCGGAGATCTGGGCGATGAGATCGAGGTAGGCCTGGACGATCTTGTCGGCCGCCGCCTCGTCGACGGTCTCCTCACCGAGGTGATCGATGGTGACCAAAAGCCCCTTGTCGACGAGTTCGCTGGTCGACTCGACGGCCTCGGCCGTCGTCTCGCCGGCGACGAAGCGGTCGACCACGGACTTGGTCAGCGGAATCGACACAGCAGTGTCCTTGATCCACTCGTTGTCGGCGACGCTCATCAATACCGATCGCAGCATAGCTATTGCTCTCTTCCTTGAGCGAGATGAATGCGGGTGAACGCGAGAGACTGGGCCAACTCGACCTCGCGCCCCCGCTTACCCGCCTTACGGGTGTTGACCTCCAAGACCACGTCACCGCGGTAGCCACTCGTGGACAAGTATTGCAACAATTCGCCCGCGTGTTGGTCCCCGAGGCCGGGGAGCAGATGTTCGTCTTTCATCGAGCCCTTGCCGTCGGTCAGGTGCACGTGCTTGAGCCGGCTCCCCCACGACTTCGCCAACTCCACCGCTTGCAGCCGAGCCGTCGAGGCGTGCGAGAGATCGAGAGTCAACCAGTCGTAATCGAGCAGGGTGGGATCCCAGCCCGGGTTGTAGGCCTTGAGCTCGCCGCGGGGGCCCCGCCAGGGATACATGTTCTCCACGCAGAAGTGCACGCCGGTTTCCGCGTTCAACCGGCGGATGCCCCGCTCGAAGTGGCGCCCGTACCCCTTCTGCCAGCGAAACGGCGGATGGACGACCACGATCTTGGCCCCCAGCCGGTTGGCCGCTTCCGCCGAGCGCTCAAGCTTGGTCCACGGTTCGGAGCCCCACACCCGCTGGGTGACGAGCAGCGTCGGCGCGTGGATCGCCATCACCTCAACCTGGTGGCGCTGCTGAATGTCGGCGACGGCATCGATGTCGGCCGCGATCGGATCGATGCCGACCATCACCTCGACACCATCGAAACCGAGGGTGTTGGCCAGCTCGAAGGCCCGCTCGGTCTTTTCCGGATACACGCACGAGGTGGACAACCCCACTCTTGACAGTCGGCCTTCGGCCTCGGGGTGCGGCCCATCTTCATCGATCACCCGCTCACCTTAGTCCCCGATCCCTCGCCGCCCTTCCCAGCCGCCGACGAATCCGGGCCGAACGCGGCTAGAGTGTCGCCCATGCCCGAGGTGAGCCTGCCGTTCCCGCGGAGTTTTGTGGAGTTCGTCGATCCCAGCGCTGCCGATCAGGTGTTTCGTTGCGATCTCACGTGGCTGACATCGACGTGGGAGTGCATCTTCGGCCGCGGTTGTCCGGGCATCTACGCCGATCGACCGGCCTACGGTTGCTGCGCCATGGGGGCGCATCTCTCCGACGCCGACGACGAGGAACGGGTGCGCGGTCACGTCGCCTCGCTCACCCCCGACCTCTGGCAGCTCCACCGGCAAGGCCGCGGTGGCCGCTGGGTGGAAACCGATGAGCACTCCGAGCGCAAGACACGGGTCGTCGACGGAGCCTGCATCTTCATGAACCGGCCAGATTTCCATACCGGCCCCGGGTGCGCACTGCACCTGTTGGCCGAGGCCGAGGAGGTCTCGGTCGTGGAAACCAAGCCCGACGTCTGCTGGCAACTGCCGATCCGGCGGACCTACCGCACGGTCGAGCGCGGCGACGACACCGAATACCTCGAGATCTCGATCGGCGAGTTCGGGCGCGCGGGTTGGGGCTCTGGGGGCCACGATCTGGACTGGTACTGCAGCGCGGCCACCGAGGCCCACCTGGCGCCGGAGCCGGTGTGGAAATCCGCCCGTGCCGAACTGACAGCGCTGATCGGCGAGGCGGGTTATGCGAGCCTGTCCCGGCTGTGCGCCGAGTTCGAAGAGACCGGATTCGCCCGGCACCCCGCCGACCCGGCACCCCTGGCTGGGAGATCGGCGGCGCCTGCCCCACAATGAGGAGCATGCATGTCGATCATCTTTCCTACGCCGCCGAACCCGGCGGGCTCCGGGCCACCTCGGATCGACTCAGCGAATTGCTGGGCGTCGAATCCACTGACGGCGGCTTCCACGCCCGCTTCGGCACGCGCAACCGCACCATCGCGCTGAGCGAAGATCGTTACGTCGAGATCGTCGAGGTCCTGGATCATCCCGCCGCCGAGAAGGCGCCGTTCGGTCAGGTGGTGCGCGCCCGCTCGGAGCAGGGTGGCGGCTGGGTGGGTTGGGTCATCCGGCTGGTCAGCGCCAGGATGAGCACCTACGAGACTCGCCTCGGACGCGATTGCGTCCCGGGTGCTCGCACCCTGCCCGATGGCACCGTCTTGGAGTGGCGGCAGCTCGGCGTCAAGGGCACCCAGAACGATCCTCAGCTGCCCTTCTTCGTGGAATGGGTGAGCCCGTCGAGGATTCACCCCAGCCAGAACGGCTCTACCGCCGCGTTGAGGGAAATCCAGCTCGCCGGGCATCCCGAGCGGCTTTCCGATTGGCTGGGAGAATCGGAGCCGAGCGACGTCAAGCTCAGCTGGGTGACCCCCAACGGCCAGCCGGGTCTCGCCGCCGCGGTGTTCGACACCGTCCACGGACAAGTGCGGATCTGAGGGTTTAGCCATGACCGTGCCGATTCGTCCCGAGATCGCCGCCTTGCCCGCCTACCGCGCCGGCAAGACCCCGCCCGTGGGGCCGACGGGGAGTTCGTTCAAGCTGTCCAGCAACGAGAACCCGTTCCCGGTGCTGCCTGCGGTGCTCGACGCCATCGAACGCTCCGCGGCGGGAGTCAATCAGTACCCGGACCCGCTCAACACCGAACTCACCCAGCTCCTGTCCGACAGGCTCGGGGTGCCGGGCGCCCAGCTGTGCTTCGGCACCGGCTCCGTGGCGTTGATCTATCAGGCGCTCCAGGCGGTGTGCATGCCCGGCGACGAGGTCATCACCGCCTGGCGCAGCTTCGAGGCCTACCCCATCGCGATCGGGGTGAGCGGGGCCACCCACGTACGCGTCCCGCTGACGTCCGGCGGCGAGCACGACCTCGACGCCATGGCCGCCGCCGTCACGCCCCGGACCAAGGCGGTCCTGGTCTGCACGCCCAACAACCCGACCGGTCCCGTTGTCTCCGCGGCCGACTTCACCCGGTTCCTCGACGCCGTGCCCGCCGGCGTCCTCGTGCTGCTCGACGAGGCCTACTACGAATTCGTGACCGATCCGAGGGCCGCCCGCGGGGAGGACTTCTTCGACCGTCGTAACGTCGTGGTGTTACGCACCTTCGCCAAGGCCTTCGGTCTGGCGGGACTGCGGGTGGGTTATGGCGTCGCGGACCCCCGCATCGGCGACGCCCTGCGCGCCACGACCCTGCCCTTCGGCGTCTCGCGCGTCGCCCAGGCCGCGGCGGTTGCCGCGCTGGGAAGCTTCGACGAGGCGATGCGGCGGGTGGAGCAGCTGATCGTCGAGAGGGAGCTTCAGCTCGCCTCGCTGCGCGAACTCGGCTGGAGCGTGCCCGATAGCCAGGCCAACTTCGTGTGGATCGACGCCGGGGCGCAGGCGGTGCCGCTGACCGAGCGGCTCGGCGAGGCGGGCATCACGGTGCGTCCGTTCCCCGACGAGGGGATCCGAATCAGCATCGGCGTGCCGGAGGCGAACGAGTTGGTCCGCGAAACTGTCGGAGCCGCGCCCTAACCTGTTGCACATGGCACGAACAGCGGCAACCCGAACGGCAACCAGACCGACCTTCCAATGCACCGAATGCGGGTGGCAGGCCACGCGCTGGGTGGGCAAGTGCGGGGAATGCCAGACCTGGGGCAGCGTGGCCGAGAAGGGCGCCCCCCAGGCGCACAGCGTGCGAACCCATGCCCCCGAGACCAAGGCCATGCGGATCGGTGAGGTCGCGCTCAACGCCGCCAACCGCACCAGCAGCGGGATCGACGAACTCGATCGCGTCTTGGGCGGTGGCCTGGTGCAAGGCGCCACCGTGTTGTTGGCCGGGGAGCCCGGAGTGGGCAAGTCCACGCTGTTGTTGGAGGTGGCGGCCCGCTGGGCGCGGCTGGGCAACACCACGCTTTACGTCAGCGGGGAGGAATCTGCCGCCCAGGTGCGGTTGCGCGCCGACCGCACCGACGCGCTGGCCGATCAGCTCTACCTGGCCGCCGAGACCGACCTCGGCACGGTCTTGGGCCACATCGAAGAGGTCTCCCCCTCGCTGCTTGTGCTCGACTCGATCCAGACCGTCGGCACCAGCGAGGCCGACGGATCCCCGGGCGGCGTCACCCAGGTCCGCGAGGTCACCGGCGCGCTGGTGCGCACGGCCAAGCGGCGCGGGATGGCGGTGATGATCGTCGGTCACGTGACCAAGGACGGCGCCATCGCCGGCCCCCGGCTGTTGGAACATCTCGTGGACGTCGTGCTGGCCTTCGAGGGCGATCGACACTCGGGTTTTCGGATGGTGCGCGCCACCAAGAATCGCTTCGGCCCGGCCGACGAGGTCGGTTGCTTCGAGATGACCGAGGGCGGCATCGCCGAGGTCAGCGATCCCTCCGGGCTGTTCACCTCCGAACACCCAGACCCGGTGGCGGGCACGGCGGTCACCGTGACGATGGAGGGTCGACGGCCGCTGTTGGCCGAGATCCAGGCCCTCGTCGCGCCCAGCAGCCTGCAGGTTCCCCGGCGCACGACCAACGGGCTGGAATCGAGCCGGGTAGCCATGATCCTCGCCGTGTTGGAGCGTCGGGCGGGACTGAAGCTGCACAACCGCGACGTGTACGTCTCCACCGTCGGCGGAGCCAAGGTGAGCGATCCGGCCGCGGATCTGGCCATCGCCATCGCGATCGCCAGCGCCGCCGTCAACGTGGCCACCCCGCGGGTGGTCGGGGTCGGCGAGGTGGGCCTGGCCGGGGAACTACGCCGGGTGCCCGCCGCCGATCGCCGATTGGCCGAAGCCCACCGCCTCGGTTTCAGCGCGGGGATCATCCCCGAGCCCGGCCGAGGTGGCACCGCGACCGCCATTCCCGCAGGCATGCACGTGCTCAAGGCGAACTCGGTACGCGAGGCCCTGGTTCGGCTCAAGCTCATCGGCTCCTCGGGTTCCGGCTCTGCTGGTGCGGGCGGCCCGACCACGCACCCGCGCGATAGCGCGGTCGTCGCCGAAGCCAGATCGGGATGAATCGCGATTGGCTAAGCTGGGCCCCCGCGGCCGCTCGTAGTGGAGGGCCGCCTGCGGCGTGCCGAACAGATCTGGGGGAATCAGTTGGTGGCAAGCAACGCTGATGGGGGCCCGTTGCGGCGTCATCACGAGCAACTGGCGCCGGGCACGGCCCTGCGGTCCGGCCTGGAACGCATCTTGCGCGGCCGGACGGGAGCGCTCGTGGTGTTGGGCCGCAACCGGGTTCTCGACCCCATCTGCACCGGGGGATTCGAGCTCGACACCCCGTTCACGGCCACCGCGCTGCGCGAGTTGTGCAAGATGGACGGCGCGGTGATCGTCAGCGCCGATCTCACCCGCATTCTCGCGGCGGGGGTCCACCTCATGCCGGACGCCCGGATCGACACCGACGAAACGGGAACCCGGCATCGGACCGCCGACAGGGTGGCGCGCCAAACTCAACTTCCGGTGCTCACCGTCTCGTCCTCGATGTCCACGATCACGCTGTTTCTCAGCGAGGAACACCACCTGATCGAAGGCCCGGAGACTATCCTCTCTCACGCCAACCAGACGTTGCAGACGTTCGAGCGCTACATGCTGCGCCTGACCGAGGTGACCGCCCGCCTCAGCTCGCTGGAGGTGCAGGATCAGGTCACCATCAAGGACCTAGCCGTGGTCGCCCAGCGGCTGGAGATGGTTCGGCGCCTCCAGCGCGAGGTGGAGGATCACGTCGTGCAGCTGGGCAGCGACGGCCGCATGCTCGAGCTGCAGCTGCACGAGCTAGGCACCGAGGTCGACGACATGGCGGGGCTGCTGGAGGCCGACTACCGTCCGGCCGGCAACACCGATTTCAAGATCTCCAACCTCGAGCGCCTCGACACCACGGCCCTGCTGGACCCGCTCGTCGTCGCGAAGGCCATCGGCTTTTCCTCCTCCGAGCACCTGGACACGCGCCTGAACACCCACGGGTATCGGCAGGTGGCGCAGATCTCGCGGCTGCCCGCCGCGTTGGCGACGCGTCTGTTGGAGCACTTCGGCTCCCTGCAGGGCCTGTTCGCGGCCACCAGCTCGCAGCTGATGGAGGTGGAAGGCGTTGGCGAGCAGCGCGCCCGGATGATCCGCGAGGGTCTGTTGCGCCTGGCCGAATCGGCCTACCGGGACTAAGTCCAGGACTAGTCCCGGTAGGCCTATCCGCGGGTGTCGTGCCGGCCACAGCAGTGGAGAGCCCGGCGGCGATCGCGACGAGGAACGCGACCCACCCGCCCAGCAGCAGTGGGTGTCCTAACCCGGGGAGGGCAGTCATGACGCGTGAGCGATCGAGGAGTCAGGGTGATCCACGTCCGATCCACGTCCGGCAGGAAGGCGTCACGCGCGGCCGCACACGCCCCAATCGTGATCTCCAAAGGGCTCATCGTCCACGGCAGAGCGGGGGTCATGGTGAGGAACAGGACCGCGCCGGAGGCGGCGTTGCGTGGCGCCCATCATGGGCGGTCGCCCGGATCGCTGGTGAGGGTGGGAGCAACGTCGTGGTGGCGGGGACGGTTCATGCTTGGTACTTTCGGCCGATCCGCACGGGCGCGGTTCCCTCTACGCTGAGGGCATGCCGGTAAACGCCCTCAAGTCACTGTGGGCCGAACCCCGTCCTCCACATCCGCCCGTCCGCGTGTGGCGGGACTGGGTGCTCGTGGCCGCGCTCGTGTCGTGGTCGGTAGTAGAGGTGATGCTCCGCGAGGAAACAGCGTGGCGTCCGCTCGTGTTCACCGTCAGCGTCGTGGTTGCGCTCACTTTGTTGTGGCGACGCACCCATCCCCTGGCCGCAGTCGCGGTCGCGTTCGGCACGCTGATCGCGTTCGACGTTGCGAGGGTCCTGGCGGTCGACGTGACCGGGTTGTGGAGCATTGCGGCTGTGTTTGTGCTGCCGTATTCACTGTTTCGCTGGGGAGCGGGCCGCGAGGCCGCCGTCGGTCTTGGGGTCATCATTGTCTGGCTTGCCCTCACGCTTGCCGTCACGCACGTCGCCGAGCCGGTCGGCGCGGCCGAAATTGTGGCCGGGTACGGGTTCTTTCTGTTCTCCGCCGCACTCGGCACGTCGCTCCGCTACCACGCCAAGGCCCGCGTCCGCGACATCGAGCAGGCGAAACTGCGCCAGCGCAACCAACTCGCGCGCGAGCTCCACGACACGGTCGGCCACCACGTCTCGGCCATCGCCATCGCGGCCCAGGCCGGGCGCATCGCGGCAGCCTCCCACCCCGACCGCGCACTGGCGGCCTTGGAGACCATCGAGGACGCGGCGTCGCGGACCCTCGAGGAGATGCGCACCATGGTGCGCGTCCTGCGCGACGGGGCGGAGCCCGACCTCGCCCCGCAGCCGGGCGTGGCCGACATCGGATACCTCGCCCGCAGCGTCGGAGGGTGGCCACGGGTCGACGTGGAACTGTCCGGCGACCTCGACCGCCTCAACCCCTCCGTAGGGGTCGCCCTCTACCGGATTGCCCGAGAAGCGGTCACCAACGCGGTACGCCACGCCCGCAACGCAACCCGGGTCATCATCCGGGTCACCGACGAGGGCGACCAGGTCCGCCTGACCGTCCACGACGATGGCGAGGCGAGCGCAACCGGCCACCCCATTCTGGGATACGGCCTCCTCGGCATGACCGAACGGGCCACCATCCTCGGCGGCAACCTCCGGGCGGGGCCCGCCCCTGAAGGCGGCTGGTCCGTCGACGCGGTGCTGCCGAAACAGGGTGCGCCCACATGACGATCCGCGTACTCGTCGCCGACGACCAAGACATCGTCCGTGCCGGACTCACCATGATCCTCGACGCCCAGCCCGGCATCGAGGTCATCGGTCAGGCCACCGACGGCCGCGAAGCGGTGATGCTCGCCCGCAGCCTTCGGCCTGATGTCTGCCTCTTCGACATCCGCATGCCCGACGTCGACGGGATCGAGGCCACCCGCCAGCTCGCCGGCCCCGACGTCGAGGACCCGCTGGCAGTCGTCGTGATCACCACCTTCGACCTCGACGAGTACGTGCATAGCGCGTTGAAGGCCGGCGCCCGGGGTTTCCTGCTCAAAGACGCCGGCCCCGCCCTGCTCACCCAGGCTATTCAGGCGGCCGCCCACGGCGATGCCCTGATCGCCCCGAGCATCACCGCGCGGCTCCTCGCCGCCTTTGCCCTCACCTCCGTGGGATCGCCGCCGACGCAGCCCATCGAACCGCTCACCAGCCGGGAGGAGGAGGTCTTGATCCCGGTCGCCCAGGGTTGGACGAACAGCGAGATCGCCGACGACCTGCACATCAGCATCAGCACCGTCAAGACCCACCTCGCGGGCCTGATGCGAAAGCTCAACGCCCGGAACCGAGTCGAGATCGCCATGTGGGCCTATGAAACAGGCCGCATCAAGACCTGACGGCGAACACCAACCCGCTCTCGCCGCGGATCGTCACCTGCAGAATGCAGAAGTGCCGTCCCGCTCGCAGGCGCGGGACGATGTCGGTGGTGGCGAACATGCTACCCACCTGAGCGGAAGACAGCCCACCAGGATGGACCGCGCCGATCGCCGTCGCGGATCGTAGGTCCGCGTCGCGTTGGGCGGTGTAGGCGCTCCCGTCTCATGCGGCCGGGGCTCAGCATAGGCAGGCCGCGTGATCGGCGTAACAGCCGAAAGTACCAGAGCACGACTGTGCCAACGGCCAGGTCGAAACAGGCTCCGGGGCTGATGTGCCCGCCGCCGCCATCCGTGAAGGTGGAAGCACCAATCCAATCAAGGCAAGGAGCAATCTGATGAGAACACCTCACTCCCACACCGCACTAGCAAGTCGGCGGTCCCACACCGCGCTGGAAGATCTGCGCATGCCCGTGCAGGCCAAGATGGCCGCCGCATGGGCCAGCTTTATGTTCCTCTACATCTACGTCGACATCTTGCACTTCTACAAGCCCGGCGTCATCGACGACATCCTGGGTGGCGTCGTCTTCAAGTTCGACATCAGCCCGACGTTATTGACCATTTTTCTCGCGTCCGTGGCGATCCCGGCCCTGATGGTGATGCTCTCCACGACGCTGCCCGCCCGGGTGAACCGCGCCACGAACCTCGTCGTTGCAATGCTCTACATCCCCTACTCGGTGTTCAACGCGGCAGGGACGTCCTGGGACTGGGCCTTCTTCTACGGCCTCTCGATCGGGATCGAGGTGCTGCTGCTGGCCTTCATCCTGCGCTCCGCCTGGACCTGGCCCCGCCGCACCGCATCGCCGGCCCCCTTGGCAACCGACCTCGACTGCGAACCCCACCGCACGCCGCAGCAGGCCTGACGGCTCGCCCCGCGCCCGACCATCCTTCGCTCGCGCCCCGCTCATGAGCGAAGGATGGTCACCTGCCTCGGCCTTCGCTGCTGAGAACTGCGTCCCACTTCACCCGCAGGACGTCGCTGGCTCAGGACATCGACCAGCCCACTCCCGGACCGCACGAGGTGCTCGTCCGCGTGCGCGCGGCCTCCGTCAACCACGCAGACTGGTTTGTCACCACCGGCCGGCCGTACGTCATGCGCGCGGCACTCGGGCTGCGCAGGCCACGGGTTGCCATTCGTGGACGTGACTTGGCCGGCCGGGTCGAGGCGGTCGGCGCCGCCGTGACCCGGTTCAGGCCCGGCGATGACGTCTACGCCGAGACCACCACCGGCAGCTTCGCAGAGTTCGCCCGCGTCCCCGATCATCTGCTGGCGCTCAAGCCGGCCAATCTTTCCTTCGAGCAGGCCGCCGCGGTGCCGGTTGCTGGCGTCACCGCCTTGCAGGGCCTGCGCGACGTCGGCGGGGTGCAGCCCGGCCAGGCGGTGTTGATCAATCGAGACGACCTACTCTTTAGCCGAAGCCGCCAAGGCCATCCGCCACCTCGCCGAGCAACACCCTCGGACCAAGATCGTCATCGCCGTGCGCGGCAGCCATGCCGGGCCGCAACCATCAACGAAGGAGACCGAGGATGAATGACCTACACATCAAGGAGCAGGCCGACAGCGCCCTACGATGGGGTGGTCTCACCGGCATCCTCGGGAGCCCTCGAGACGGCCATATTCGGCGCTCCGGGATACGACTCGCGCCTCGGCGGGACGACTCTGGCGTTCGGTGTGGCCGGACTCGCGGCCGCAACCGCGCGCTGGCTGGGCACAGCCTCAAAATCGTTCTCGGCTGACAACACCGACAGCTACTCACCGAGTCGCGAGCGCTCATGAACCAGTCCTGCTTCGTAGTAGGCGATCACGAGTTGAGTGCGATCGCGGGCACCGATCTTCGTGAGCAGACGACCGACGTGAAATTTGGCTGTGGCTGCGGACATGTGGAGAGACAAGCCGATTTCTGCGTTAGTGAGTCCCCGGGACACTTGGGCAAGGACCTCAGTTTCTCTGTTGGTCAGCGTGTTGAGCCAACTGGGCGGGGCCGCGCTCGAGGCCTGCTGCACGTAGGCGTTTATCAGGCGCCGAAGCAGTGCCGGGGCCAGCACCGACTCGCCCGCTGCGACGGTGCGCACGCCTGCGAGCAGTTCGTCGGGGCGGGCATCCTTTAGGAGAAATCCGCGCGCCCCAGATCTCAGCGCAGCGTGAACATATTCGGCGAGGTCGAATGTGGTCAAGACGATGACGCGCACATGGCTGAGCGCTGGGTCCCTGGTGATGGCCTGCGTGGCGCTCACCCCATCGACACCTGGCATCCGGATGTCCATCAAGACGACATCGGGTTGTTCGCGGCGGACCACACGCAGCGCCTCCGCGCAGGAGCCCGCCATGCCGACCACTGTGATGTCCGGCTCCGATGTGAGCAGGGCCGCGAAACCGGATCGGATGAGTTGTTCGTCGTCCACAGCGACAACGGAGATCATCGGGAGGATTCGAGGCTCAGGGGGATATTGCCGGACACGAGGAACCCTCCCTCACCATCAGGACCGGCGTCAGAGTTCCACCCAGCACCCGGGCACGCTCTCGCAGCACCCGGGCACGCTCTCGCATTCCGTTGATGCCGTGAGTTGTCCCAGGTGTCGCTGCGAAATTTTGGTTGGGACCCACGCCATTGTCCCTGACCGAGATTTCGATGGCCCGGTCCCGGCAGGACACGTGCACGGTGGCCTTTGACGCATGGGCGTGCCGCACGATATTGGTCAGGGCTTCCTGAGCGATGCGGTAGGTGGCCGCGCCAATCTGGTGAGAGATCGCCACTTCGTCCCGAGGAAGCATGAGCGTCACGCTCAGCCCTGTCGCCCGAGTGGTCTCGACGAGAGTGGGCAGGTCGCCCAGTCCCGGAGCGGGATGGAAAGGCGGTGTGGCCTGTGAAGTGTGGTCACCACAGCTCGGATCTCATCGAGCGAGCTGCGGCTGAGCTTGGCTATGTTGTCGAGGGCGCCGGCAGCCTGTTCCGGGTTGGTCGAGGTCAGGTGTCGTCCGACTCCCGCCTGGACGGCGATGACCCCGAGCGAGTGACCGACGACGTCGTGCAGCTCACCCGCGATGCGAAGCCGCTCCTCGCCCAGGCGCCGATGCGCTGACTCTTGCGCCACCAGCGCCCGCGCATCGGCAAGGGCTGCGCGTAGTTGGCTGGCCCTTCCGAGAGCAACGGCTGCGGACAATGAGACTACTGAGGCGGCCATCTCCGCGGCTCCGAACGGCACCTCGTCTTTGATCCACAGCAACGTCAAACACGTGAGCACGGCCGCGCCAGAAAGAACGAGAGGCTTGATATGGCTGCCGGCCGCGACCCAGTACATTCCGAGAAGCATGATGATGGGTAGGGCCGACCCGTTGTAACCGAACCACCACACAGCGGTTGTCGCCAGAGTTGCCAAAAGAAAGGCTGCAGTCGGCCACCGGCGGCGCCACGCGTAGGGCAGTGTCGCCAATGCCAGCAGCGCCACGAAGAACCAGTCCGCGGGACGTAGACAAGGAACGGATCGGTGACCTCCGCGGCGCCGGAGGACACCCACCCAATGCCCAGAAGTGCAACCGCGACTACAGCGTCGAGCAGTCCTGGACGCCGGAGAAAGTCCTCCATTGAATCACGGTACAGCCAGTTGCCCGATGAGCGCATCGTCCATCAGGCCAGTCCCCCACCTACCCGCCAGGAGTAGAGCCGTCCACCAGAACGCACCCTTGGGGGGACGCGCACCAGGTGACTCCGGGTGAAGAGTTACCACTATGACAACACCAACCCGTCGGAAAGCATATTCACCCCAGCCTCCAGCCCCGCGCGCGGAGCAGTACTCGCTGGCGAAGATCCTGGGCATCTGGGCTTCGGTCACCGCCCCCATGGCCGCACTGGCGTTTCTGGCCGCTCCGGCGCTGATCGCCCGCACCGACCTCCACCCAGGACTCGTGTACTGGATGCTCATGGTCGTCGGCATGATGTGGCAGTTCGTGGTCTCGCTCATCGTTCTTCGTCATGAACTCGGCAGCTTGAACTGGCCGGGTGTAAAGGAACGCATCCGATTGAACATCCCCAGGGATCCTGAGACCGGTCACCCCCGTCGGAGGTTGTGGTGGTGGGCAGTGCCAGCGATGGTTGCCAACGGCCTCGGCGTCTATCTGGGCTCCTTCCTCGACGCAACCTGGAGCGGCTGGCTACCGGGTCTGGAAGAGCCGACCTACACCCAGATCGAACGATTGGCCAATCCCGTATTCCAAGGACAATGGTGGATCCTCGGACTCGCCCTGACGAGTTGTCTCTTCAACTACCTATTGGGTGAGGAACTACTGTTTCGGGGCGTGCTACTGCCAAAGATGAATGGCGTCTTTGGCCGGTGGGATTGGGTAGCCAACACCCTGCTCTTCGGGCTCTACCACCTCCATAAGATCTGGTTCCTGCCCAACATAATCCTGAGCTCCTTCGGCATATCTTGGGCCGCGAAACGCTACCGCAGCATGTGGATGGGCGTCATCGTGCACGGCATCGAGGGCTACTTCATCGTCCTAATCGTCATGGTCCTGGCAGGCAGCTACCCGTGATCCCTCCGACTCGCTCCCTACCATCGATCCCAGAACGGACACCCATGCTCAAAATGACGCACCATAGCCCGAGCCGTCGGCACGCGGATGCTCACGGCATTCCTCCTCCACGGCATCGGCAATTCCCTGGCTACCCTCCGGCCGCTTCCTCATGCTCGGCGACGTGGTGATGTGAGCACATCACTGAGGTCGGGGCTGCCGAGTTCGGTACAGTGTGGGTTTCTCAGACTGAGACGGTCTACCGAAATGAGCGACGCGCCTTGAAAGATCCGAAGGTCGGCGTCGATCCCACCAATGAGTCGATCCCACCAATGAGCTGCTGCTGCTTCCAGCGCACGCCACACTGTACTGACCCCTTGGGATCAATACTGACCCCTTGGGATCAATCATCTAGTTGGCGCCGCGGCACCAGGCGCTACTTCAGCCGCATGACGTGTTGGGCCGGCTTGGCCTTGTCCAGTTTCGCGGTAGCCACGTAGGTTCCCGGCTTCAGCAGCTGCTTGGCCTTCTTGCACTTCGAGGCCGTCCGGGTGCCCCCCCAGGAGGTATTCCACTCGAGCTTGTCCCCC
>JBBSOW010000045.1:0-23895 GCA_038259365.1 Propionibacteriales bacterium
CAAGTGAGGCAGTCGCTTCTGGCCCGCAGCCCGGATAGATCCGATGAACGACGTTACGGGCGGCAACAGCACGAAACGACATCAAGATCGAGGGCCGGCGGAGACGAGGCCGTTCAACACCTTGCGTAACCCATCGAGCGTCGGCCGTTCGGACGGTTGCACCGAGAGGCAAGCGGTCACCAGTTCGGACAGGTGCGGCTCGGTCTGGTCCAACGCCGTGAAATCTGGCCTGTGGTCCGGTTTACGATCGGCGGTCGATCGGGGGAACGGCCGTCGGCCCGTCAGCGCACGAAACAGCACACCACCGAGCCCCCACACGTCCGTCGCGGCGCTCGTCATGCCTCCGGCGACCTGTTCGGGCGCCATGTACTCGGCCGTGCCGTTGCCCGCCGCGCACACACCCGGCGGCCGGGAGAGACTAAGATCGATCAGGATCGCCCTACCGTCAGAACACACGATGTTCGACGGTTTGAGGTCCAGATGAAGACGATCGTGGTCGTGTAGATAGTGCAGCCCCGA
This sequence comes from Propionibacteriales bacterium, assembly GCA_038259365.1. GTDB lineage: Bacteria > Actinomycetota > Actinomycetes > Propionibacteriales > Propionibacteriaceae > JBBSOW01. The sequence goes on from JBBSOW010000045.1 coordinate 520, forward strand.
ACACAACTGGCGACCCAACTGCGCCACGTCGCCAGTAACCATCCCGGTGCTGAAGTCCGATTCGATCAACCGCGACAGGGTTGAGCCAGTAAGGGTCTCCAACACGACTATCGGCCCGCTGACCGGATCGTCGAGCAGCACATACCCGTGCACCAGATGCGGGTGCGCCAATGTCGTCAGCAGCCGCCCTTCGTCTTGGAGGCTTGCGTGCGCGCAAGCGTCACCCCGCCTGTCGGGGCGCAACACCTTCGCGATGCACAGACAATCGCGTTCGCTGCTCCAGACGGCATACACATCCAGCAGGTTGCCGCGACTCAGATGACTATCGACGGCATAACCAGGTGCGAGCAGGTCACCTGGTCGCCGCGGTGCACTCATCCGAGCACCTCCGCGGTCCGTCGGCCTTCGGCGAGGGTGAGGACCTGGTCAGCGCGCTCGACGGTTTGCGGGTCGTGGGCGATGACGATGGTGGTCCGGTCGGCCATCAGCCGCCGTAGGGGCGCCAGGATTCGCTCCCCCGTGGCCTCATCGAGTCCAGTTACCGGCTCGTCGAGGATCAGGATCGGCGTATTCCGGATGAGTGCTCTGGCGATCGCGATGCGTTGGCGCTGGCCACCGGAAAGCCAGCGGCCCCGCTCACCGACGACGGTGTCATAGCCATCAGGTAGCCGGTGGACGAACTCATCGACGTCGGCCGCTCGGGCGGCGTCGAGGACTTCGTCGGTGGTGGCACCGTGGCGGCCATAGGCGATGTTGTCGGCAATCGTGCCATGGAAAATCAGCGTTTCCTGCAACACCACGGCAATGTTCGCCCGCACCGATTCGACGGTGAGGTCACGAATGTCATGACCGTCGATGCGCACAACGCCGGCCGTTGCGTCATAGTTGCGCAGGATCAATTTGGTGATCGTCGTCTTCCCGGCGCCGCTCGGCCCGGCCAGCGCAAGTACTTCACCGCGGCCTACGCGCGCCGAGACATCTCGCAACGCCGGCCACGACGCTCCCGGGTAGCTGAAACCGACGTGCTCGAGTTCCACGACGCCGTATGCCCGCCCAAGAGAGCGCGCGTTAGAAACCTCGGGTACCGAGGTGTGGCTGGTCAACAACTCGCTGATGCGTTCGGCACCTGCGCTAGCGGAGTAGATCGTGTTGGTCAGCCGGGCCATCGACCGGACAGGGCTCAGCAGCTGGGACAGGTAGGCGATGAAGGCGAACAGGGCGCCGAGAGTCAGCTGACCGCTGGCCATCTGCCACGTGCCCAGGCCGATCACCGATAGGACGCCGACGAGCTCTAAGGCATCGACCAACGGTCCGAATCCCGCCCCGAGGCGGGCCGCCGCAAGCTTGGCGCCCATCTGTTTGCGGCCCTCGGACTCAAAGCGCGCGACCTCAAAATCTTGGCGTTGATAGGCGTGGACCAGGGGCGCGTTGCTGAGGCTTTCTTCGGCGACGGCTGTCATCGCACCGGAGTGGTGTCGGGCCGCCCGCGAGGCGACCTTGATGCGCACCGAGAAGGAACGCGCGATCAACGCGAACAACGGTGTTACCGCCAGCGCGACCAGAGCAAGCTGCCAGCTCAACCAAAACAGCAGCCCGGTAAACACAACGATTCGCAACATATTTCCCAGGCTGCGGGTCACCCCAGAGACCACGAGTTGTTCGACGGCGTTCACGTCGCTGGTGAGACGCGAAAGCACGTCTCCGAGACGCCGACGTTCCAGGACGTCAAGCGACAGGCTGTGAAGGTGTGCGAACACGTCTGTGCGCAGACCGAGCACGAAATGTTGGGCCAGCCAGCGCGACAGGTAAGAGTTGGCGAACGAGGCCGCACCGGCCACCGCGGTGATAGCCAGATAGATGCCAGCGATCCACCAGAATGCGCCGAGGCTTTTGGGCACAAGGACGCGATCAACAAGGACCTTGAACATCCAGATCGTTACAGCCTGAACGAGTGGAAGCAGCAAACCCAGGCCAAGACCCAGCAGTAGTCGACCGCGAAACGGTTTCGTGTAGGGCCAGAACCGCGCAAAGATCCCTCGAAGCGAAAGGGTAGGCGCACACGCCGCGTCGTCAGGAGCGTTCGAACGGCGGGACGCCGAGGTCGACGCCCCGCCGGTACGAACATCGGCCATATTAGTCGGTGTTGCTGGTGGTGGTGCTGGCGCCGGAGTTGCCGGACTGCGAGTTACCCGACGTCTTCGACCGTGAGCCTGAACCGCTCCGGCTTGCCGGTGTTACCGCCTTGAAAATACTGGCCATGATGGCCTCCTTTCGGGTTGCGTTCCCCACCTGTTGGGGCTGACACCACTCACGTTGCCCGCCACTTGCCAGCGGGACAATCGCTTTAGAGGCCTGTTGATGGTGACTTTGCCGAACCTTATTGTCGGGACGCAACGGGCGGAGATCGCCTACCTCGAGGCCACCACCTGCAAAGCCACGTCGGGATGATCGGTGGTGATCCCGGTGACGCCGGTGCGGATCCACTCGCCCATCTGGGCGGCGTCGTTCACCGTCCACAGGTGCAGGTGATGCCCGCGCGAGCGGGCCTCGACGAACTCGGGCTGGTTGGCCGCCAACCGCGCTCGCGCGGGCGGTGGACCCCCGGCGAGTAGCCTCGCTAGTCACATACATAGGCCGATTCACCGCTACTTGAAGCCTCGGATCTCAAGTCAGTAACAGGTTCGCGCGATTGTGATCCACTAAGCATCGAACCCGCTAGCGTGCCCTCATGCCAACACAGTCCGACTTTGAAGAAAATCTGTTTGCGGTCGCCAGCAAGGTGAGAACTCAAGGCAACGCGATCTTGACCGAAGAAGCCACCAAGAACGCGTTCGTCATGCCGTTCATCGCGACGGTGCTTGGCTACGACGTGTTCAACCCTCTCGAGGTCGTGCCCGAGTTCACGGCTGACGTTGGTGTCAAGCGTGGCGAGAAGGTCGACTACGCCATCATGATCAATGGCGAGGTAGTCATCCTGATGGAGTGCAAAAAATCGACCGAATCGCTAAGAATTGAGCACGCAGGTCAACTGTTTCGGTATTTCTCGGTAACCAATGCCCGGATTGCAGTGCTTACAAACGGTCAGGTTTACGAGTTCTACACCGACCTGGATGCCCCTAACAAGATGGACGCCAAGCCCTTCTTGGTGCTCGACCTCATGGCCATTGACGAATCCCTGCTTGCCGAACTGCAGAAGTTGACCAAAACTTCGTTCAATCTCGGCTCTGTCCTTAGCGCAGCAGGTGAGTTGAAGTATATCGGCGCGATCAAGAGGGTTATCGCCGCGCAACTGCGTGATCCCGACGACGAGTGGGTGCGGTTCTTCACCGCTCGAACCTATGACGGATCGATCACCCAAAGGGTGCGCGAGCAGTTCCGCCCGCTGGTTGGAAAGGCGTTCCAGCAGTTTTTAAGCGACCAAGTCAATGACCGCCTGAAGTTTGCCCTTGGCTCGACTACGGGCGAACCTGTCCCTGTTGCGAAACAAAGCTCAGACATCAACGCCAGCGCTGACTCCGCTCTGGAAGACCTGGCCAACACCAGCGATGTCGAGACGACCCAAGAAGAGCTCGATGGTTACGCCATCGTCAAAGCTATCGCTTGCAGTGAGATTACCCCCCAACGCGTCACTCACCGCGACGCCAAGAGCTACTTCGCGATCATGGTCGACAACAACAATCGCAAAACCGTTGTGCGTCTGTATTTCAACCGAAACCAGAAGTACATCGTCACGTTCGATGCGGAGAAGAAGGAGACACGTCACGACATCACCTCGTTGGATGAGATATACCAGTTCACCGAGGAGATTCGAGCGTCGGTCAAGCAGTACACTTAGAGCCTTAGGAGGCTGTATCTAGCCCCGAATCGTTTCCAAAGCGATGTCGGGGTGATCGGTGGTGATCCCCGTCGCGCCGGCCCGAATCCAGTCGTCCATCGCGGTTGCCTCGTTCACCGTCCACAGGTGCAGGTGGTGGCCCCGCGCGAACAGCGCCTCGACGAACTCGGGATGCGCCGCGGCCAGCCGGTGATCGATGCCGACGGTGTCCACGCCGTCGGGCAACTCGGCGCTGGCCCAGGGGCCCAGCCTCTTCTCGATCAGCAACGAGCGCCGCAGCAACGGGGCCTCGGCCACGAACAATGCGACGGCCTCGGGATTGAAGCTGATCATCCGAACCGGCGAATCGGCCCTATTCCAGCCGTAGGCTTCCACCAGCTCCAGGCAGGCATGATCGACGTCGAGACCGCGCGGATTGGGGTGTTTGGTCTCCACCACCAGCTCGACGTCGCGGCCGGCCACCCGGGCCTGCTCCACCAGGTTGAACAACTCCTCCAGCGTGATGAGCCGGCGCTGGTTGGGAGTCGGCGAGACGGTTTTCCAGGAACCGGCATCGATATCGCGCAGCTGGGCCATGGTGAGTTCGTGGGCGGGCTGCCGCACCCCGGCGATCCGCTCCAGGGTGTGATCGTGCAGCAACACCAGCTGGCCGTCGGCGCTGAACTGGGCGTCGCATTCCAGCGCCAGCTTGCGGCCCGTCCTGGCCACCAGGCCGATCGCGTCCTGGTAGGCGGCCAGCGTCATCTCCGGGTTTCGTCCCGACCAACCGCGGTGGGCCACGATCTCAACCGAACTCATGGCCGCCAGTCTGCCAACCAGCACAACCGGAGCCCACTCGCCCGCTCAACGCAGCAAGCGCGACATCCGACGATCCGCGAGCAGCTTGCCGCCGGTCTGGCAGGTCGGGCAGTACTGCAGCGAGGAATCGGCGAAGGACACCTCCGCGACATCCGCGCCGCAGACCGGGCAGGGCAATCCGGTACGACCGTGGACGCGCATGCCCGACTTCTTCTCGCCCTTGAGGTCCTTGGCCGCCAACCCCTCTGCCCGAGCGATCGCCCCCGACAGCTCGCCGCGCATCGCCCGATAGAGGACGTTCACTTCGTCCTCACCGAGAGTGCTCGCCGGCTTGAACGGACTCAGCCCTGCCGCGTGGAGGATCTCATCCGAATAGGCGTTGCCGATGCCCGCCAGGATTCGTTGATCCCGCAACACCCCCTTGAGCTGGGCCCGGCCCGCCCGTTGCAGGAGTCCCCGGAGACTCTCCACATCGAAGTCCGCCGCGAGCGGGTCCGGCCCCAAGGCGGCAATGCCGGGCACGTGCGCCAGCTCGGTGACCACGTAGATGGCCAGCTTCTTCTGGGTGCCCGCTTCGGTGAGATCGAAGCCCGAATCGGAGTCGGTGACCAGCCGCAACGCCAGCGGCCCCCTGCCGGGCTTGGCGGGAGTGGACGGGATCTGCTCACGCCAGCGCAGCCAGCCCGCCCGGCCCAGGTGAAACACCAGCCACACCCCGTCGGCGTCGATGGCCACGAACTTGCCGCGCCGCTGCACCGACGTGACCGTCAACCCGTGCAAGGCGCTGAGCGGCGGGTTGAAGGTCTTCAGCGCGCTGAAGGCGGCCAGCTCCACCCGCGCGATCACGCGATCGACGAGCAGGCCATCCAAGAAGCCTCGCAGGGACTCGACTTCGGGCATCTCCGGCATGAGTGCATTATCGCGCAAAGCACAACTCGGCACACCGCCGACGTCGGCGCCGAGGCGGCCGACGCCACGTCACCCGAACGATCGCGCGCTCACCGGTCGAGGCCGCGCCCTCGGCTAGCGAGGGGTAGGCGCAGGGGCGGCACTCGACGACGGCGACGGCCCTCCCCGATGACAGGGCCCGACGCTGCCGAGTGCGCGCCCCCACCTTAGAGTGCCCCCCGAGGCACTCGGTCCGAGTCCGCGCCCATCCGCGGGCGTCCCCTAGCTCAACGGCTGACCGAACGGCGACCGCCGACCTTGATCCAGATCAACAAGGCAATGACGGCCCCGATCACCGAACCGATAATGCCGGCCGGCTGGAGGAGCCCCTCGCCGGCGTCCTTGCCGAAGAGCAGGGACCCGAGAAACCCGCCAATGAAGGACCCGACGATGCCCAACACGATGGTCATCACGATCGACATGTCCTGCTTGCCCGGAACGAGCAGACGAGCCAACGCACCCGCGATGAGGCCGACGACGATGGCGCTGATGATGGTACCCAACATGATGACTCCTTCGGTTGACAATTGGTCTGCTGAACTGCTCTAGCTAAACCATCCCACCCCTAAGGCTCTAGCGGGACACCCCTAAGGGGGTTTATTCTTAAGCATGACAAATTCCCCCGGGTTCACCGAATCGAGGTCGGGCGCGTGAGCGGGCCCATCACCGTGGCTTTGGTCGACGACTACGACGTTGTGCTCCTGGGCGTCGCTAAGATCCTGGACACGTATCGCGATCGGGTGGTCATCGCCGAAATCGACACGAACCGACCGGTCGAGGACAAGGTCGATATCGTACTCTACGATTCCTTCGCCCAACCGGAATCCGACCACGCCGAGATCTCGACGCTCGTGGACAATCCCAACGCCGGCAAGGTGGTCTTCTACACCTGGACCTTCCAACCCGATCTCATCGAGAGCGCCACGAAGCGTGGCGTCTGCGGCTACCTGTCCAAGGCCCTACCGGGCCGGGACCTGGTGGCCGCGCTAGAGCGCATTCACGCCGGAGAACTCGTCGTCAGCGAGCCTCCGGGACGCGTTCGTCCCAACGTCGGGCTCGACTGGCCGGGCCAAGGCGAGGGCCTCACCGATCGTGAGTCCGAGATCCTTGCGCTCATCACCCAGGGCCTCGACAACGCCGCCGTCGCCGTCCAGACCTACCTGTCGCCCAACACCGTCAAGTCCTACATCCGCTCGATCTACCGCAAGATCAACGTCTCCAGCCGCACCCAGGCGGTTCTCTGGGGCGTCGATCACGGGTTCTCCCCCGACCGTCGCCGGATCGACCACTGGCGCGGCGGCCCGTGAGATCAGGCTGGAGGCCGCCGGGCGAGGTCCTGCTACAGGTTGGCTTCGGCCGCGAGGCGATGCATGGCCAGTAGTCGCTCGATCTGGCGTTCGGCTCGCCGCAGAAGATCCTCGAGTAGCGGCTCGAGACGGCCAGGGAGGACGCCAGCGGCCCGCAGAGCGCGCCAGCCAGCCTCTTTGGCGCGAACGGCGCTAAGAAGACCCTCGATCTCGATCAGGTCACTCAACGGAGACCTCGACAGCAGCCGACCGTTCGGCTTGAACCTCCCCACCCGCTCACCCACGCGCAGCGCAATACCGGCGGCCAGGTCGGGCGAAACGTTCAACGTGCCCATGATCTGGCGTAGCGATCTCAGATCGTCCTCGACGTCGCTGGCCAACGATCCTAAATCACCGGGCCACGGTTGCGACCGCTGCGCTTTCGACGCCCGTCGAAACAGATCTCGCCCAGCCTGCGCTGCGGCCTCATGGTTACGCAGGTAAATGCTGATGTTCGACACTGCTGATCCTTACCTCGATTGACTTTCATGCGGTGGGCTGGAGAAGCGGACGGGTGCTTAGACTTAGTGGGGTCCCGCAGCGATGGCGGCGGCCACGGCTTCGTCGGATCCCTCATGCCACGGATCGCCGTGGCCGGGCAGCAGGGTTCTCGCGCCCGAGGCAGCGATGACTCGCAGCGAAGCAAGGGCCTGCGACGAGTCGGCGGTGGCCGCGGAGGCCACGATCTGCGGGCCCGTCCGGCCGGTGTAGGGGTCGAGGGTGACCACAGCATCCCCGCTGAGGATGACGCCGCGGTCCGGCAGGTGGAAAGCGCAATGGCCCAAGGTGTGTCCGGGAGTGGGCAGCACGACGGGTTGACCGGGCAGGTCGAGTGTCGCGCCGTCGGTGAGGTCTGAGGCCCCGTCGACGCCCTTGACCCACAGCGCCCCGGCGGCCGCCATGCGGGCCAGGAGGGGAACCCCAGCGGGATGGCTCAACGGGTACAGGAACCTGTTTCGCTCAGGCTTGTAGCGGTAGGGGTGCGCGGCGAGCCAGGCATCGTCACGGTGGACCAGGACGGGCAGCGACCACTCCCGTTGTGCTCGGCGCGCAAATCCGACATGGTCGAAATGTCCATGCGTGAGCACCAGGGCACGGACATCCGCGGGCTTACGTCCCAGTTGCGCCAAGGCCTGGTGGAGCATCGCCCACATGCTTGGCAGCCCGGCGTCGATGAGGGCGACACCGGTGTCGTCTTCGATGAGGTAACAGTTGACGTGGGCGTGGGTGAGAAGGTGGACGCCTTCACCAACGTCAGTGTGGACCACGGTTTCCCTCCGCATTCGATAGCCGGGAGTCAGGCTCGGCGATGATGAGGTCACGGTAGCCGCAGCATGATCCGCTGATGCCCGTTGGGGTAGGCCAAGGCTCGGATCTGGATTCCACCCCTGGGCAGAACCAGTAGCGGTCAGGGCCCGTTCGCCTTGAGGGGCGTTCGCCAACCGCCGAGACCGTCGCCGCGAAACGGTTCGGGCTTGGGCGGACTTGTCGCCAAGGCGCTCCAATCCGGTGCGGCCAGGTCGAGGCAACCGCGCAGGTTGGTGAGGTAGTCGTCTCGCTCGATCTCGGTGGCCCCTAGCCGGGCCAGGTGCTCTGTTCGCCACTGCACGTCCAACAGGCGATCGTGCCCGCCGACCGCAGGATCGTCGGGGGGCTGATCGACCGGGCCGTTTCTCAACGCTTCGACGAGGTAGGCCAGCGCCACCTTGGAGGCGTCTCGGCCACTCTGCGGGTCGTGGAACATCGATTCCCCGGCGAACAGCCCTCCCACGCTCACCCCGTACAGCCCGCCGGCCAGGTCCCCCTCGGGGGTCCAGCACTCGACGGAGTGCACCAGCCCGAGCCGATGCAGCTCGGTGTAGACCTCGGCGATCCGATCGTCGATCCAACCGAACTCGCGCCCGGGATCGGCACACCCGGCCAGCACTTTCTCGAACGCCGCGTCGATACTCACCGAATACCGCCGCGAGGCCGAACGCAGCGACTTGGTGATCTTGAGCCCGTCGAGGGGCAGGAGCGCCCTACGAAGCGGTGAGAACCAGCCGATCTCACCGTCGAGCGGCATCGGAAACAGCCCGCTGGCGTACCCCAGCAGCACCATGTCCACGCTCATCGTCGAGGAGAGCCCGACGAGGTCCTGATCGGGCCATTCGGCGGGGTCTCCGAACATGGTGGCGTGCTGCACGCCTCCATGATCGCGTACCCGTTGCCCAGCCTCAACGGCAGTGCCGGCTCGGCCCCTTTGCGTTTGGTCTGGGGGAGGATGGGGTGATCTCCCCTGCCGTCGCGGCGCACGCGAGCGTAGGCTCGTTGCGACGGCAGGCATAGGATCTCCAACACACGCACTCGTTCAAGGGACTGGTAACCATGGGAGTCAGCGAGTCGATCGTCAGGGGCATCGGTCCCGTTGCGCGATCCATGCACGGATCCCAGGCGGCCGGTGGTGCCCTGCGCAAGATCATCGAGTACGCCATCGACGGGCTCGGCCCGCTGCCGAGCGCCAAGTCCGCCGCCGCCAAGCACCTGGGCCGCGCGGGCGACATCGACGACGCGATCGAGAGCATCATCGCCAGCCACACCCGGTTGGCCGGGGCGCAGGGCTTCGTCACCAACCTCGGGGGTATCGCCATGACGGCGGTGGCCCTGCCCGCCAACATCGCCGCCGTGGCCATCGTCCAGGTCCGCCTCGTCGCCTGCATCGCGCACCTGCGCGGTTACGACATCGACGACGGCCGCGTTCGTACCGCCATGGTCATGTGTCTGCTGGGCAACGAAGGCATGGAGCAACTGGCCACCACCCACAACCTGCCGAGCAGCCCCCTGTCCGTTGCCACCGCGCCGGTGTTCGATCCCGAACTCGACAAGCGCGTCGCCGAGCGCGTGATCTCCGAGCTCACCGCCCGCGTCGGCGGTAAGCGCGCTGCCCTGCTGGTGACCCGCCGCGTCCCCGTCGTCGGGGGCGGCGTCGGCGCCGTCGTCGACGGTTACACCACCCGCCAGATCGGCGTCTTCACCAAGACCCAGCTCGTGCGGCGCCGCTCTCTGCGGTAATGAGGTTGGCGGCGTCAATGCCCAACCCCGTTCAGTCCGGCAGCTGGCGTTGCTGATGTTGCGTGTCGCCACGACGAGTTCGGCGGCTACGCATCGAGCCGGCAGCAGGATAGAGCGCTGACCCGCGAGGACGGCTCGCTCGGCATATTGCTGCCCACGCTCAGATCCACGCTTCGCGCTTGATTCCTAACTCGAGCGCGCGACGCGCTATCGAGCGCGCTGCCGGCCGGGTGGCTCGCCGGCCCGGAGAGTGCTGAGGATCAGGACCAGGCGCTCCCCGCCGAAGACAACCCCAGCTTCGTCACCTCTTTGACCGATTCTCGCTGGTCGCTGGTCACCTCGACGTCATGTTCATCACCAGCTCACTAGGGCGCAAGCTGCACTTCGAGTCTCCGTGAGCTGATCGCGACAGCCCACCGCGCTTGACCGCGGCATACCTCTCAGCCCTTATTGCGAACTCAGAAAATCTCTCGACTCGGGCTTGCCCCAGGAGGCCAAGGCGATTAGGTTAGGCATACCTAATTGTGAAGGAATATAACTAGCTTATGGTTGCGAATTTCCTCATCGGCCTCCGCGAGGGTCTGGAGGCGGCCCTGATCGTTAGCATCCTGGTGGCCTACCTCGTCAAGTCTGGCCGCCGCGCACTGCTCCCCCAGATCTGGGCCGGAGTCGGGATCGCCGTCGCCATCTCGCTCGCTTTCGGCGCCGTCCTGACCTTCGGGCCGAAGGGGTTGACCTTCGAGGCGCAGGAGATGATCGGCGGCGGGTTGTCCATCGTCGCGGTCGGATTTGTCACCTGGATGATCTTTTGGATGGCCCGCTCGGCCCGCAACCTCTCCGGGGTGTTGCGCGGGCGGATCGACGCGGCCGACGGCAGATCGTTCTCGCTGGTCATCGTCGCGTTCCGGGCCGTCGGCCGCGAGGGACTCGAAACCGCGCTCTTCCTATGGGCCGCCACCAAGTCCGCTGGGCGCACCGGTTCGGGCAACATCGCCCCGCTGGCCGCTGCCCTCGTCGGCCTCGTCGTGGCCGCCGCTCTCGGCTGGCTGATCTACCGCGGCGCGGTGAAGATCAACTTGTCCAAGTTCTTCGCCTGGACCGGCGGTTTCCTCATCATCGTCGCGGCCGGGGTGCTGGCCTACGGCATCCACGACCTCCAAGAGGCCGGGGTGCTGCCGGGCCTGAACTCACTCGCCTTCGACGTGAGCAGCGTCATCGCCCCCGGATCGGTGCTGGGCACCGTGCTCAAGGGCGTCTTCAATTTCTCCCCCGCCACCACGTGGCTGGAGGCCATCGCGTGGGTCGGTTACGTTGCGGCGGTCGGCACCGCGTTCTTCCGCGCGATCCTTCGTCGACCCACCCCGGCCACGCCGGCTCGCTCCACCAAGACTCCCCAGCCCGTAGTCCACGAAAGCCGCTGATGCATCTCTCTTCGCGTCCCCTGGCCGCAGCCTTGCTGCTGTCGGCCTTGACGCTGTCCGCGTGCACCGACAACGCGTCGCCTAGCGCCGGCGACACGACGGACCCGCGTTCGCTGACCGTCGCTGCCGGGGATTCCGAGTGCGCGGTCTCCGCCGCGTCCGTCCCCGCGGGCACGTTGACGTTCCAGGTCACCAACAACGGCAGCCAGGTGACCGAGTTCTACCTGCTGGGCGAGGACGGCCTGCGCATCCTCGGCGAGGTCGAGAACATCGGCCCCGGCTTGACCCGCGATCTGGTGCTCAACGCCTCCGAGGGCAGCTACTTCACCGCTTGCAAGCCAGGCATGGTGGGAGAAGGCATCCGCAACGACTTCACCATCACAGCGTCGGACGATCAGCCAGCCGCGAGCGCTGGCGATCGGGAATTGCTGGACAAAGCCAACGACCAGTACGCCCTGTACGTGAAGGATCAGACCGAGCAACTGCTCGAGAAGACCAAGCGGTTTGCCAAGGCCTACACCGACGGCGACGACGATGCGGCCCGCGAGCTGTACCCCAGAGCCCGGGTCCATTGGGAGCGCATCGAGACCATCGCGGAATCCTTCGGCGACCTCGACCCCCGGATGGACGCCCGCGAGGCGGACCTGGAGGAGGGCCAGTTGTGGACGGGGTGGCACAAGATGGAGAAGGACCTGTGGCCGGCCCGGGCCAAGGACTACACCCCGCTCACCGACGCCGAGCGCAAGAAGCTCGCCGACCTGCTGGTCGCCGACACCCAGACGCTGTACGAGCGCACCCGCCCCATGGAGTTCACCGCCGACCAGATCGCCAACGGCTCCAAGGGACTGCTGGACGAGGTCGCCACCGGCAAGGTGACCGGCGAGGAAGAGTACTGGTCGCGCACCGACCTTTGGGATTTCCAGGCCAACGTCGACGGGGCCAAGGTGGGCTTCGAGGGGCTGGGACCAGTGCTGGACAAGCGCGACCCGGAACTGAAAACCGAGATTGCCAACCGCTTCGAGTCCCTGCAGAAGCTGCTCGACAAGCATCGCGAGGGAGACGGCTTCAAAGGCTACGACGAACTCACCCAGGCCGAGGTCAAGAAGCTGTCCGACGCGGTGAACGCGCTGTCCGAACCGCTGTCTCAACTCACCGCGGCGGTCGTCTGATGCGATCCGAGCAAGCCCCGGATCCTGCCCCTAAGCGCGGGGTGTCACGGCGCGGTCTCTTAGGGGCCACCGCCGGCGTGATGGCCGCCGGGGGCGCCTTCGCGCTGGGCAAATCGGACGTCCTCACCGCCCAACCGTCGGCGGTGAACGCCACGCTGGGCGATGGCTATGCGTTCTACGGCCCTCACCAGGCCGGGATCACCACCCCGGCCCAAGATCGGTTGCACTTTGCCGCCTTCGACGTGACCACCACCGAGAGGTCCGAGCTCATCGGACTACTCAAGGACTGGACCGAAGCGGCGGCGCGGATGACCCGCGGGGAACCTGCCGGCGGCAGTGATTCGCAATCCTATGATGCCCCACCCTCGGACACCGGAGAGGCCGTCGGCCTGCCGGCTTCTGGCCTCACCATCACGTTCGGCTTCGGCCCCACCCTGTTTGGTGAGGGCGGCGAAGATCGGTTCGGTCTCGCGGATCGGCGCCCGGCCGCGCTGACGCGGCTGCCGCATTTCCCGGCCGACAACCTCGACGAGCGACGCTCCGACGGCGACCTGTGCATCCAAGCCTGCGCCGAAGATCCCCAGGTGGCGGTGCACGCCATCCGCAACCTCTCGCGGATCGCCTTCGGCCGCGCGGCGCTGCGCTGGGCCCAGCTGGGCTTTGGCCGCACCTCCTCCACCTCGACCGCCCAAGCCACGCCCCGTAACCTGATGGGGTTCAAGGACGGCACCAACAACCTCAAGCGCGAAGAGCCCGAGGCCGTAGAAGATCACGTCTGGGTTCCGCAGGGACGCGACCCGCGCGAGGATTGGCTGGTCGGCGGAAGCTATCTCGTGGCCCGGCGGATCAACATGCACATCGAGACCTGGGACCGCGCCCCGCTGCGCGAACAGGAGATGATCATCGGTCGCACCAAGGGCAGCGGCGCGCCGCTCTCGGGCGGCGGCGAGTTCTCGGAGGTGGACTTCTCGCTCAAGGGCCGCGGCGACGAGCCGTTGGTCGATAGCCAATCCCACGTCGCGTTGGCCCACCACGAACACAACTTGGGTCGCAAGCTGCTGCGCCGCGGTTACAACTTCGTCGACGGGGCCGACGATCTCGGCCGGCTCAACGGCGGGTTGTTCTTCCTCGCCTTCGTCACCGATCCGCGCACCCACTACATCCCGCTACAGAACACGATGTCGAAGGTCGATCTGTTGATGGAGTACCTCGAGCACACCGGTTCTGGGCTGTGGGCGGTGCCGCCGGGCGTCGCTCAGGGCGGATACGTCGGCCAGAGCCTGCTCGGCTAACCAGCCCGGGTGAGCAACCCGCGCAGTTCCTCTCTGGCGTCCCGGCAGGGGATACCCCACCCGGGCTGGTAGCCGTAGACCTCGGCGAGGGTTCGGGAGCCGATCGTGCCGTCGACGATCTCGATGTCGGTGGGCCCCAGGTTGGCGGGGTGGTCCACCCCGCAGGCGTCGGAGACCTTCGCCAGGTCGCGGCGCAGCGTCTTGACGTAATTGGCCAACCGAACCGACTTCAGGGTTGGATCGAGGCCTCGGGCCAGCCAATCGTTTTGGGTAGCCACCCCGGTGGGGCAGTGATCGGTGTGGCACTTTTGGGCCTGGATGCAACCGATGGCCATCATCGCCTCGCGCGCCACGTTGACCATGTCGACGCCCAGCCCGAAGGCGACCACGGCGTTCTCGGGCAGGCCCAGCTTTCCCGAGCCGATGAACGTCACGGCATCGGTGAGCCCGGCAGCGGCGAAGATCCTGTACACCTGGGTGAACCCGAGCCGGAATGGGAACGCCACCGAATCGGAGAACAGCAGCGGTGCGGCACCGGTACCGCCCTCCCCACCGTCGATGGTGATGAAATCGACCCCGCGCTCCCCGCCCGCCATGGCTTGTGCCAGCTCGGAGAAGAAACCGAGATCGCCGACCGCGGACTTGATGCCCACCGGCAGCCCGGTCGCCTCGGCCAGCATCTCGACGAAGTCGAGCATCGAATCCACGTCGTGGAAGGCCTTGTGCCGCGAGGGGCTGGCGCAGTCTCGGCCCATCTCGATGCCGCGGATCTCGGCGATCTCCTTGGTGATCTTGGCCGCTGGCAACAGGCCGCCGAGGCCAGGCTTCGCGCCCTGGCTCAGCTTGATCTCCAGGGCCCGCACCGGGGCCTCGGCGACGGTGGCGAGCAGCTTGCCGAGATCGAAGTTTCCCGCCTTGTCTCGGCAGCCGAAGTAACCCGTGCCGATCTGCCAGATGAGTTCGCCACCCTGGCGATGGTGTGGCGAGATGCCGCCCTCACCAGAGTTGTGCAAGCACCCAGCCAAGGCCACCCCGGCGTTGATCGCTTCGATGGCGGGGCCCGACAGGCTGCCGAAGCTCATCGCCGAGACGTTGACAACCGAGTCGGGCCGAAACGCGAGCCGTCGACCACGTGGTCCGCCGAGGATCTTCGCGCTCGGCAGCCAGGCGTCGTCGTGGGAGTGGGCGGTGATCTCGGGCACGTCGGTGAAGGCGCGGTGCTTGATGATCGGGTACCCCTGGGTGTACTCCAGGTCGTTGTCGGTGCCGAAGCCGAAGTAGTTGTTCTCGCCCTTGGAGCTGGCGTACACCCAGCGTCGTTGGTCCCGGCTGAAGGGACGCTCCTCGTCGTTGCTGGTGACGATGTACTGGCGAAGCTCGGGCCCGACCCGCTCCAGCGTGTAGCGCAGGTGTCCCGCGAGGGGGAAGTTGTGCAACAACGCGTGCTTTCGCTGTCGCAGGTCGTAGACGGCCAGCCCGGCGAGTCCGGCAATCGGTGCGAGCACTGCTGTGCGTTTCCATCCCATGCCCCCAGTGTGCCGAAGACCCGGTCACGTCCAGAGCTCAGGGCTCGAGGTCGCCGTCCTTGGTGGCCTCGCGGATCTCGCCGGGGGATCCATGGTCCGGCCGATCGCCTGCTTCGCCCACCCCTTCGGACAACAGTTGCAGCGCCTCCAGCTCGCGTCTGGTCAGGTGCGCGGCGAGTTCGGGCTCGGTGGCCAGTGGTCGTGGCGGTGCACACCACCGACAGCCTTTCGCCGTGCTCACCCGCTAGGGACTTGACCCCCCCCCCCGCAGGACGATCTCGTGATCGTCGAGTACGGCAACGCGCAGCCAGCGAACCACGGGCGCGAAATACGGGGAGGAACCATCACCGTGTGAGGATACGGCCCAGCGGTACCGTTGGCTAGGCCCCGGCTGCGGCCGACGGTTCGACGTCGAGATCCCGCTCGGACGTCCCGGTCTCGGCGGTCAGATCGATCGCGGTCGGGACGGGCCGCTTGGGCTCGGTCCCGTGCTGGTAGTGCGCCCCCCGGATGCCCTGCACGACCCACGGACCGAAGTGGCGCCGCGCCCAGTGCAGGTTGGAGCCGATCTCCGAGCCGGGCTCATCGCTGGCTCCGCCCTGCTGCTCACCGGGCTGAGAATCGAGTTCGGCCTCCCAACTGCGGTCCGAGCCCGGCAGGTTGAGCAGCCACCCCATGGCCGCGGCCACCCGCAGGTGACCGAGGGTGTTGATGTGCAACCGATCCTCCCCCCACAGCCTGGGGTCCGAGGCGGAGGGCACGTTCTCGAAGTCGAGGCAGGCGACGTCGTGCTCGAGGGCCTTTCGACGAATGACGGCGTTGAGGGTGAACAGCCGATCCCGCACCACGGTCGCCACGGGGTTCGCCTTGGAGATGTCTGGCATCGTGAAGGTGATCACCGTGACGCCCTGCTCCTTGGCCGCGACGAACATCTCGTCATAGATTTGTTCGATGTGGGCGAAGTTGGGGCGCAATCCCAACAGATCGTTGACACCTCCGACGATGGACATCACATCGGGTTGCATCGCCAGCGCCGGCTCCAACTGGGTACGAATGTCTGCCATCCGGGAGCCGCTGATCGCGAGGTTGGCGTACTCCACCGGATGCTCGACGGCGGCCACCATTTTGGCGGCGAGCCGATCGGCCCAACCGCGCCAGCCACCCTCGGGATCGGCGTCGACCAGTCCCTCCGTGGTGCTGTCGCCGACAGCGACGTAGCGGTGGAAGTCGGGGGGCGGCGGACTCGGGAAGCGTCCCCCTTGGGGATCCTCGACGAGCCGGAACACGTTGCGCGCGGGATCGAGGAAATCGCTGCCGTGGCGGACCGCCCCCAGCCGCAGCACGGTGTCGCTGGCTTCGGCGAGGTCCTTGGTGGGTATGTCGAAGCGCAGCCGAGTGGACACCGACTTGTTTTCGGCGGTGTTGAGCGTGAAGACCAGCACCGGGCCGTTGGTGCGCAGCAACGCGATGGTCTCGTCGGCGTAATCCACTGGTAGCTTCATGGCGCGGGACCAGAAACGGGCGGCCACCGCAGGGGCGGCGCATTCGATCCTCAGGCGCCAGCGGCCCTCCAGGTGCCGGTCAACCTCCGAGGAAGAGTTAGTGCCGTGCTCGTCGCCACGGGCGTCTTCGGCGTCGGAATCCTCAGCGATGGTTTCTTCTGCGCGCGGTTCCTCACTGACGCCCCGAGCGCGTCGGAGCCGTCCGCGCTTCGGATTGTCACCGCTCACCTGGTCTTCGCTCTCGTGCTGGTCGCGCTTGCTCGATTGCCTCCACTTTAGCCGTTGACCACTCGTCGAGTGGCGTCGGCCCCGGCGTCAGGCCGGCCTAATCATGCGGGGTGCGCAGATCGGATTCCTTGCTGCCGATCTTGCTTTCGCGATGGAACACGAACTTGTTCAGCAACAAGGTGATGGCCCCCAAGACGACGCCCACGAGCATCAGCCAACCGGCCACCTTGTAGTCCTCGGCGTCGCGTCCCGAGAGCGGGCTGGCCAGGTAGGCGCAGAGGATGGCGGCGATCACGGGGATCACGATCGGGGTCTTGAAGTGCGGCCGATCCACCGGATCCTTTTTTCGCAACACCAAAACGGTGACGTTGACGAGGGTGAACACGCACAACAGCAGCAGCGCCGTCGTGCCGCCCAGAGCCGTCAGATCGGCAAACGAGATCAGCGCGAAGGCGAGCAGGGTGGTGAAGAGGATGGCCACCCACGGGGTGCGGCGGCCCGGCAGCACCTTCCCCAGGGCTCCCGGGAGCACGTTCTCCCGCGCCATGCCGTAGAGCAACCGGCTCGCCATCAACATGTTGATGAGCGCCGAGTTGGACACCGCGAACATCGTGACCCAGGCAAAGATGGCGATGGGGAAGTTCGGTGCCCCCGCCTCGACCACCTTCAGCAGCGGGGCGCTGCCCTTGCTCAGCTCATCGGGCGACACCAACGCCACCGCCGAGATGGACACCAGAATGTAGATGACGCCGGTCACGCCGAGGCCCAGCAGCATCATCTTGGGAAAGATCTTGACCGGGTCCTTGGTCTCCTCGGCCATGTTCACCGAGTCCTCGAAGCCCACCATGGCGAAGAACGCGAGCGCCGTCGCGGCGGTCACCGCGCCGAAGGGCGATTCACCGGCCGGGGTAGCGAAGTCGGTCAACCGCGAGGTGTCGCCCATTCCCCGGAAGATCGCCACGGCGCCCACGCCGATGACGAACACCAGCCCGCTGAGCTCGATGAGGGTCAGCACGACGTTGGCCTTCACGCTCTCACCGACCCCGCGCAGATTGATCAGCGCGATCAGCGTCATGAAGGCCAGGGAGGCGACCAGCACCGGGCCCGCCTTTTCCGCGTCCCAACCCAGCGCCTTGAACATGTTCCCGGCGAACGCCTTCGAGGCGCTAGAGGCCGACGTCAAACCGGAGGCCATCACCGCGAAGGTGACCAGGAAGGTCAAGAACTCGATCCGGAAGGCGTGGTGGGTGTAGACGGCGGCCCCGCCAGCCTGGGGATACTTGGTGACGAGTTCGAGGTAACCGAATGCGGTGAGCACCGCCACCGCGAAGGCGCACAGGAACGGTAGCCAGACCGCGCCGCCGACCTCGGCGGCTACCTTCCCGGTGAGGGCGTAGACGCCGGTACCCAAGATGTCGCCGACGATGAACAGCAGCAACAGCTTGGGGCCCATGACCCGCTTGAGCTCGTAGGTGGTGTCACCGGTCCGTGCGGTTTCAGTGGGAGAAGACATCGGTCGGGGCTCCTTATCGCGGTGGTGAGGCCAAGTCGACCACATCGCTACTGGCCTGGGAAGACCGCCCTCGTCACGCTCGTGTCGCGAACGCCTCGGCCACCCGGCCCAGCTGGCGAATAAGCGCGGCGGTGTCGCTCCGCTTCTGGGCGTAGACGGTGGCCAGCTCCGCGAGTAGGTAGGGCAGCATCACCAGCCCCTCGCAGCCCGCCGGGACCGATTCCGCCCGTTTCAACATCTCCGCGTCCGGTGGAGCGGAGACCGGTGGGAGTCTTGCCCGAAGACATCCCCGCCCACCGAACGACGAGGCCGATGATGTAGTGGTTAGCGATGGCGATCACCGACCCCTTCGAGCGCCCGACTTCGCATGGTTGAGGGCCGTATCACCTCATCATGGCAGCATGGAGCACGAGGAAGACGGCACGCCAGGATTCACACGATCGAATGCACCCCATCAGCTACGCCGATCTCGCCTCGGCTCAGAAAGGAAACTATGACTTCGCAGCACACCAGATCCGCCGCGGGCGATACCGCGCAGGTGGGCGTCATCGGCATGGCGGTGATGGGCAGCAACCTGGCGCGCAACATGGCCCGGCACGGGTTCGACGTGGCGGTCTACAACCGCACCGACGCCAAGACCAGGGCTTTGGTCGAGGCGCACGGCTCGGAGGGCACCTTTCTGCCGGCCTACGAGCTGGCCGACTTCGTCTCCTCGCTGGAACGGCCTCGGCGCGTCGTCATCATGGTGCAGGCGGGCCCGGCCACGGACGCGGTCATCGAGTCCCTCGTTCCGCTGCTGGAATCCGGCGACATCGTCGTCGACGGCGGCAACGCCCACTTCGAGGACACCCGCCGCCGGGAGGCGGCCCTTCGCGAGCACGACCTGCACTTCGTCGGCGCCGGGATCTCCGGCGGCGAGGTGGGCGCCTTGGAGGGACCCTCGATCATGCCGGGCGGGTCGACCGAGGCCTACGCGGCCTTGGGCCCGATCCTGGAAGACATCTCCGCCCACGTCGGCGACGAGCCGTGTTGTGCCTACCTGGGCACCGACGGCGCGGGCCACTTCGTCAAGATGGTCCACAACGGCATCGAGTACGCCGACATGCAGTTCATCGGCGAGGCCTACGAGCTGTTGAAGGCCGCCGGGTTGAGCTACGTGGAGATGGCCGAGGTGTTCGAGCGCTGGAACACCGGCGATCTGGATTCCTACCTCATCGAGATCACCGCCATCGTCCTGCGCCAGGTCGACGCCAAGACGGGCAAGCCGCTGGTCGAGGTGGTCATCGACGCCGCCGGCATGAAGGGCACCGGCACCTGGACCGTGCAGACCGGGCTCAGCCTGGGGGTCCCGATCAACGCCATCGCCGAGGCGGTCTTCGCCCGCGCCGCCTCCTCCCACCCTCAGCTTCGCGAGGCCGCCCAGCGGGCGCTGAGCGGACCCGATCGTCGGCTCGGCCACATCGAGGATCGCGAGCGCTTCATCGACGATGTCCGCCAGGCGCTGTGGTCTTCCAAGGTCGTCGTCTACGCCCAGGGCATCGACGAGATCCGCACCGCCTCGCACGAGTACGGCTGGGACATCGACATCTCCGAGGTCGCCAAGATCTGGCGCGACGGCTGCATCATCCGGGCCAAACTGCTGGAGCGCATCCGCAGCGAGTACGCCAACCACGACCTGACCACCTTGTTGGAGGCGCCCAGCGTGGCCGCGGGGCTGGCCAACGGCCAAGACGCCTGGCGGGCGACGATCTCGAAGGCGGTACTCGGCGGGGTCCCGGTGCCCGGCATGTCCTCGGCCCTGGGCTACTACGACCTGATCCGCGCCCCGCGGGTGAACTCCGCGCTGACCCAGGGCCTGCGGGACTATTTCGGCGCCCACACCTACGGTCGCATCGACGCCGAGGGCAGCTTTCACACCCTATGGTCCGAAGGTGGGGCCGAGGTCGAGGCCTGAGCCGCTACTCACTAACCGGGTCGTCCGGGGCTAACCGAGATCGGCCAAGAAGGCGTAGGTCGCGTCGGTGATCTCCGCCCGAAGGGTGGCGGGATCGCCGACGGCCGGGTTATCCCCGGATTGCGGGCCGTAGTCGCCGAAGGCGGCGTGGTTGGCGCCCGCGATCACCACGTATTGGGTCTCGGGCGGCAGGTCCGCCCGGCTGGCCTCGACGTTGTCCGGGGTCGACAACCCGTCCTCGCTGCCGCTCACCGAGAGCACCGCGAGGTCGGAGCGGATCCGGCCCGCCGGAAAGGACCCCCAAAACACCAGGCCGTCGATTTCTTGATCTCGTTGGGCCTTGAGGGCCGCGGACACCCCGCCCAGGGAATGTCCGCCGAGGGCCCAGGTCTCGATCTCGGGATGGGCCGAGAGGGCCGCATCGTCGGGGGTGCCGGGTAGCAGCGCGATCCCGATCGGCTCGGCGACGACGGCCACGAGCACTCCCCGCTCGGCCAGCGGCCGCAGCATGGCGGCGTAGGCGCGGGCGTCCACCTTGGCGCCGGGATAGAACACGAACCCGACACCGCCGGGATCGGTCGGCACGAACTCGTACCACCCGACGTGCTCGCGATACTCGATCCGATCGCCCGAACCCAACGCCGCAATGGCGTTGGCCTCGGCGGGCCAGGGTCGAGCCCAGCCGAGGAAGGCCGAGGCGAGCAATCCCACGATCAGCACGATACTGACCGCCACGGTCTTGAGCCGGGAGCGCCTGGGGTTGCGGCGGCCGAGCAGCCGGGCCACGGCCAGGATCACCGTCAGCAGACCGCAGAGCGCGAGCACGACCCCCATGACCACGGTGATGGGGTTTCCGGCAGCCAACACCGCCCATCGCTGCCACGCCATGATCAGCGGCCCCGCGATCAGCGCAAGCCCGACGACGAGTCGAACGATCGCCCACCACGTCGCGCCGCGCCGCGGCGGGGAGTTCTCAGGGTCGACCATGGACTCAGCGTAGTTGGCCACCGAAGGCGGCTGACACGAGTTGGCGCACGGGCTATCGGAACCGATCGAACGCCGCTACAGTAGGGCTATGAAACGTTTCACTACCGTTCACGCGCCCGATATCGAGGCGTGGGAGGACGACCTCCTCGAGCGCTACCCCGAGACCACCGACCGCACAGGACGGGCCGAGCACGCGTTTCGCGATTACTCCGCCGAGGTGCGCCCGTCGGTGAAGGAGTTCTACCGGCTCAACCACATCAATCAGAGTTATGCGAACGCGAGCGCCAAACGCGCCGAGTACGGGGCCCTGAACCGCGCGGAGATGGGGGTGTGGGAGGCGATGGAGTTCCTGAACAACCTCGTCGACGACTCCGACCCGGACACCGACGCCACCCAGATCGAGCACCTGCTGCAAACGGCCGAGGCGATCCGCGCCGACGGCCATCCTCGGTGGCTGATCCTGACCGGGATGCTGCACGACCTCGGCAAGATCCTCTGCCTGTGGGGCGAACCGCAGTGGGCCGTCGTCGGCGACACCTACCCGGTGGGGTGTGCCTTCTCGGACAAGATCGTTTTCTCCGAGTTCTTTGCCCAGAATCCCGACTCCCACCACCCGGAGTTCTCCGGGCCCACGGGAATCTACGAACCGGGGTGCGGGTTCGACAACGTCGTCATGTCCTGGGGCCACGACGAGTACGTCTACCAGGCGACCCACCGATACCTGCCCCGCGAGGCCGGCTACATCTTGCGCTACCACTCCTTCTACCCGTGGCACCGCGAGGGCGCCTACACCGCCTTGGAGAGCGAGACCGATCGCGAGCTGAAACCGTGGGTCAACCTGTTCAACCGCTACGACCTCTACACCAAGGTCGACGTCCGCCCCGATCCGGTCCGGCTCAAGCCGTACTACGAGGACCTGATCGCGGAGTTCTTTCCAGACAAGATCAGCTGGTGAGCGCGCGAATAGCTACTACGCGGCGCCGATCACCACTCGATCCCGTCGTTGGAACCGGCCCCGGATAGCTGTTCGAGTTGGTCCCGGATCTGCCCGATCGGCGGCCGCTGCACCCACGCGCGGGAGCCGGTGCCGCCCTGTTGCCACGCGTGCGGACCGCCCAACGGCCGGTACTCCACGCCGGCGGCCTCCAGGCGAGCGAGGTGGGCGACCAGCCTGTCTTGCTCCTCGGGCCACGGGGCTTGGGCCTGGCCGCGCCAGGCGACATCGGCCAAGACGCTCGCCCGCGGGAAGACCGCGTAATCGAGCTGGCGCGCGTCTTCGATCCGCTCGCTCCAGCATTGAAACTGCATCCCGATGACGCGCTCGCGCTCTTCGGGCGCCCAGTCCGCCGGGGTCGGCTCGAACGACGCGACGTCCTCGAGCGTGATCGGCCCACCGATGGACAGCGGCTCGGTGGAATCCGCGGATTGGGAGTAATCGAGGTAGGTAGGGAAGACCGGACAGCGCACCACGTCGTAGCCGGCGGTCGCAATTCGTCGCGCCACCTTGTCACCGCGCCAGGCCGTCACAACGCTGCCGGGCGCCAATCCCCCAGTCACGAACGCCTCGTCCCAGACCGCCATCCTGCGGTCCCGCTGGGCCAGGCCCGCGGCGAGCTGGCGCAGGAAGTGACCGTGCATCGCCTCATCGGGGGCGACGCCCACCGACTTGGCGTACTCGACGACCCGGGGATCCTCGGCCCAGGCGGCCAGGATGCACTCGTCGCCGCCGAGGTGGACGTACGGTGTGTCCGGTACCACCGCGGCCAGGACCTCGTCGAGCACGCCCAGCACGAACTCGACCGTGGC
>JBBSOW010000046.1:0-23539 GCA_038259365.1 Propionibacteriales bacterium
CCCGAACCAGGCACCTACGAGTGGCGATCCCCGTTCGGCTACGACTATGTCGTCAAGGGCGGCCTCACCGAACACGTGTCCGAACCTGGCCACGCCCGACAAAACCGCTCCCAGGTCGAAGCCCTGTTGACCGACCTCATCTGGCCACCACCGCGCCCCATCCACGTCGACCTCGGTTAGGCGAACTGGCCGACGTGCTCAACGAACCCGCCCATCAGCCGCCGCCCGAGGACGCCGAAGTCCTCGGGGCTGCCGGTGGTGAGGAAGCGCCGCGAGCCCTCCTCGCGACCGCTGTGCACCAGGCCGCGGCGCGTCAGGGTGGCGTAGGTCTGGCGGGCGCATTCGTCGGCGCTGGAGACCAGGGTGACCTGGTCTCCCATCACGTAGGAGACGATCCCGGCCAGCAGCGGGTAGTGGGTGCAGCCCAGGATCAGGGTGTCGATTCCGGCGGCGCGTAACGGCGCGAGGTACTGCTCGGCGACGGCGACGAGTTCCGGACCGCTGGTGATCCCCGCCTCGACGAACTCCACGAAGCGGGGGCAGGCCTGGGTGAACAGCTGCACCTGCGGGGCGACGTGGAAGGCGTCGGAGTAGGAACCGGAGGTGGCGGTCGAGGCGGTGCAGATGACCCCGACGCGTCCGGTCCGGGTGGCGGCGACGGCCCGGCGGGCGGCGGGCAGGATCACCTCGACGACGGGCACGCGGTAGCGCTCGCGGGCGTCACGGAGTAAGGCGGCGGAGGCGGTGTTGCAGGCCACCACGAGCGCCTTGACGTCGTGTTCCATCAGGTGATCGAGACACTCGAGCCCGAACTCGCGGACGTCGGCGATGGGCTGATCGCCGTACGGGGAGCGCGCGGTGTCGCCGAGGTAGACGATGTCCTCCCCCGGCAGCTGATCGACCAGCGAGCGGGCCACCGTCAGCCCCCCGAAGCCGGAATCGAAGACCCCGATGGGCCGTTCCAGCCTTACGGTGTGCGAGGCGTTCACAGGCTGGCCAGCAGGCTCTCTTGGGCGAACCCGAGCCACTCGTAGACGCCGTACATGAACGCCCGCGGATCGTCCTCGGCGAGCGCTGCCAGCTCGGCGGCCGAATCGGAGTCGGTGATGCCGAGCCGGACGGCCACGCTCAGCCGCAGGGCGGTCAGGGTCTTGAGCCACGCGGGCACGGCCGAGGAGGCGATCTTGAGGCTCTCGGCGCCCCCCAAGGTGTCGCCCAGATCGCTCAACACCTGCCGGGCGTCGAGAAGCTTGCGCTCGCGCTGATCTCGTTCGGTGAACCGGCGAAAGTCCGAGGCGGCGGCCGGGTCGTGCGGGTAGGCACTGGGGAACAGGCGCCGGACCACCGGATCGCTGGACGCCCCGGGGGCGTCCGGCTCGGCGTTGAGATCGGCCTCCCACATCGCGAACGGATCGTCACCGGCCGCGGCGGACTCCTCCGCCTGCTCGGCGGGAGCCGAGTCCTCGAGCAGCTCCACCAGCTGGTTCACCAGGGAGGTGAGGATGGCGATCTCGTCGTCGGTCAGCCTCGCCGACACGGTCTTGCCGCGACGCTTGAACGCCTTCACTGGGATTTGTCCAACGTCGCCCACAGCCCGAACTCGTGCATCGCGTTCACGTCGCGCTCCATCTCTTCCCGTCCGCCGCTGGAGACGACCGCCCGGCCCTGCTGGTGAACCTGCAGCATCAGCTTCTCGGCCTTGGCCTTGGGGTAGTGGAAATAGGTGACGAAGACGTGGGTGACATAGGACATGAGGTTCACCGGATCGTCCCAGACGAGGGTGACCCAGGGCTGCTCGATGAGGGCATCCTCCACCGGCCGTTCGACGACGGCGGTGGCGCTTTCGGGGTCGGCAACCGATACGGTGCAACTGGCCTGGGACATACCGAACATTGTGACAAATCTCGCGGCTCCGGGCACATCCGCGCCTAAGCCCCCTAGTCTGGGGCGCGTGAGAACAACCGCGCCGGCCGCGACGACGGCACTGCTGACCGACCATTACGAGCTCACTATGGTCCGGGCGGCCCTGCACAGCGGCACCGCCACCCGCCGCAGCGTGTTCGAGCTGTTTCCCCGCCGCCTGCCCGACGGGCGCCGCTACGGCGTCGTCGCCGGGGTGGGCCGGGCGCTCGAAGCGCTGGCCGATTTCCGCTTCGAGGCCGCGACGATCGAGTGGCTGCGCGAGCAAGACATCGTCGACGACCTCGCCGCCGACTGGCTCGCCACGTACCGCTTCGCCGGAGACATCTGGGGCTACCCGGAGGGCGAGATCTACTTCCCCGGCTCCCCGCTCATGGTGGTCGAGGGCAGTTTCGCCGAGGCCGTCGTGCTCGAGACGGTGTTCCTTTCCATCTACAACCACGATTCGGCGATCGCGTCGGCGGCATCGCGGATGACGCTGATGGCCGACGATCGGCCCTGCATCGAGATGGGCTCGCGGCGCACCCACGAGATGTCGGCGGTCGCGGCGGCGCGGGCGGCCTACGTCGCCGGCTTCACCGCCACCTCGAACCTGGAGGCCGGGCGCCGCTTCGGTGTTCCCACCACCGGCACCGCCGCGCACTCGTTCACCCTCCTGCATGACAGCGAGACCGAAGCCTTCAAGAGCCAACTCAACACGATGGGCGAATCCACCACCTTGCTCGTGGACACCTACGACATCGAGCGCGCCGTCCGCGAGGGCGTCGAGCTCACCGGGGGCCGGCTCGGGGCCGTCCGCATCGATTCCGGCGACCTGCGCCTTGTTGCCATGCAGGTACGCGAATTGCTCGATTCACTGGGCGCCAAGAACACCCGCATCATCGTCACCTCCGATCTGGACGAGTGGCAGATCTCCGCGCTGACGGCCGCCCCGGTGGACGGGTACGGCGTCGGCACCTCGTTGGTGACCGGCAGCGGCCACCCCACCTGCGGTTTCGTCTACAAGCTCGTCGCCCGCGCCGGCTCCGACGACCCGGCCGCCGAGCTCCTGCCGGTGGCCAAGAAGAGCAAGAGCAAGATCTCCATCGGCGGACGCAAGTACGCGATGCGCCGCCTGAACGCGGCGGGCGTCGCCGAGGCGGAGGTCATCGGCGTCGGCGTCCCGCCCGAGGGCGACAGCAACGATCGGCCCCTGTTGGTCGAGCTGGTCCGCGACGGGGAGATCGTCGGGGCCGAACCGCTTTCAGCCGCGCGTGAGCGCCACGCTCGCACCCTGGCCGAGATGCCGCCGTCGGTGATGAAGATGTCGCGGGGCGGCCCGGCCCTCGAGACCCTCTACCTCGAGGACGGCCAGCTCGAGTCCAGCCCCTTCGCCGCGGGCTCCGAAGTCTAGAACGAGAGGAACTGGTGTGTCCGATTCAGCCAGCTTGATCCCAACCAAGGCGCTCATCGTCGTCGACGTGCAGCGCGACTTCTGCGAGGGCGGCTCGCTCGCCGTCTCCGGCGGGGCTGCCGCAGCCAGCGCTATCACGCGGTACGTCGCCGACGAGCACGGTTACGCGGTCGTGGTGGCGACCCGGGACACCCACATCGATCCCGGCGCGCACTTCTCCGACCACCCCGACTTCGTCGACTCCTGGCCCCCGCACTGCGTCGTCGGCACCGGCGGCGAGGAGTTCCACCCCGACCTCGACGTCGAGTTCGACTCCGTGTTCGACAAGGGCGAATACACCGCCGCCTACTCCGGCTTCGAGGGCAGCAACGTCCAGTCCGTCGGGTTGGAGGTTTACCTCAAGGCGCTAGGGGTGACCCGCGTCGACATCGCCGGCATCGCCACCGACTTCTGTGTCAAGGCCACCGCCCTCGACGCCGCCCGGGCCGACTTCGACACGACCGTGCTCCGCGGCCTCACCGCCGCCGTGGCCCCCGACCGCCTCGATGAGACTCTCGCCGAGTTCACCGAGGCCGGCGTCCGGTTGGACGGTTGACCCGCTCGGGTTCTGTGGGCCCGCTCGGGCCCCACCACCGCCCGCTCGGGTTCTGTTATGCCGCTCGGGTTCTAGCACCGCGCTCACTATCCTGCCCAGCTCGCTCAGGTCAGCGCTTCCCGCTTGATTCATGAATTGAGCGGGAAGCACCAGGTCGAGCGCGCTAAAACGGGCTGGACGGACAGGTGCTGTCCCCGGACAGCTGGGCCCTACGCCCTATTGCCCGGCGTTGAGGTTGGCGAACTGAGCCGCCAGGCGCTGCACGCGCGGCATGGCCGATAGATCCTCGACGCGGACCAGGTTGCCGTCGACGTCGGTCATGGGCACCCGCCAGTTGGGGTACTCGTCGGTGGTCCCGGGCAGGTTCTGGGCCTGACGCTCCCCCACCGCGTCGGTCAGGGTCGGACCGATGAGGCGGGAGCGGGTCAGCACCAGGTAGGCGTGCAGGGCGAGGACGATCTGCTCGATCTCGTCGACGTCGGTGGTGTCGTCCTCGATCGTGGCGTCCAGGAGATTCATGTCGCGAAGCTTGGCCAGCCAGCCGGCTCGCTCGGCGCGGTCGTTGGCGAGCTCGGTCTCGAGGCCGGTGCTCAGCAGGCCGAGGCGTTCGCGCAGGTAGACGTGATCGCTGGCGAGGAAGCCGGTGGTCGGCGGCAGATCGTGGGTGGTGAGCGAGGCCAGACAGTATTCCCGCCAGCGCTCGGGCGAGAGCAGGGAGCCATCGCCGTCGTAGTCCTGCTCCCACCACAGGATCGAGGGTCCCAGGACTCCGCGGGCGGCGAGGTAATCGCGGACCCACGGTTCGACGGTGCCGAGGTCCTCGCCCACGACGAGCGACCCGGCCCGCGCGGCCTCCAGCGTGAGGATGCCCACCATGGCGTCGTGGTCGTAGGAGACGTAACACCCCTTGGTGGGCGGCTGGCCCTGTGGCACCCACCACAGCCGGAACAGGCCCATGACGTGATCGATCCGGATGCCGCCGGAGTGGCGCAGGATGTCGGCGACCATGTCGCGCAGCGGCCGGTACCCGCACTCGGCCAGGCGGTCCGGTCGCCACGGGGGCTGGCTCCAGTTCTGGCCCAACTGGTTGAACGCATCGGGCGGCGAGCCGACGGCGACGCCCTTGGCGAAGACGTCGGCGAGCGCCCAGGCGTCGGCGCCGTTGGGGTTCACGCCGACGGCGAGGTCGTGCATGATGCCCAGCGCCATCCCGGCCTCTTCCGCGCGGTGTTGGGCCACGGCCAGTTGCTCGTCGAGCTGCCATTGCAGCCAGCAGTAGAAGCGCACCTTCTCGGCCTCGGTCTTGGCGGCCACGGCGACGGCGTCGGTGCCGGGGTGGGAGAACTCGTCGGGCCAGTGGCTCCAGTCCGAGCCGAAGCGTTCGGCCAGGGTGCACCAGACGGCGAAATCGACCAACGATTGGCCCTGGCGGTCGCGGTATTCGGCGAACTCGGCCGCGCGCGCCTCGTCGCGTCGCAGGTTGAACACCGCGATCAGCGCCGCGCGCTTGGCCTCCCAAACACTGTCCCGGTCGATGGTCTCGTCGCTCACCAGCGTCGCGTCGAGTTTGCGGCGCGTGCGCTCGTAGCCGGCCTTGGCCGCTTCGTCGAGCTCGTCGAACTCCAAGATCGCCTCCACCCGCAGGTAGAGCGGGTTGGTGAACCGGCGGCTGCTCGGCAGGTAAGGCGAGGCCTCGAGCGGAGTGACCGGTTCCGCCGCGTGGAGGGGATTGATCAGGATGTAGTCCGCGCCCTGCTCGGCGGCCGACCAGGCGGCCAGCTCACCGAGATCGGCGAGATCGCCCATACCGCAAGACCGCCTCGAGGTGATGCTGTAGAGCTGCACCGCCCATCCCCAGGCCCGGTCCTCGCCCACGGAGAACGGGAAGCCCAGGAATTGCGGCGCGATGATCAACAACGCCTCGGCCTCGACGCCGTCGGAGATCGCGAGCAGGCGATGATAGCCCAGCGGCAGATCACCGGGTACGAAGAAGCTCGCCTGGCCGCGCGTGACGCCGTCGACCGAGCGGGGAGGGGTCCAGTTTTCGACCTGTCCCACCTCGCGCTGGCCGCCGAACTCCAGCTCGATCCACACCTCCGCCGAGGCGCCGTCGATGACGTGCACGTCCACGGTGGTGCCCTCGTCTTGGCGGGCGACGACCGTCGGCGGCAGCATCGCGCGCCACCGGGCGTCGTGGAAGGCGTCGAGCGATCGCTCGGCGGCCTGGGTGGTGGAGGCGTCGACGTCGAGGGCGGCCAGCACCGCAGCCATCGACTCGCGGCTTACCTGGGTCTCGGAGCCCCGCCAGTTGTAGAAGCCGGTGGCTACGCCGTAGGCCTTGGCCAGCTTGGTGATCGTGGAATCAAGGGCAGTCACGCCGGGTCCTCTAAGGTGTCGGTCTGGTGTGGGCGGGCTAACGGTGGAACCTAATTACGGACGGATGACCTGGGTCTTGGCGATGATGTCGTGCACGGCCTGCTTGCGGGGGTTGGTCAGGGGCCAAATGGCGTCGGCCAGCCGCAGCAGATAGGTGTAGCCCGAGACGGCGGGGAGAACCCACACGACCGCCCGCACCACGCACGTGTCCCATTCCAGCCTGCCCGCGAACCGACCCTGCTGCAGCGGAACCACCCTGAGTCCGCAGACCAGCTTGCCCGGTGTCGCGCCCCTCAGCCGGAGGAACACCGCGTTGTAACTCACCCCGACGACGGCCTGGGCCAGGCCCAGCAAGAGGGTCATCCTGGGTGCCAGGGTGAAATCGGGCTGCGGAGGCGTCGACGAGCCCGCCTGAGCGGCCTCGAAGGCCTCTCGGAAGGTGGTCATGACCTCGGCGACCAGCGAGCTCCAGATGGGGAAGGTCACCGCCGCGATCACGACGCCCACGATGAGGGTGTCGATGAGCACGGCCATGACCCGCCACCACCAACCCGCCAGCCGCACGCCGTCGTCGGTGCACGGGACGGGCTTCAGCTGCCCCTGGCCCGGATAGGGGAGCTGCTGACCGTACCCCTGCTGTTGGCCGTAAGGCTGCTGTTGGCCGTAAGGCTGCTGTTGGCCGTAAGGCTGCTGTTGGC
Organism: Propionibacteriales bacterium; assembly: GCA_038259365.1. Taxonomy (GTDB): domain Bacteria; phylum Actinomycetota; class Actinomycetes; order Propionibacteriales; family Propionibacteriaceae; genus JBBSOW01. The sequence continues at coordinate 6,983 of JBBSOW010000046.1, forward strand.
CGTAAGGCTGCTGTTGCCCGTAAGGCTGCTGACCGTAGGGCTGTTGCTGACCGTCCGGATTTTGGGCCGGCGGCGCGTACCCCTGGCGCCCGTAGCCTGGGTGAGACCGCTGCCCCGGTTCCGCGGCACCGGCCGACGCCGGGCCGGGCCGGGTGTCGCGCGACCACTGCCAACCGTCCCAGTACCGCTGCCGGCTCATGTCCACCGGATCGGCGTACCAGCCGCTCGGTGCGGCGTGGCGTCCTGGGGGGGCGGGCGGGCTGCCGACGGGAATATCACTCACGGCCCAAGCATGCCACGCACAGGCCGGTGGCGTATTTGTGCGCCAGCTAACATTCGGTGTTGTAAAACAGTTGGAGGCTTCGCCCCCAACAACCCCCACAAACGAAACAGTTGGAGGCTTCGCCCCCAACAACCCCCACCAGAGAAACAGGAGGACGAGACGATCTACCTGCGTCCGCGACGCCGCGAGGACCTGACCGCCCTCGTCGACGCCCTCGCTCGCCAGCAGCCGGTGAGCCGTTACCCCGTCCGCTGGCCGTTGCCCTTTCCGGCCGAGGACTTCATCGCCCGGGCAGGCGAGGTGGCCGCCTTCACCGCCGTCGCGTTGCGAGACGGTAAGCCCGCGCCAGTGGGGCACGTCAGCGCCTGCCGCGTCGAGCTCGACGATTCCTCGTTCGAGGGCGACGAAATCACCCGGTTGTGGATGGCCGGGCACGGGCGTGCCGTTCAGGAGTTGGGCACCGTCTCGGCGCTGTTTTTGGCTCCCGAGGCCCAACATCGCGGCGTCGGCTCGCGCCTGTTAGCGGCGGCCGTCGCGGCGTTACGGGCAGCGGGTCTCGCCCCGTGTCTGGACTTCACCCCGTCCAACAGCTCCGCGGAAGTTCTGTATCGGGCCCGCGGGTGGCGAGTGGTGGGCGGCGCGCGGCCGCACTGGCTCCCGGCAACCTGGCCGGATGTGCAGGCCATGGTGCTCGACGAGCCCGACACCGTCGGTCTGCCCTAGGACTACGCCGGCGCATTCTCCGAGTGGTCTGGCGATCCAAGCAACGACGCCTGGGACTCCGCCACTGCCGACGCCGACCGCCTGATCGTGGCGATCGCCACACCCGTCAACATCACCACCCCACCCAGCAGCTCTGAGACGGCTGGCACCTCGCCCTGCACCAGCCAGGCGGCGGCGATGCCGATCGGTGGCACCAAGAGCACGAAGGGAACCACCGCGCCCGCGCGATGTCGGGCCAGCAGGGTGTTCCACACCGCGTACCCGATCAACGAGGCACCCACCGCGGTGTAGACCGTGCTCGCGATGGCGATTCCCGACAGTTCGCGCAGGGCGCTACGCACCTCGTCGGGGCCGTCGAACACCAGCGACATCGCCAGGGCGGGCAGCGGCACGACCAGAGCGGACCAGACGACCAGGGACAGCCCCGACGCCACACCGGCGGCGCGGCTGACGACGTTACCGAGCGCCCAGGACACGGCCGCGCAGAGCACCACCAGGACGGGCAGAACGGGTGCGCTGAACCCGTGCGCCAGGGCAACGATGGCCAAACCGGCCGTGCCGATGAGCGCACCCACTCCCTGACGAGTCGAGGGCCGCTCCCCCAGCGCCACGGCGGCGATCACGATCGTAAAGATCACCTGCGCTTGCAGGAGCAGCGAGGCCAATCCGGCAGGTAAACCCACATCCAGCGCGAGGTAGAGGAAGCTGAACTGAGCGAGACTCATCAAGGCGCCCACCGCCGCGACCGTGTGCCAAGGGGCCGTCGGGCGGCCGACGAAGAAGATCAGCGGAAAGACGACGACGGCGAACCGCAGCGACAGGAGCAGGAATGGCGGCACGTCGGCGAGGCCCGCATCGATGACGACGAAGTTGACACCCCACACGAGCATCACCAGCATCGCCAACGCGGAATCTCTGAGAGGCACGGGTCCAGGCTTGCTCACAAGATCGCGCAGCACAAGCACCGACCCGTTCGCTCGAACGGCAGCGTCGCGGCGGCCGTTGGCCGCCACGGCGTACGACCCCGAGGTCGGGTATCTTCATGGCTCCCACGCACGCCCAGGCGCGGTTGCAACGGCTCACCCGAGCATGATGGGTGAGATGGGTGAGATGGCGACGGCGTTCACGACTCTTGCGGCAGTGGCCCAGGCTGAGATCGAGGTCAAGCGGTCCCGGTTCGTGTGCACGGTGCAGCGTGTCGACGGCGAGGGGCGCGCTCGCGACGTTCTCGCCGCGGTTCGCAGGGATCGTTGGAGCGCAGGGCATCACTGCTCGGCCATGATCCTGGGCCCGGACGCCTCCGTTGAGCGGTCGAGCGACGACGGCGAACCCGCGGGCACCGCGGGAGCGCCGATGCTCGAGATCTTGCGCGGCCGGGAGCTCAGCGACGTCGTGGCCGTGGTGTCGCGATGGTTCGGCGGCACCAGGCTGGGTACCGGCGGCCTGGCTCGGGCCTACGCCAACGCCGTACGGGAAGCGCTGGAGTCGGCGCCCACGGTGCGCTGCAGAATGATCGAGGAGTTCGTCATCGAGGTCGATCACGCCACGGCCGGACGCCTGGAGAGTGCCCTTCGCGTCCGCGGCGTCGACGTCTTGAGCACCGAGTACGGCGAGCGGGCCCGGATCGGTCTCGGCATCCCTGCCGGGCGCCGCGGACGCCTGGAATCCACGCTGGCCGAGCTCAGCTGCGGCAGCTTCGATCTCCAAGCTACTGGGACGAGCTGGCGCGACACCCCCGCTTAGCGGTCGCTTAGCGGGCGTCTTCCGAAGTCATCACGGGCGGCCGGCTCGGCCGCGTCGTTGATGACGAGCCGCGAAGTCTGCGGCCCTCCTGCCAGTGGCCGGCCTAGGGTACTCGCGTTCTCGGCGCGACCGCGCGACCCGACCAGAACCGCCGGGTCCGCCGACCCAGCGCAACACCTCGTCCGAGGCTGATCAGTCCTCGAGGTGCGTCTTGACGGCGTCGAGCATCTGCTGCCAATTCTGGCTGAACTGGTCGGCCTGCTGCTGGTCGGTGCAGCCGTCCTGGGTGAGCTCTAGGTGGGTGTGCTCACCGTCGGGGGTGAGCGTGTAGACCAGCGTGTGGTAGCTCTCCGGCTCGTCGGGCTCGCCCATCATCGGGCTGTAGTGGGTCATCGAGAGCACGTTCGGCTCGTCGTGGGTGAGCACCTCACCCTTGTCTTGGTACGTGTGGCCGTCGTACTCGCCGTCCCAGGTGATCGGGCTGCCGACCTCCCAGGTGGTCGTGACCTGCGATCCCTGCATCCAGGCGGCGATCTGCGACGGCTGGGTCAGGGCGGCCCACACCTGCTCGGGTGGGGTGCGGATGTCGGTGGTGGCGGTGGCAATCAAACCGGACATGCTCACTCATCTCCTCGGTAATCGTATGACTCACTCATATAATAACGGAATGGACCGCTCCGGCACACCTCGGTTGGGAAATCTCTTGTCGTCGCTGTCGCTGAACCTCGCCCAAGAGTCGACCTCGGCGCTCGAGCTCACCTCCGGGCTCACCGGAAGTGCCGCCGTCGCTCTTCTGGCGCTCGCGGAGTTCCTCGGCGGCGCCCACGTCGGCCGGCTCGCGGACGTCCTAGGGGTGACCCACTCCGGGGCGGTGCGGCTGGTCGCCCAGCTCGAGTCGGAGGGGCTCGCCGAGCGCCGCGCAGGCACGGACCGGCGGCGGGTCGAGGTCCGGTTGACGGCGGCGGGTCACCGGCGGGCCGCGGCCGCCCGAGCCGCACGCGATGGGGTCGTCCGCCAGGCGATCGCCGGGCTCGACGCCAGCGAGGCGGCAACCCTCGAGGCGCTCCTGTCCGCCATGGTCGAGAGTGGGGTGGCCGCGCGGCTGGAGCAGCGGCGTCGCGGCGGGCCTGCGGGGCCCTGGTGGTGCCGCGCCTGCGACTTCACCGCGTGCGGTCGCACCCGGGGCACCTGCCCGGCCCAAATGAGCGCCGCGCGCGAGTTGGGCCCCTATGGATAGGCAACGCTGCGCGGGCAGTGGAGGGCGCCCCCGGGGGAGGGTGGCGCCCGTCCGGAGTGGCAGCCATCAGCGTCTCAGGGCCCGCATGGGGATCGGGCTAGCGGGGCAGGTCCAGGTCGCCGACCGCAGCGCATATCTGCCCATTACGGTGGCCGCTAGCGTCTGCTCACTGCGAGGGTGGTGCAGATCGGCACCTCCAACGGGTATTCAACACTGTGGATCGCCGACGCACTACCAGACACGGGCGGCCACCTCACCAGCATCGATATCGCCGCAGCCAACCCTCGCGATGCCGAACTTCATGACATCGTCGAACTCCGCGTTCAAGACGCCGCCGATGCCCAGCAGGAATCCGACGAGGCCTCATGGGACATGATCTTCCTGGACGCTGAGCGTTCTCACTACGTCGATTATTGGGAGGGTGTCGTTCGTGGCCTGCGGCCCAACGGCCTACTGGTCGTCGAGAATGTGATGTCGCACGCCGACCAAGTCGGGGACTTCCGCCGGCGGGTGTCAGCTGACAAGCGGGTCACCGAAGCCCTGGTACCTATCGGAGCCGGCGCCTTACTGGTACTACTCCGTCGTAACGAGCCAGCAACTCGGTGCGTGCACCGTCTCTCCTCCTGAGGGGTTCGACCGGCCCCGTCCCGTCCTTCAGCACTGATTACCACCTTGCGCTGGTTCGAGCTAGCTGAGCCGCCAGGACCGCCAGGACGTGGCGGTACTCCCTGCCGGTGGCACGGGTCATGCCGAGCCCGCAGGTCCGGTTGCTGGTCAGGTACGCGTCGGCTTCGACGTCGGCCAACTCCGCTGCCTCCGCGCGGGTGGCCGAGGCGGTGAGTTCGGGATGCAGCAGGCCGCGATCGCCGGCGAAGGCGCAGCACCCCCAGTCTTTGGGGACCACGACCTCGTCGGCGAGCGCGGCCGCGATGGCGGCGACGGACTCGGTGCTGCCCAGCCGCGTGGTCGCGCAGGTCGGGTGGATCACGACGCGGGCCATCCTGGGGATCGAGTCAACGATCCGCGGCAGCACCGAGTCCGCGACGTAATCCACCGCGTCGACGATCCTCATGCCCGCCCAGTCCGGGTGCTCGGCCGCCAACTCGTGCAAAGCAACGACGACTCCCTCGGTGCACGAGGAGTTGTCGACGACGATCGGCAACCGCCCGCCGTCGCTGGCGACCCAGAGCTCCGAGCCGAGCTTGTTGATCATGTAGTGGAATCCGCCGCTCATGCCCTTGGAGTGCCAGGGGGTGCCGCAGCACAACCCGGCGATGCCGTCGGGGATGCGGTAGCCGATCGCGGCGGCGCTCAGGATGGCCGCCACCGAATCGCCGGTGGCCGGGTCGCCGTCGGGGACGCCGAACATGGTGTCGACGCACGCCGGAAAGTAGACCACCTCGGCAGCGGATTCCCGCCGCGCCTCGCGGCGTGGACCACCGCCGGGCAGTTCACCGCTCAGCAGCGGCACCCGATCGTGGCCGAGCACCGAGCGGGCCAGCCGGAGCGGTGCGCTGACCAAAACGGTGGGCACCTTGTGCACGACGCTCATCCCCAGCGAGGCCGCCGTCGTGAACGGCGCCCAGCCCTTGGCGGCCGCCAGCCAGCCGGCGCTCACCGGAGCGGGCACCTGCTGCGCGCGGAGCCGCGTCACCAGGTCGCCGGTGTTGATCCCCACCGGGCAGACCGTTTCGCACATCCCGTCGACGGCGCAGGTGTCCACGACGTCGTAGCCGGACTGCTCGTCGATCCTCGCCACCGCGGCGGCGGCACCGGCCGCCTCGTCCTCGCCGAGCGCCTCGTAGCGCGCCCGCCGGGTCGCGATCCGCTGCCGGGGCGTCACCGTCAGGAACTTGCTGGGGCAGACGACCTCGCAGAACCCGCATTCGACGCAGGCGTTCACCTCGTCCTCGGCCAGCGCCACCGGCTTCATCGCCTCGACGTGGGTGTTGGGGTTGGTGGTGAGCACCGCGCCGGGGTTGCAGATGTGGTGCGGATCGAAGGCCCGCTTGATCTGCCACATCATGGCGTAGAGCCGGTCGCCGAACTGGCGTTGCACGAACGGCGCCATGATCCGGCCCGTGCCGTGCTCGGCCTTCAACGTCCCGCCGTTGGCGAGCACCAGCTGCACCAGCTCCTCGGTGAACGTCTCATACACCGCCACGGCCGCCGGATCGGCGAAGTCGATGTTGATCAAGAAGTGCACGTTGCCGTACTTGGCGTGCCCGAAGATCACCGAGCCCGGATAGCCGTGTCGATCGAAGAGCTTGATCAACTCCTCGCACACTCCCGCCAGCCGCTCCACCGGCACGGCGATATCCTCCAGCAGCGCCGTCGTCCCCGCGGGGCGTGCTCCCGCGACCGTGGCGTAGAGGCCCTTGCGGATCTTCCACAGCTTCGCCTGGGTCTTCGCGTCCTGGCTCAGCGTGGTCTCGCTGGCGGGATGCACCCCGTCGAGTTGATCGATGCACGCCTGGCCGGCCCCGGTCAGCCGGGCCAATCCCTCGGCGGAATCGGACTGGTACTCGATCAGCAGCGCGGCCTCGCTGGAGAACTCCACTTCGGGGATCGCGTCGGCGGCCATCGCGTCGGTCTGGGCCACCCGGAGCGAGGAGGCGTCGAGGAGCTCGGCGACGGTGGCCTCGGAGGCCACCAGCGCGGGCAGTGCGTCGTTGGCGGCCCGCAGGCTGGTGAAGACCACGAGGACGGTCGCGGTGTGTTGCAACACCTCCACGGTGCGGAAGGTGGCCTCCGGCACGAATCCCAGGGTGCCCTCGCTACCGACGAGGAGGTGGCTCGCGATCTCGGCGGGCGACTCGAAGTCCAGCAGCGAGTTCATGGCGTAACCCATGGTGTTCTTGAGCTCATACTGCCGCCGGACCTCCGCGGCGAGCCCATCGTCGGCGAGGAGCTCGGCGCGTAAGCGCGCCAAGGTGGCGTGCAGCTCGGGCTCGGCGGCGGCCAGGTCGGCGTCGGCGGTCTCGGCCGCGCTGTCCAGCACGTAACCCGAGGGCAGCACCGCGAGCACCGAATCCAGCGTGCGGTAGCTGTTCTGCTCGGTGCCGCAACACATGCCGCTCGCGTTGTTGGCGAGCACCCCGCCGACCGTGGCGGCGATCTCGCTGGCCGGGTCCGGACCGAACCGGCGCTGGTGTGGCCTGAGGTAGTTGTTCATCCGGCGCACGGTCACCCCGGACGCGGCGCGGACCCGACGCCCCTCGTCGAGGATGGTCAGGTCTTGGAAGTGGGTGCGCACGTCGACGAGGATCGAATCGGTGCCCGCTTGGCCGGACAGGCTCGTGCCCCCGGAGCGGAACACCACGGGAGCCCCCAACTCGGCGGCCGCCAACAGCACCGCCCCCACCTGCCCCGCGTTGCGCGGCCGGACGACGACCTTCGGCATTCGCAGGTAGTGCGAGGCGTCCACCGAGGCCGCGATCCGATCGAGCTCGCGGTCCGTGACCAGGCTCGGGTCGCCGACCGCCAGACTGAGGGTGTCGACCAGGCCGCGGTCTACCGGATCCGTGCGCCAGCGTGACGCCTGAGACATCCTCGTCCTCCTCGGTAGAGCGGTCAATCGCCAACGCCCGCATCGTACCTATTCGCTCCTCTGCTTCTGGCTGGCGTCGCCGATCTCGGCGCGCAGTCGCGAGGTACTCAGAGGTTTGGCGAGCGCGACGCTGAGGACGACGAGCAAGACCCCTCCAACGAGGTAGACCGCGCTGATCGAGGTGAACTTGGCCAGCGCGCCCCCGATCAGGCCACCGACGACCCCGGCTCCCAGCGAGAAGCTGCGAAAGAGCGCGGTCACCCGTCCCATGGCGGCGTCTGGGATGAGGCGGGCACGAGCCGACACCAGGACGACCGACTGGGTCATCACGAGGAAGCCGTCGAGGCCCATCAGGTTGGCCGGGGCGGCGAGTCGCTCGACGAGCACGAGAGGAACCAGGCCGTAGGAGGCGGCGCTGACCGCGTTGCCAACCCCCGCCAGCGCGCACAGCGCGACGAGCGAACGCGATGTGTGGAAGATCCGCCAACCTTCCACGGTGGCAGTGCGGACGCTTCGTTCCTGGTTCCCGACGGCCCCGTCTCCACGAGACCGCAAGCTCGGAAGCATCAGCAGCAGGATGAACGCCGCGGCGTAACCGGCCGCCCCGAAGGCCAGCGGCGCGGCGACCGCCAAGCCGAAGAGGACGCCTCCCAGCGGCGGGCCGACGAAAGAGTTGCCCAGCGTATAAGTCGCCTGCAGTCGACCGATGGCGCGCTCCAACAGCGAATCCTCGACGATGCTGGGCACGACAGCCTAGGAGGTGTTGTCGTACAGCGTTTCCGCCAGACCCATGACGAGAACCCCGGCGTAAACGAGAGGGAGATTCAGCTGGCCAAACCCCGCCAGGAGGGCCAATCCCGTGAGCGTCAGGATCCGCACAAGATTGGCGATCCGCATCAGGAGCGTCCGGTCGTGCAGGTCGGCTAGCACCCCGGATGGCAGCAAGAACAGCAACCACGGCACGTATCGCACCGCGGTGAGACCGGGCGATCAGCAGCGGATCCCGGGTCAGTGTCAGGGCCAACAACGGCACCGCCGCCAGCAGGAACCCGTCGGCGACGTTCGCCGCCGCGGTGGCGATCCACAGGCGGCGGAAGGTTGCCCAGCTCCCCGACACCGTGCTCACAGTCTTCTCATCTCCAGCCGAAGGAGCTCCTCGTCAGATCGTGAATCCCTAGCGCACAGCTCTAGACCCAACGCACCTCGCCCCGATAGCCTGCGCGAAGGAGCGGGCGTATCGGCCCTTCCCGAGTCGAGGGTTCAGCATATGTCGAAGACGACACCCGACAGCATTCTGAGCGCCAACCCAACCAGGGGTGTGCGGGTGCGCACCCGTCTCCTCGCGGGCGCGCTCGGCCTCAGCCTGCTACCCCTCAGTCTTGGCAGTACCGCCGTCGCGAAGACCACCAACGGCGGCCTCTACGAGCAAGGCGCCCGTGTCCTGCTTTCCCATCGGTGGTGGGCACGAGGACAACGCGCTTAAGGGCTTCTCGACCATCGTGGGCAAGCAGGCCACCGGGAAGACCGTCGACTTGGTCGTCGTCTCGTTCGAGCTACGGCGACGCTCCGGAGGACCGGAAGGAGAACCTGACCCTCGCCCAGAAGCGGACGGACCAGATCGACGCCGCTTGTGACGCGACGGTCGCCGCCTCGCCGAGCCTGCGCCGGGCGTTCACCGGGTGCAACGCCACCTTGGCGGTGCTACTCAACCAGGCCGACGCCCTGGATCCCAAGAATTCGACGGTGTTCGATTCTGCGCTCACCGACGGCGACGACGAGCGCGGCCTCAGCTTCGGTTCCCGCCGCGCCATCTTCGATCAGCACTTCCACCAACGCGGGCGCTTCGGCCGGTTGCTCAACCTGACCGCGCAGTCCGTCCCGCGCACCGGGGCAGCGCATCTGATCCAGCCCTCGCGGCTGGGCGGTCTACCCGACCTGTCCACCGGTAGCTAGCGAGATCGTCGACGTTAGGTTCATCGGCGGGTGCGTCGACGACGAGCCCAGCCGGATATCGAGCGATCCCTGGCCGGGCCGCAGCGTCCGGGTAGGAAACCAGATGCGGTCTTGCTGCACCACGATCAGCAGACCATCGTGGTCTCCGACGGGAGCGAAGTGCTCCCCGTGGGAAAAGAACGGCAGCAACGCCAACTCCCGCGAGAGCGTTCCTACGGTGGCCGCAACGTCGGGGACGCCGATCCCGATCTCACTGATCGATAGGATCCGCGGAGTCGTGCCGTTGCCGGGCCTCTCCTCGGCGTCGGCGTCTCGGGCGATGAACTCTAAGACGATGTCCTCTGGCCCGAGGAAGTACAGGGATCGCGAGTTCCACCCGGATGGGCCGAGGACGATCTCCGAGCCGCCGCCCGCGAGCAGCGCGACCCGCCCGGACAGCCAGTCGTGCGCCAGCTCGAACTCCGAAGGCACGATCCCGAACGCGACGTGGTGCACACCCTCGAATCGGGGGCCCGACAGCAACGTCATTCGCGACGATCCAGCCTGAACCACCGCGCGATCGTCGATCTCGTGGACGGGCATTCCCAGGGTGTCGCGGTAGAAGGCCACCGAGCCGGCGAGATCGCGGACCGTGAACGCGACGTCGAAGATCATCATCTGTCTACCCTCCCGCTCCTCAGGCGATCGCTCGCCGTTTCAGCGTAACTCCGGAAGCTCGAGCCGACCGAGTATCCGAGGACTCCCTAAGCGGTCACGGGCCGGTTTCTTGGCCTGGCTTCCCGACGACTGTCCCCTCGTGCTCGTGCCGCATAGCAACGCCAGCCCGTCCGTTGGCGCCCCAGGCTTGGAACCGCTGCCATGGCGCGTACCTCGCGTTCGACGAAGCTACGCCGTTGCCGGGCGGATCCTTCGATCCCGAACCGGATCGGCGTCGATACGCCGCAATCAGTCGATTCCTCCCCCGGGGCCCCTGGGACGCCCAAGGTCCTCGCAACCAGGTCCTCGACCTGCCAGACTCACGAGATGAAGTCCAATTTCTCTGTGCGTTCGATGTACGCCCAGTTGCGCCGGGTGGCGGTGCGCCGACCCACCCCGATTGGTGACTACGCCGCAGCGGGTTGGCGGGCCGCCCCGGATATGTCCACGATCTCCGCAGAGCACGAGGGCTTCGTCGCCAGCCTGCGGGGTCTGGGTATCCGGGTGGATGTCTTGGAGCCGACCCCGGGCCAGGTGGATTCGATCTACTCCTACGATGCGGTGTTCGTGACCGGGCGCGGGTCGTTGGTGCTCAACCCGGCCAAGCCGGCTCGAACCGGTGAGGCCGCCACAATGCAGGCCGACCTCAGTGCTCTCGGCGTCCCGGTGATCGGCCGGCTCGGCGACGGCGCGACCGCCGACGGCGGTGACCTGATGTGGCTCGACGAGGAGACCCTGGCCATGGGCCGCGGATTTCGCACCAATCAACAAGCCCACGACGAGATCCGCGCCCTCCTGGCCGACGAGGGCGTGTCCTGCCTCAGCTATGACTCCCCCGTCGGGCAGGGTCCGGACTACTGCCTGCACCTGATGTCGTATGTGTCACTGGTCAGCCCGTCGGTCGCCACCGTGTTCCTCCCCCAGTTGCCCGCCGCCCTGTACCAATGGTTGCGCGAACGCGACTACGCGCTGGTCGAAGTGTCGGAGGGTGAATACGATCGGCAAGGGTGCAACGTGTTGGCCACCGCCCCGGGCCAGGCCGTTCTCTTCGATGGGCTACCGAAGGTCACCGCCGAACTGCGGGAGGCCGGGGTGGAGGTCCACACCGTCGCGGGCAGCCAATTCGTCCTCGGTGATGGTGGACCGACGTGTCTGACGCGGCCCCTGCTGCGCCGCGACTGAACACCCCGTCAGACGTGACCGCCGAGGCGGTCGACGGCCAGCACGGCCAGCACGTGGGTGACTCGCAGCAGTTCGTCGATGTTGACGTGCTCACGGGGAGCGTGCGCCATCCGCACGTCCCCAGGCCCGTAGTGCAGCGTCGGAATCCCGCCCATCCCTGCGTACAGCCGCAGGTCCGAGCCGTAGGGTGCGGCCCACAACCGGGGGCGCTCGCCGACGATCTGGCCGACGGCGTCGGCGACCTCGCTCACGAACGGGTGAGCGCGGTCCTGCTGACCCGAAGCGAACTGGCCGCCAGTCCACGCCACGCTCGCCGGGTGATCCCGCAGCCACGGGTCGCGCTCACCAACCGCGACGACGGCGCGTTCCAGATCCGCTCGGGCATCGCCGAGGTCTTCTCCGAGTTGCACGCCGTAGCGCCCCTCGGCCACCAGTAGGTCGGGCACCGAGCTGGACCAGTCGCCGGCCGTGATCCGGCCGATGGAGATGCCGTACGGAAACGGGGTGCCCGCGAACAGCGGGTCTGGAGCGGCGTTACGCGTGCGCTCCAGCTCCTGCAATCCGGCGTAGATGGGCAAGAACGCCTCGAACGCCGACACTCCTTCCAGCCGGGTCGACCCGTGGGCCGCCCGGCCGGCGACGCGGATCGTAAACGTCAGCGCGCCCGCGTTCGCAACGCCCAGCCGCCCGCTCGTGGGCTCGGTGATCACCGCGGCGTCCCCGGTATGACCGCGCTTGAGGGTCGCGAACGCCCCCAAGCCCCCGTCTTCCTCGCTCACCACCTGATGAATGGCCAGGGAACGCTGCAACCGGATTCCGGATCGGGCGATCGCCCGCAGGACCGCGAGGTTGGCGGCCACTCCCGCCTTCATGTCGCAGGTGCCCCGCCCGTGGACGGCGCCCCCACGGATCGCCCCACTGAAGGGATCGCTGTGCTCCCACTTGTCCAGATCGCCAGTCGGGACCACGTCGACGTGGCCCTGCAGCACCAGCCCAGGCTTGCCCCCTGGGCCGTAACGACCGACCAGCCCCCAGCCCTCGGCCCGCTCCGCTTCGGTTCCGGGATAGTCCGGATCGGCCGCTAGTTCGGCAAGATCTAGCCGCCAAAGGTCGACGTCTGCCCCGAGTTCGCGCATGCCATCGGCTACGTCGTGCTGCAAGGCGGACTCCGCGTCCCCCGCGGTGACACTTGGCACCCGCACCAGCCGAACGAGCTCCTGCACCACTTCAGCGTCGTCGATGCGGTCCACAACGCGCTGCTGAGCAACGGAAAGGTCCGGCGCCATCGTCATCGCGCGAGTCTAACGAAGGCCGCGAGAGCAAGCCGAGGGCCCTCGAAGGCTTCCGCGACGGAGGCGCTGGGGACCGCGCTTCGACACCACCCCCTGGTCTACGAGGCGATTGGTCACCACCCCCGACGCCCGCGCGCCCGATCCCTCAGCGCCAGAATGACACGTTCGAGATGACCAACGGACCCTTGAGCGCCCGCGGTCCCGGCTAGCGGATCTGACCGCTGGCGCGGCAGGCCAAACCCGCTAGTGCGGTGACCTCGCCCGTCCAGGCAGGGGCTTTTCCCGGGGCGATGAGCGAACTTCGGTGCATTATCTACTTGAGTCGCACCGTGGGGGTGTAGTGGCCATTCATGTCACGGCCGGGGTACGAGGTGTTGTTCGGCGTCGCAGTCCGCCCGTTTGGTGTGTAGGTGAACCGCACGCCGCTTCTGGCCTGGGCCCAACCCTTCGGTAACTTGCGAGTCTGCGTCCAGATCACCATAGTCCCAGCGGAATTCTTGCTTTTGCTATCGAACATCCTGCCGCCTGATTCGACGCGATTCGAGATATAGGTGGTGAAGACCTGTGCCTTCAGGTTCGGTCTAGCCCTAGTGGCCAGCCCGGGTAGATGGTGAGCCTGCTCTGAAAGTATTGACCGGTCCAGAGTGAGCAGTTTACGAACTTGGTGCCGTCTGATGCGGCGGTGGTGTAGCACTTGTCGGTCGACGCCTGCGCGGTGTCTGGGCTAGCCACCCCAGTTCCGGTGACCAATCCGGCGGCCAGGACGAGAGCTGCACCGCCCAATTTCAGTTGCTTGAGGATTTTCATGACCGCAAGGTAGCACTACATTGCGGCGGCTTAGCCCAAACGTTCGCGGCGCTGGACGGGCGTTGTTGCTTGACATCGACATTGGGTTGACAGCTCCATTTTCGGTGTGAAAGCTCCGCTCACCCTGGGCACGCCGAGAACCGTCTCGGACGCTCGAAACCCGGAGCAGAAGTGGCTAACTCTTGCGGCTGATCGCCCAGCCGCGGATGGTGTCGATCCGCTCGCTCAGTTCTCCGGCGGTGGCGGCCGCGGTGGGAGGCCCACCACAGGCGGCGCGGAGCTCGGTGTGGACGACGCCGTGGGGTTGCTTCGTGCGGTGATGCCAAGCGGAGACCAGGCCGTTGAGCTCCTTGCGCAGCTCGCGGAGTTCGCCGTGGGCGGAGCGTTCCAGGGTCCGCACCTCGGCCGCGGGATCCGGCGTGCGGGCGAGCTGATCGGCCTGGCGCCGCTTCAGCAGGTCGCGCACCTGATCGGCCTCCAGGAGACCGGGCAGGCCGAGGTAGTCGGCCTCGTCGACGCTGCCGGAGGCGGTCTGGATGCCGAACTCCCCGCCGTCGAAGAGCACGCGATCGAAGTCGGCCTCGCTGGTCAGGGCGGCGAACTCGCCGAACTCGTCCGGCTCGGCATCGGCCCCGGTCTCCAGCTTCTCGGCGGCCAGCAACAGGTCCTCCTCGCTGGCGGCGTCGGAGACCTTGAGGGCGTGGTCGCGTTCCACCTCCAGGTCCGCGGCGTGGCGCAACAGCGGCGCGATGCTGGGCACGAACACCGACGCGGTCTCGCCGCGGCTGCGCGCCCGGACGAACCGGCCCACCGCCTGGGCGAAGAACAGCGGGGTCAACGTGGAGGTCGCGTACACCCCAACCGCCAGCCGGGGCACATCGACGCCCTCGGACACCATCCGGACCGCGACCATCCAGCGAGTCTCGGACTCGGCGAACTTGGTGATCTTCTTGCCCGATTGGGCCTCGTCGCTGAGCACGAGCGTGGGCTTGCTCTTGGTGATCCGGTGCAGGATCTCGGCGTAGGCGCGCGCCGAGGTCTGGTCGGTCGCGATGACGAGCCCGCCCGCGTCGGGGACGGTCGAGCGCACCTCGGTGAGCCGGGTGTCGGCGGCCGTGAGCACGGCCGGGATCCAGGACCCGTGCGGATCCAGCGCGGTCCGCAGGGCCTGGGCGGTGAGGTCCTTCGTCAGCGGCTCCCCCAGCCGGGCGGCGATCTCGTCGCCCGCCTTGGTGCGCCAGCTCATCTCTCCGGAGTAGGCCATGAAGAGCACGGGCCGCACGATCCCGTCGGCGAGGGCGGGGCCGTAACCGTAGGAGTAGTCGGCTTTGGAGCGCAACGCCCCCGTGCCGTCGGGCTCGTAGCGCACGAACGGGATCGGATTGGTGTCGGAGCGGAACGGCGTGCCGGTGAGCATGAGCCGCCGGGTGGCCGGATCGAAGGCCTCGCGGATCGCCTCGCCCCAGCTGCGGGCGTCGCCGGCGTGGTGGATCTCGTCGAGGATGACGAGGGTCTTCTGCTGCTCGGTGCGGATCCGCAGCGCCAGCGGGTTGGCCGCCACCCCCGCGTAGGTGAGCGCGAAACCGTCGTAATCGGCCGAGGTGCGGCCCTGGCGGGTGCCGAAGTTCGGGTCGATCGAGATGCCGATCCGCGCGGCCGCCTCCGCCCATTGGGTCTTCAGGTGTTCGGTCGGCGCGACGATGGTGATCCGCGAGACGATCCGCCGGTTCAGCAGTTCGGCGGCGACGGTCAGCGCGAACGCGGTCTTGCCGGCGCCCGGCGTCGCGACGGCCAGGAAGTCCTTCGACGCCGACTCGCGGTACAGCTCCAGCGCCTGGGTCTGCCAGGCCCGCAGCTGCTTGACCGTTCCCCACGCGGCCCGGTCCGGGAAGGCCGGCGGCAACCCCTTGACCGACACTGGCCCCTTGGCGGGGGTCGGTTGGCGGTGCGGAGTCACTGGCCCCATGTTAGGCGACGCTACGCCCTTCCGACCAACGGCGGCGGACGCTTCATGTCAGTGTCGAGGCGCCGCGGCATTCGGAGCCGAAGGGCTCACGATGACGCCGATCCGGGTGGACACGAGCGCCCCGAGCAGGGCGAACAGCGTCATGGCCGCCATCAGGACGGTAAAGGTCACGTGCAGACCCACCAAGGTGTTCAAGGTGGCGTAGACGGTGCCCGCGATGCCGACCAAGACGGTGTTCCCGAGCGCCTCTCCGACCTGCAGGGACGAGGAGTTCCGACCCTGCTGGGCGGAGGTGGAGAAGGTCATCGTGGCCAGGCCGGTGCTGGCGATCGAGAACCCCATACCCACCCCGGCCGGGATCCACAGGACGGCGATGAGGGGCAGCCACAGGCCGGGAAACCACGCGGCCGCCGTCATGGTGAGGCATCCGGCCGCCACCAACAGCTGGCCCAGCAGAATGAGCCGATGCCGCGGTATCGGCAACCAGGGGCGGGCCTGGACGTAGGAGCCGAACGTCCACCCGAACGAGGCCACGCTCACCATCGCGCCGGCGATCAGCAGGGATAGCCCGCGGGTTTGCACGAGCATCAACGGCACGAACGAGACCACCCCGAAGTAGGCTCCCGCGTTCAAGGCCCGACAGATGATCGTCGACGGCAATCCACGGGCCGCCTTCAAAAAGCGCGGCGGCATCATCTTCGGCAGGATGACGACCAGCCCGGCGACCGCGACGGCCACCAGGGCCAGTTCCACGACTCCGCGGTTGCCGTCGCTGGCGCGCTGCCCGGCGTACTGGATCAGCACCGCGCACGCGGCCACCGAGACCCCGGACCAGACCGGTACCGGGTTTCGTTCCTCGTGGTGCTGGCCGGTGAGAATCGGCGCCAGCCGTCGTAGGGCCGGGATGATGACGATGAGGGTCACGACCAGCAGCGGGACGATTGCCAAGAAGACCCAGTGCCAGCTGAGGGTCTGAGTGATCCAGGCGGACAGCGGCGGACCGGCCAGCGAGGGCAGGACCCAGGCCGTGGAGATCCAGGTCATCACCTTGGGCCGTTCGGATTCGGGATAGGCCAACGCCACCACCACCGTCAGCGACAGGTTGGCGGTGCCCACCCCGATGCC
>JBBSOW010000047.1:0-23151 GCA_038259365.1 Propionibacteriales bacterium
ACCGTGGCGTCGAAGACGCCCCCGCAATTCCGCACGGCGTGGCGCATCGCGTGCTCTCGGGGGCCAAACTCGGGGTAGGCGGCGAGCAGCGCCGAGGAGTGCCCGGGCAGGTCGATCTCAGGAATGACGGTCACGCCCCGCTCGGCGGCGTACCCGCTGATCTCGGCCAGGTCGGCCAACGTGTAGTAGCCGCCGTGGGGGGTCCCATCGTGCCGGCCGGGATCGGTGGCCGGATCCAGGCACGTGTTGGGACGGTGACTGCCGACCTCGTGCAGGCGCGGATAGCGCTTGCTCTCGATACGCCATGCCTGGTCGTCGCACAGGTGCAGCTGCAGCACGTTCAGCTTGTGCATGGCGAACAGGTCGATGTAGCGCAGCAGATCGGCCTTCGGCAGGAAGTGCCGCGCCACGTCGATCATCCCACCGCGCCAAGCCAATCCCGGTTCGTCGATGACCTCACCGCACGGTACCGGCAGCGCCTCGCCCGGCACCCAGCGGCGCCACACCTCGTCGGGCATGAGCTGGCGCAAGGTGGTGAGCCCGTGCCACAGGCCGGTCCGGTCCGCACCAGAGACCGTGATCTCCTCGGGTGTGACCCGCAACCGGTATGACTCGGGCCCGCCGACCTCCTCGTCGACGGCGAGCCGGAGCACCCCCTCGGCAGTTGGCCCCTGGCCGGTATGGAGTTCGCCCGCCGCCACGGACCGCGGCGCGAGGTTGCCGAACGCACGACGGACGTCGGCCTCGAGCGCGGCCGCCAGCCGCGTGTCTCCCCCGTGGCTCACGATCAGCTCGGTCTGGGGGCCCAGGCTGAACGCGCCGCTCTCAGGGCGAGCGAGAACCGGCCGCGGCAGAAGCGAAACGTAGCGTTCTTCGTGCATGATTCAGCCTCTCACGAGCGCGAACGGGGGCTCTGGGTAGCATCAGCCCATGAGTGTGAACATGCCAGAACTGATGGACACCCTGAAGAGCCTGCTCGAGGCGGTCCTACGCCATCAGCCGGCTCGTACACAACCGCTACTGTCGCAGACGCTGAGCGATTTTCTGCAGGCCCCGGCTCACGACGTCGCCGTGCTGGCCCACACCATGCCCAATCATCGCTACGTCGACTACGACATCGCCCTCGCCAGGTTGGCCGAGCGCGACCCCGGTGGCCAGATCATCGGCGTGGGCGGCGGGGATATGCGTCACCACGCCAGCCTGGCCGACCTGCTGCAGTTCCAGACCTTCGGCCAGACGGTCACCGTCGCCAAGCCGGACTACGTTCACCTGGCCACCGGACCCGACACCGAGCGGTCCTGCCTCGCCTTCGGCATCAGGCTGTTTCGCTACGAGGAGCATCGCATCGTCGTCCTGCAACGCCAGGCTGCGCGTCAGTACGGCCAAGAAGAGGGCCAGCTCAACGTGTTGTGCGACGACACCGAGGTGGCCGCCCGGCTCTTGGCGGAGTTGGACGAACTCTCGCTGGCGATGAGCGTTCTGCGGGCGCAGGTGATTAGCTTTTCCACCTCGGGTTACGAACAAGAGATGGCCGGGGTCACGTTTCATCGCCGTCCCGAGGTGAGAGCCGAGGACGTGATCCTGCCCGACGGGGTGCTGGCCCGGATCCATCGCCAGGTCATCGGCATTGCCCGGCAACGCGATGTGTTGCGCCGCTACGGCCAGCACCTCAAGCGCGGCGTTTTGCTGTACGGGCCGCCCGGGTCCGGCAAGACCCATACCCTGAAGCACCTCGTGGGCCGCACCCCCGATCACACCTGCGTGCTGTTGAGCGGTGAGACGCTGAAGGCCATCGGCCTCGCCGCCAAACTCGCACGCGCCCTGCAGCCCGCCATCGTCGTCCTCGAGGACTGCGATCTGGTGGCCGAGGAACGCGACATGATGGAGGGCGGTAAACCCCTGCTGTTCGAGTTGCTCGACGCCATGGACGGGATGGACGCCGACGCCGACGTGACTTTTCTGCTGACCACGAACCGCGTCGAGCTGATGGAACGCGCCCTCACCCAGCGGCCCGGGCGGATCGATCTCGCCGTCGAGATTCCCCTCCCCGACGAGAACGCCCGCCAGCAGCTGATCGGGCTCTATTCGCCGGCGGAGACAACCTTTTCCGAACAAGCGACCGCCGAGACGGCTCGCGCGATCGAGGGCACGACGGCGTCGTTCTGCAAGGAACTGATCCGGCGGGCCGTGCTGCTGGCCGCCGTCGCGGGCGAGGAGCCCGGCGATCGACATCTCATCGAGGCGAGGCTCGCGCTCATGGAGGCCCAGGAGCAACTGTCCCGCGCCCTGCTGGGGGCCGACGGCCGCAAGGACGAGGAGTGGGCCTGACCAACCGGACGTTCGGCCAGCCTTAGTCGGCTAGGCCGAGTCCGCGTCGGCCGATGTCGTTGAGTCGATCCTCGGTGAAGCGGTCCGGCCAGTGGGCCTCGTAGTTCTCCTCGGGAAAATCCGCCGGGGAGGCGCCGGCGCGGAAGGCCTCGAGGACCGTCTCCGCGTAGGCCTCGTTCTTGGGGCACCACGGGGCCGCGGGGATATACATCACGTTTCCCCAGCCCTGCTGATCCTCCACCGGTGCCACCGCGTGGATGAGATCGCAATGCCACCACACCGTGTCCCCGGGCCGGACCGTGGGAATGCCGACCTGCGCGTCGACGAGGAGCTTGTGATAGGTCGTGTTGGCCGGGAAGGTCCGGTTTGGCCGGACCCCGCACATCTCGTCCTCGGGCACATCGTCGAGCAGGGGGCGCAGCATCAGGTACGCCATCGCCTCGGGAATGGGCACGGTGTGCAGCACGCCCTGATCGAACCGCATGTCCGACAGGGCCGTCCAGCCCTGGAAGGTGCGAAACACCGAACACATCGTGGATCCCGGATACTGGGCGGCCTCGGTGCGGTAGGCGGCGTCCCACGGGTCGTAGGCCTCGACGCTGCCGTCGAACAGGTGCCGAAAGTGCCGCTGATAGCCCTGGGTCATCCACAGGTCCAGGGTCCCGGGGTCCAAGTGCGTGCCCAGGCCGCCCGAGCTGGCGCCAGGCGGGCGTCGTCGGATGCGGTCGGGGTACAGCGAGTCGCGATCCGGATCGAACCAGTCCCGCCCCTGTGAGTGATGGGTCCACAGCGAGTTCAGAAAGGATTGCACCTCGGCCATCCTCGGGTGCTGCCGGGCCTCCATCTGGGCCTCAGACCAGTAGATCGGGTAGATCTCCGGCTTCGATCCGACCGACTCGAAGAAGTCATCGCCGGGCCCGCGATAGGACTCGAAGAAGCGGTTGCCCTCGACGTAATCGACGATGCCCTCGTCCCAGGCCTCGGCCTGGCCGCGGCTGAAGGTGCCGCGGATCACCGCGCAGCCTCGACGCTTCAGCTTCTCCAGTTGACCTTGCGACACCGTGCCGGCGGCGATGTCGTCGAAGGCCATTTCGGGCCAGACGCTCTCCCCGCGCGCCAACTCGGCGTCGATCTGGGCGACCTCGGCGCGCACCTTGTCCTCGATGACGCCAAACACCTCATCGATCGTTCGGCCTGAGGCGGCGATCCGCTCGCGGAGCGCCCGCTTGATCTCTCGGGTGGCCGAAGCGAGGTCCTGTGGCGGGGTCTCCCAGTGCGGCAGCGGTTTGACGGTCGGCTCGGTGATCGTCACCGTCGGCCCGCAAGGGTTTCACTCCGGCGATCCACGAGGGCGTAGCTCGCGCCCGCGTTGGCCGCGGCGACACCCAGCACCGACGGCCACGCCCCGATCTTCTTGGCTAGCGGGTGCGAGAGCCCGAAACCGAGCAGGTAGGCCGCGGCCAGGCCAGCGGTGGTCATCGGGCCTGCCTTGGCCAACCACGTTCGTCCGGCCACCACCCCGGCGGCCAGCAGCACCGCCCCGCCGAGGGTTCGAACGCCGGTGTACCGGGCGGTCGCATACCCACCCACCAGACCAACCCCGACGATGGGAGCGCTCGGCACGAGGTCGCCAGGCTTGTCGATCATCGGCCCGCTCATCCTTTCGTCGTCGTCGGACTAGCTCGTGACCTTCTCGACCTGGGCCGCGAAGATCTCTTCCACCTTCTCCTGCTTCGCCGTGCCGGCGCCGGAGACGGAGACGGTGGTCTCTCCCACTCGCCCGACGGCAGCGATCGTTGACTGCTTCTGTCCGCCGACGTCGATGCTCGTGACGCTCAGGTAGCTTTCGTCGGCCCCGTCCGCCGAGACATCGGAGACCGTCGTCGTGGCCTTTGCCGCCGGAACTCCCTCGACGCCCAGATCGATCGTGAACGTCTTGCACTTCTCGGCGTTCTTGCGGGCCTCGCTGATCGAGGGCCCGTTCGACATGACCGAGGCGGCGTACCCCGCGGTGCCCTGCCGCGCGACGGAGACGACGGCGTCGGCATTGGTGGCGTTCGCCACCGCCTGGGTCACTAGCGCCTTGCACTCAGCCGGCTTGATGGGCAGATCTTTCGCGATATCGGCGAGGCCGGCCTGATCCTGCACGTCTTCAGGAGCCTTCGTGAAGGTCAACCCCGCTACCTCGCCGGTCAGCAGCATCTCCTCCAGCGGCTTGGTGGGGGCGGCCGGCGCCCGGCTGCTCGCCGCCGGGGCCGACGCCGAGGAACCTGCCGAGCCGTTTTCCCCGGGGGCCGGGGCCGTGTTCGAGGAGGAGCAACCCGCGAGACCGACGACGGCCAGGGCGAATCCAGCGATGAATGGCTTGTACTTCACAGATCTGTCCTTGGTCGTGGCTAGATGACAGAGCGAAACCGCTCGGTACAGGGGGCCTGCTCAGCCGTTCTTGATCTTCTCGGCTTGGGCGTTGAACAACTCGTCGACCTTGTTCTGGTCCACGCCCGGGCCGTTGCCGGTGGCGATGATGGTGACATCGCCCACCTTGCCGAACTCGGAGATGAGGCGCTGGTTGGGCACCTGAGGGAGGTTCACCGTGGTCACGGCGCGGTATCCCTCGTCGACGCCCTCGGTGACGAGGTCGCTGACGGCGATGTTGCCGTCCACCTTGATGCCGGCTCCCAAGAGAATCTTGAAGTTCTGGCAGCGCTCGGATCCGGCGCGTCCCTCGGCCAGCGACTTGCCGCCCTTCTGCACGGCGACGCTGTAGGCGGAGTCGCCGTCTTGGGCGACCGCTAGCTCATTGCCGGTCTCGACCGAGCGCAGCTGGCCCTCGACCATGATCTCCTTGCACTCCTGTGGCTCCACGTTGAGACTGCTCACGAGGGAGGCGAGCGTTCCGGCGCGGTTGGTGTTGTCCGCGCTGACTCCGCTGAGCTTCAACCCGGCGGCATCACCGGTCAGCAGCAACTCGTTGAGCGCTTTGGGCTCTTCCGGTGCGGAGGGGGCGCTGGATTCGGCTGGCGCCGTGGCGCTGGCCCCAGGAACCGAACCTCCGGACGCGGGGGCGGAAGGGTTCGGGTTGGGCGTCGACGGGGTGCAGGCACCGACGCCGAGGACGAGTACGGCCAGTCCGGCTAGGAGTGTTGAGCGCTTCACAGTTTCTTCCTTATCGTTGGATACTGGGCTAAGCCTACTAAGAGTCGTCCCTCGCTGACGATGCCCCCACCAGATCTGGGCAGGACGACGCCCTTCGAGCTGGGGTTGAGGAGAATCGTAAGGGGTCCGTTCAGGGCCGCACCACCACCGATTCTCCGGTGGCAACCACGCTGATCCCACGGTCGTTCGGCGTGGCCGAGACGAGTTGGTGACCAAAGGGCAGATCGGTCATGGGGATGGTCAACCGCAGCCGCTGCAGCAACAAGGTCTTCCCGGCGTCGGTCAAGTTCGCTCCCTGGGTGGTGATGGTGCCGGGAACGAGGACGAGAGAGGAGTCCCGCACACTCACATCCACCTGCGTCGCATACTCCACCTCGGTTCCGAAGATGTCCACGGTGCCGCTTAGTTGCACGGTGTCCTCCTGCCCCGGACTCAACACGATGAGCCGGCCGGTGTTCTCGAAATAGTTGTTCAGGTCGGTGTAGAGCAGCGTGACGCGCTGCTCCGATTCCCGTACCCCGATGGCCCGAAAGTCGCGAAACAGGACGTCGTGGAAGCTGACGCGTACGTCGGTGAGATCGGAATCGATCTCGGCGATGCGCAACGATCCGCTCCGGACCCCGCGGCTCACCACGTACACCTCGGAATAGGACCCGCGCACCATTTGGGCCAAAAACAGCCGCCCTCGAATCTCGACGTCGGGCTCTTGCTCGGCGAGCGTGGCTTGCTGAATGTTGTTGGCCACCAGGCTCGTCGACGCCATCTCGGCTCCACGGTTGATGCCGATCAGCAACAACGCGAAACCCGCCAGCAGCAAGAACAGCTGACCGATGAACCGGAAGGTGATCCGGTGGCGCGTCCGTTGCTTACGCTTCTCCATGGCCGCCTCCTATCCGGGGCTGCTCGGGCGCCCCTCGAGGTAGGAACAGCTTGCCCGGCCAGCCCGCGAACCGGCCCAGCAGGGTGAGTAGGGCCGGGGTGAGGATGGGGCGCACGACGAAGGTGTCCAGCAGCAGCCCGACGGCCATGGCGAAGGCAATCTGGCGGAAGGTCGAGAGCGGAATGATCGCCACCAGCGCGAACGTCGCCGCCAGGATCGCCCCGGCGGTGGTGATCGCGCGGGCGCTGCTCGGCACCGATATCAGTAAAGCCCCCCGAAGGGTTCGGCCATGGCGGTGACCCCAGATGGCGCCCAGGCTGAAGACGTTGTAGTCCGAGCCCAAGGCGATGAGCAGTACGGCCGCCGAGAAGGGCGCGTAGAAGGTCAACCCCTGATTGCCCAACACGTCCTGAAAGAGAAACGTCGTCAGCCCTAGGGTGGCCGCCACGCTGAGGGCGCTACAAATCAGCAGCGCCAACGCGGTGATCGGCGCCCGCAGGTAGAGGGTCAAGATGAACATCTCGATGACGATCGCGACGACGAGGGTGATGAACAGACTCTCCCGGGTCAGATCCGACACCTCGGCCGCGATCAGCGACTGGCCGGTGATCGAGACCAGCGACTGCGGCAAGCCCGCGTCACGGGCCAACCCGGGTCACCGGTTGCGCAATGTCAGGGCGTCGTCGATGGCCCTGGCGGCGAGTGGGTCGCTGTCGAGGATCACGATGAAGCGGGCCGCGTCGCCGCTCTCGGAGAGCACGAGGCCGCGCGGGGAATCCAGTGGCCAATCGGCAGGGCCCAGGACGCGAGCGACGCCCGGTTGCCGCGAGATGATGTCCTGCATCTTGTCCAGCTGAACTCGCTTACCGGTGATGCCTCGCTCTTGCACCATGATCTCGGTCGGCGCGGTGATGCCACGCAGCCCGGCGTCGGCCAAGAGGTCGGCGCCCTCGGCCACCTGATCCTGGGCGGGCAGCCCGGCGGTGAACGAGAGATCCAACTTCGCGTGGGCCAGCGGGGCCGAGGCGGCCCCCAACAGCACCAACACGATCCCCGCGACCACGGCGGCGGGCACCTTACGCGTCAGCAGACGAAGAGCCAGCCCGGCCGCGGGCGCGCCGTCGTCTTCGGTCTTCATCGGTAGCCGCTTCGGGGCCCGCGACCCGCGGATGGGCAGCACCGTGAACAGCCGCCAGCCGAGGATGCTCATCAACGCCGGCGTCAGGGTCAAGCACAGCATCACCCCGACGGCCACGGTGGTGGCCAGGGCCGGCCCCAGGGAGCGGAAAAGCTCGAACGGTGCGGCCAATAGGGCGATCGTGCCGCCACCGACGGTGAGACCCGCCACCGCCACGATTCCCGCCTGGCTTCGCAGCGCCCCCCGCACGCCGTCGTGCTTACCCGCCCCGGCCTCGAGTTCTTCTCGAAAGTCGGAGAAGAAGAGCACGCAATAGTCGGTGACCACGCCCAGCAGCAGGGCCAGCAGCACCGGTTCGAGCTGGTTGGGCACGCTGAAGCCCAGGCTGGTGGCGATGTAGGACAACAGCGGGAAGTAGACCAGATAACCGATTCCCGCCACGCCGACGACCGCCAGCGGTGCCGCCAGCGAGCGGAACGCGAGCGCCACCACCGAGAGGATGAGAATCAGCGAACAGATCTCGAACAGCCCGATACGGGTGGCGAGATAGCGGCTCTGGGCGGCTTGGGCCGGGACGAACCCGGTGACGTAGGTGCGCGCGTCGGGCTGGTTGTTGAAGTGCGCGGCGTAATCGCGGGCGATGAAGGCGCTCGGGCTGATCCCGGTCCCCTCGGAGAGGAAGAGGTAGGTGATGGTGGTGGTGTTGATGCCGGTGGGAACCGGGATGGCGGCGACGATGTTACCCGGACCGGGCGGTGGCGGCTTGTCGATGGCCTTTTTCGTCGTCGAGGCGGCCCAGAGATAGGAATCCGCGCGGGCTAACCGGCTGAGCCCCCCGTCTTGGTGCAACACGACGGTGGTCCCGCTGAGCACCGGCACACGGAATTGGTCGAGGATGTTCTCCTCGACCTGGATGACGGGGCTATCGGGGGGGAGCAGGGCGCCGAAATCGCCGTTGCCCTCGTCACCGGGCGGCACCTGTGTGCTGACCAGGACGGCGGCCGCGATCCAAAACGCGACCACGAACCAGCGTCCCGTCGTGACCAGCGCCCGATAGCCGCGACCAAAAAGGCCGGCACCGCGTCCGAGGACGCCAGACACGCTCCGGCCATCTCTGCCGGTTGGCTTAGCCAATGTGCTCCTCCGACCGCCTGACTAAGGACAAGATAGCCGACCCTGCTTTGGCGCCTCCCGCGCCACCGCGGGGCGACTGATCGGCGTTCCGGACAGCCCAGGGATCACTATCGCCCGTCATGGCGAATAATGGGCCCAAGAGGGTTCGGTTCGTCCGCGGCATTGGCCTGGGGCGGCCAGAGCGACACCGAGGTGAGGGGATTCCATGGCAGATCGGCAGGGTCGAGACGCTGGCACGCTCGGCAACGAGCGCGCGGACTTGGGCAAGGCGCGGGTTCCGTGGTGGTCGGCGGCGCTCATCGGCGTGGGTGGGGTGCTCGTCGGGGTGCTGCTCGTCGGCGTCCTCAACATCACCAACCCGGCCTTCGTCCAGCAAAAGGACGCCGCCGTGGCCAGCGCGGGCCCCCAACCCTCGGGGGAGGGCACCATTCAGGTGGAGGCGCAGGCCCAGGTCAACGCCGCCTGCTTGAGCGTCATCAACTCCGCTCAGGACGTCTACTCCATCCTCAGCGACACCCCGGAGGCCGTCACCGAGGTGGACCTGAGGCGCCTCGACGACATGGTTCGCCGACTCGATCCCATCCAGCAACGCCTCGAGAAGGACCTGGCCGCCTGCGAGATCAAGACCACTGCCGGGTCATCCCCGGGACCGTCGACCGGCCCGTCCCCCAGCGTCACCGGTGGCCCATCTCCCCAGGCCACAGGCTCCAACCCAGGAACCGAGCCGAGCCCCGGGCCAGTCCCGAGAACCCCGTCCGCGGCTCCCACGACCCCGCGTTGAGCCCCGGGTGAGGTCGCGACCGGCGAGTTTCAGCCCTGGCGGGCCCGGTCGTAGCGTTCCAGGGCCTCCTTGCGCGCCTCGGAGTGATCGAGAATCTGGCGGGGATATCCCTCGCGGTACCCGGCGTCGTGTTTCCAGGGTTCGTGGGCGGCCTTGCCGTCGAGGTGGGACAGCTCGGGCACCCACCGCCGCACGTATTCGCCTTGGGGATCGAACTTCAGCCCCTGCGTGATGGGGTTGAACACCCGGAAGTAGGGCGAGGCGTCGGTGCCGGTGCCGGCCGTCCACTGCCAGCCGTGGTTGTTCGAGGCGACATCACCGTCGATGAGGTGATCGAGGAAGTGCCGGGCGCCGACCGGCCACCACACGTGCAGATCCTTGGTGAGGAAGCTGGCGGTGATCATCCGCAACCGGTTGTGCATCCAACCCTGGGCGAGCAGTTGCCGCATGCCGGCGTCGACGATCGGGAACCCGGTCTGGCCCTGCTTCCACGCCTCGACCAGCTCGTTGGTCTCGGCGCCTTCGTCGTAGCTGATTCCCGCCAGCTGCCGGTTGAGGTCGTGCCAGGCCGAATCGGGGTTGTGCCACAGCACGTCGGCGTAGAACTCCCGCCAACACAGTTCGGTG
Source organism: Propionibacteriales bacterium (assembly GCA_038259365.1). Taxonomy (GTDB): domain Bacteria; phylum Actinomycetota; class Actinomycetes; order Propionibacteriales; family Propionibacteriaceae; genus JBBSOW01. Next base: position 10,045 of record JBBSOW010000047.1, read on the forward strand.
ACGTAGGTTTGGGCGTCCTTGCGCTGGCCTTCGGGGTGGGCGGCGATATCGGCGAGCAGCGTGCGCGGATGCACCTCTCCGTATTTCAGCCGCACCGACATCCGGCTCGTCGCATCCAGATCCGGCCGGTCCCGCTCCTTGTCGTAGGTTGCCAATCCGTCGTCGAGGAATTCCTTCCACTGGGCCAGCGCCGCTTCCTCTCCGGCCTCCTTGACGTCGCCTTGACGACGGGGCAGCGCGAACGGCTTCCCCGTCACCTGTCCGGCGAACCACGACGGGTCCTTCGGTTTCGGCGCCGGTTCGCGCCAACCGTGCTCTCGCCACTCACGAGAGAACGGGGTGAAAACCTTGTAGGGGGTGTCGCCGCCGGTGAAGATACTGCCCGGTCCGACGGCGTAGGGGCAGCCGGTCCGGACGAACTCGACTCCCGCCGATTCCAGCTCGGCCTGAACCCGGTGATCGCGCAGCCGCCCGAACGGGGTGCTTTCGGCGCTGACGTGCACCTGGGTGGCCCCGACCTCCTGGGCGATCTTCGACACCAGCGTGCGCGGGTCTCCTTCGCGCACGACCAGGTGGGAATCCATGTCATGGTTCAGCTGGGCCAGCGAGGCGAACAACCACTTCGTCCGGGGGGTGTCCTGGTTCGCGATCCGGGGATCGACGACGAACAGCCCGAGCACGTCCTCGCCCGCGTCGAGGGCCGCCAGTAGGGCGGGATTATCGCTGAGGCGAAGATCGCGCCGAAACCACATCACCGAAGTTGTCATCCGTGCCCTCCCGACATCGAATCCTCCGCAGGGGCCCCACGATATCGGTAACCGGATTCGAAGGGCTACATCGCTACTCGGGGCAAGAGTTAGCCGGCCAGCAGTAGGATCGCGCCGACCAGCATCATCGCAGCGGTCGTCCCGTGCACCCCCAAGGCGGTAGTGACGCTCCCGCGGGAACGTATGACGATGGCGGCGTCTCCCAGCGGGATCGCGGCGGCAGTCAGGAGCACCCAGCCGACGACGGTCGACGTCGCCGTCAGCAGGAGGACCCCGGCGATGGCGCCGACGGTGACATCGCGGACCCCCTTCAGGCGCAGCCAGGGGGTGTCTGGCTCCGATGGCACGCTCGGCAGCCCGAAGTTGTCGGCAATCCAGCGGGGCACGACGAGGTAGAGCATTCCGATGACGAAGATGCCCAGTGCTGCGAGCCCCGTGATGGCGAGGCCGACAAATTCCACGGGAGGCTCCTTGAGCGATCGCGACGATCGGTTGGCCACCGTCGGGGGGCGCAGAGGCGCCGATGCTACCAGTGCGCTCGATATCGTGTTCCGCGCTCGATTTAGGAATCGAGCGCGAAAGCATCAACCCGAGCCAGGTCTGCAGGATACTGAGCGCGCCGCAAGATACCGAGCGCGCCGCAAGATGCCGAGCGCGTTGAACGAAGCCCAGCGGGTGCGCCGGGTTTCCGGCGCGGCGACTCAAGGCCAGCTCTCCCACGAGGCAGTTCGAGCCGCTGCGGAGCATGGCGGGATCTGGCAGTTCGACTCGATTCCCCATGGATGTATTGCGGCTCGGGTAGCATGACGGCACTACTGACAGAGCGGGGTCGCGTGGCACTTTTCGTTACGATCGGGGTCATCGGACTCCTGATCGTGCTGCTCTCGATCCTGCTGGGCGACGTCATCGACGGCATCCTCAACCTGGACGCGCTGGGCGGTGACCTGTTCTCGGTGGCCGGCCTCGCCGCCTTCCTGGGGGCGTTCGGCTTCGGGGGCGTCATCTCCTTGGCCCTGGTGGATGTGACGTGGATCGCCGTCGTCGTCGGCATCGCGGCCGGTCTCCTCGCCGCCTGGGGCGCCACATCGCTCACCCGTTGGCTGAAACGCAGCGAGTCGAACTCCACGTTCAGATCGCACTCCATGGTCGGTGCTTCCGCCCGGGTGATCACCGACATTCCCGCCGGTGGTTTCGGCGAGGTGCGGATTCACGGTTCGGGGCAATCGCGCAAGCGGGCAGCCCGCAGCACCGAACCCATCGAGGCCGGAACCGAGGTCTGGGTGTCCGCCATCGTCTCGCCGACGGCCGTCGAGGTCACCCCCTCGCACGCCCTGCCCGGGTCCCCTGAAGGCCTCTGAATGCTCTGCCCCACCGTCGAAAGAAAGAGTGACACATGTTCGAGTTGACACCCCTCGTGGTGGGGATTGGCGGAGCGCTCCTGCTCGTCATCCTCGTCTTCTTGCTGATCGCCAGCCGCTACAAGGTCTCCCGCCCCAACGAGGCCTACATCATCACCGGCCAAAAGGGGAAGGCCGTCACCAACCCGGAGACCGGCCAGATATCGACTGACCTGTCCGCCCAGAAGGTCATCATGGGGGGCGGGGTGTTCGTCGTCCCCTTCATCCAGCGCCTCCACATCCTGGAGCTCTCCAGCCGCCGCATCATGGTGCAGATCCGCGGCGCCGTCTCCGGGCAAGGCATCAAGCTCAACCTCGACGGTGTCGCCATCGTCAAGGTCGGTGGCAACGAGGACTCCATTCGCGCGGCCGCCCAGCGCTTCCTGACCCAACAAGACGAGGTGGAGACCTTCACCCAGGAGACGCTCGCCGGCTCGTTGCGCTCCATCGTCGGCTCGCTGTCGGTGGAGCAGATCATCCGCGACCGCGCCGCCTTCGCCCAGCGCGTGGCCGACGAGGCCGAGTCCTCCCTCACCGGCCAGGGGCTGGTGCTGGACACCTTCCAGATCCAAGACATCACCGACGACGGCAGCTACCTGTCCGACCTGGGACGTCCCGAGTCGGCCAAGCTGAACCGGACCGCCGCCGTCGCCGAGGCCGAGGCCCGCCGCGAGGCCGAGCAGGCCCGGCTGGTTGCCGAACAGGAGATCGCCATCGCCGAGCGGTCGCTGGTGCTGAAGGAAGCGGAGATCAAGGCGGAGACCGACGCCGCCCACGCCCAGGCCGCCGCCTCCGGGCCGCTGGCCCAGGCCGATCGCGATCAGGCCATCCTGGCGGAGCAGGAGAAGGTGGCCGTTCGGCAGGCGGCCCTGAAGGACCGTCAGCTCGACACCGAGGTCCGCAAGCCAGCCGATGCCAGCCGGTACCGGGCGGAGACCGAGGCACAGGGCCGTCGCAACTCCGAGATCTTCGAGGCCGAGGCCCGCAAGGCGTCCTCCATCGCCGCAGCCGAGGCGGACGCCGAGAAGGCGCGCCTGATGGGCGTCGGTGAGCAGTCCCGCCGCTCGGCGCTCGCCGAGGCCGAGGCCATCGAAGGCGCCAAGCGGGGTGCGGCCGAGAAGGCTCGCCGCATCGCCGAGGCGGACGCGGTAAGAGCAGAGGGTGAGGCACAGGCCGCGGCCGTCGCCGCCGTCGGTTCCGCCGAGGCCGAGGCCATGGACAAGCGCGCTGCCGCGTTCAAGAACTACGACGACGCGGCCGTGTTGCAGATGCTCATCGAGGTACTGCCCCAGGTGGCCGAGAAGGTGGCCGCCCCCATGGGCAACATCGACAAGCTCACCGTCGTCTCCACCGACGGCGCCGCCGCGCTCCCGAAGGCGGTGAACGACAATGTGCTGCAGACCGTGGAGATGATGAAGAACACCACGGGCATCGACCTGATGGACATGATCTCGTCCTGGTCGTCCAGGGACACCGGTCGTGCGACGGTGAAGGGCTCGATCGTCGACGACGAGTGAGCCTATTGGGCTGCGGCAACCCCCCAACGTAGAAACTCCTGACCCCCCAAGTTGCGGGTCAGGAGTTTCATTGTCGTGAGCCATTCCGCTTCGACGCTCACGTAGAGAGAGTGCGCGAGAGAGGATTTGAACCTCCACGTCCCTAAGGACACTGGCACCTGAAGCCAGCGCGTCTGCCGTTCCGCCACTCGCGCAAGTTCGCCTTAAGGCACACGAACCAGCCAGAGAACGGTAGCACGATCTGGCGCGAGCTCGCTCCAGAGGAACGGACGTCATCCGCCCATCGGCCAACCCGCCCATCGGCCAGCATCGGCGTTAGCCTGAAGCCATGTTTGCACTTCAGCTCGCCTTCGACGACAACCCAGAGCGGTTGACCTACCGTGCCGCGCACCGTGAGCACATTCTCGCCGCCGCCGAACAGGGCGCCGTACTCGGGGGCGGCCCGTACGCCGACGGGAGGGGCGCTCTGGTCATCCTCACCGCCGCCACGCGGGCCGAAGCCGACGCCTTCGTCGCCGACGACCCCTACTACAGCGCTCCCGGGGTCACGGTGGTCTCACTGCGCGAATGGGACGTCGTCACCCGCCACCCCGCCATTGCTTCGCTCTAGCCGCCGTTACCCGGTTGCGACGCCGTGCGCGGGCGAGGCTTCGACGCAACTCCTGCTCGCCGCATAGGATCGAGGAGGTCTAGATCTCGAAGGGGGGCATGATGGGTGCATTCAACAGGATCGAGAAGCGCCTCGAGGGCGTGGTGAACGGCGTTTTCGCGCGCGCTTTCAAGGGCGACGTTCAACCCGTCGAAATCGCCGCACGACTCACCAAGGAACTCGATAGCGAGGCCAAGCTGCTCTCGCGCGATCGGCGTTTGGTTCCGAACGAGTTCGTCGTCGGCCTCTCCCAAGCCGATTACGATCAGCTGATGCCCTATGGGAAGACGCTCACCGGGGAGCTGATCCCCGAGCTGCGATCACACGCCTCCAGCCAGGGCTACGTGTTCAACGGCCCGATCATGATCCATTACGACCTGGTGGAGAAGCTGCCCACCGGCAAGTTCACCGTCTCCTCGGAGGCCGTCGCGGGAGTGGAGAGCGACGACACCCCCTCGACCACCTCGATCAACCGAGCCCAGCTGGTCCTCGAGGTCAACGGCATGCGGCACCCGCTCACACCGCCGGGGCTCACCATCGGCCGCGGTTCGGAGGCCGATCTGCGGATCTCCGATCCCGGCATCTCCCGCAAGCACGCCGAGATCACCGTTGCCCAACGCGGCGACCAACTCGACGTCTCCATCGCCGACCTGGGCTCCACCAACGGCATCGTGGTGAACGGAAACCGTGTCCGGCACGCCGTGCTGGGTGAGGGTTCGCGCATCGAAATCGGCGGCACCCGGATGTTGGTTCACGCGCCCGCGGGCCGCTGATGAGTGAACTCGCCATCACCCTGGTCAAGGTGGGCTTCTTGGCGCTGCTGTGGATCTTCATCCTCTCGGCGGTCTCGGTGATCCGCTCCGACATGTTCGGCAAGACCCTGCAGGCCTCGGAGGTGCCGCAGCAGCTCGAGCCGGTCAAGCCCGGGCGTCGCACGCGTCGTCAACAGAACCGACCCACCCGGTTGGTGCTGACAAACGGGCCGAACGCGGGATTCGCCGCCGATCTCAGCGGCGGGGTGGTCATCATCGGACGCTCCAGCGACTGCGGCATCATCCTCGACGACGACTACGTCTCCACTAGGCACGCCCAGGTCCTCGCCGATGGACAGGGCGGCTACTACGTCGAAGACCTCGGCTCCACCAACGGCACCTACGTCGACGGGCGGCGGATCAGCGCCGCGACGACGGTGACCACCGCAGAATCCATCCGCATCGGGCGAACCGTGATGCAGTTGGAACTGTGATGGCTCTCCGGTTGCGTTCGGTGGCTCATTCCGAGATTGGCCTGGTTCGCAAGAACAACCAGGACTCCGGCTTCACCAGCGACCAGTTTTTGATGGTGGCCGACGGCATGGGCGGCGCCGCCGCCGGAGACCTGGCCTCCGCTGTCGCTGTGCACGAAGTTCGCAAGCTCCAGACCGAGCAGGAATCCAGCGGGAAGTCGATCGCTGGCCAGGACATGGTGGAGGTGTTGGCCGGAGTCGTCTCCCGCGCCAACGACACGATTGCCGATCTCATCGATCAAGATCCCGCGCTCGAAGGCATGGGCACCACCGTCACCGCCGCCATGTTCGACGGCAACCAGCTGGCGCTCGTGCACATCGGCGACTCGCGGGCCTACCTGTTGCGAGACGGCGTGCTGAGCCGGCTCACCCACGATCACTCCTGGGTGCAGTCGCTCATCGACGAAGGCCGCATCACCGAGGACGAGGCGCACTACCACCCGCATCGCTCGTTGCTGCTCAAGGTGCTCAACGGTCAACCGGTCAACGAACCCGATCTCAAGCTCATCGACGTCCGGGCCGGGGATCGGTTGCTGCTGTGCAGCGACGGCCTGTGCGGGCTCGTGGACGACGAGGCACTCAGCGACGATCTCAACGGGAGCCTGGATCAGACCCTCACCGCCCTCATCCGCGACGCCCACTCGGCCGGCGGCATCGACAACATCACCATCGTCTTGGCCGACGTGCTCGACGACTCCGACGGGGCGGCCACGGAGGTCGAGGTGCTCGGCGCCGCCGCCCTGCACAGGGCGCCTTCGAGCGCCGAGCCGACGCACCGCCTCGACCAGGCTGGCGGGGACGTCCCACCGGCGTCGGTGGAGTCCGCCGCCCGGCCCGTCGGCGCCGCCTCCCGGGCCGCCCTCGGCACCCAAGGCGGTGAAGAACACCGCTACGCCCTTTCCCAGCTCCCCTCCGGCCGCCGGCGAGCCGCCAAGGGGTTCGGCATCGGCCTGCTCGTGCTGGCGATCGTCGCCGCCCTGCTGGGCGGCGGCTACGCGTGGTCGCGCACCCAGTTTTTCGTCGGAGCATCACCTGATGACAAGGTGGCCATCTTTCGCGGCCTCAACGAGGGCGTGATGGGATTGTCGCTCGGCGAGGTCTTCGAGGTGCAGCCGACCCAGATCGCCGACCTGCCGCCCTTCTACCAAGAGCAGCTCCGCGCGGGAATCGACTCTGCCGACCTCGACGGGGCGCGCCAGACCGTCGACGAGTTGCGCGTGCTTTCCGAGGGTTGCATCGCTCAACGCGAGAAACGCGCTCGCGCCACTACCGCACCCAAGCCGCCCGCGTCGCCCTCGCCCGAGTCCGTGCCGGCGCCGCCGTCTACCGACGAGAGGTGCTGATGTCTGAGTCCGCCGCCGGCGTCGTCATCGCCTATCGCAAGCGCCGCAACGTCGAGCTCGTCATGATCGGTTTCGCGCTGGCGCTGGGCTTTGGCGCCTACGCCCTGACCTACCTCAACAACGACGAATTACCGCCCGAGAACTGGCCCATCGTGGCGGGAGTCTGGGTCGCTTTGGGCATCGCCGCCCACGTCGTCGTGCGGGTTCGCCTGCCCTACGCCGATCCGCTGCTGTTGCCGTGCGTGTTGCTGCTCAACGGTCTGGGCCTGGCCATGATCAACCGCATCGATCTCATTCCGGATCCGGTGCGCCACGACGCCCGACAACAGCTGCTGTGGACCGTGTTGGGAGTCGGCCTGATGATCGGCGTCGCCGTGTTCATCCGTGATCACCGCCCGCTGCAGAAGTTCACCTATTCGCTCGGGCTGGTGGGTTTGGCGCTGCTCATGCTGCCGCTGGTTCCCGGCCTGGGGCAAGAGATCAACGGATCGAGGATCTGGATCTCGTTGGCCGGCTTCTCCTTCCAGCCCTCCGAGGCCGCCAAAGTCGTCTTGGCGATCGCCTTTGCGTCCTACCTGGTGGAGAAGCGGGACGTTCTCGCCCTCGCCGGGCTGCGCTTCTTGGGCATCGATCTGCCGCGGGCCCGTGATCTCGGCCCCATCCTGGTCGTCTGGGCGCTGTGCATGGCGATCCTGGTGTGGCAGACCGATTTGGGCACCTCGCTGCTGTTCTTCGGGCTGTTCGTCACGATGCTCTACGTCGCCACCCAGCGGCCCGGCTGGCCGATCCTGGGCGGGCTGCTGTTCGCCGCCGGAGGCGTCGGGGCCTACTTCTTCGCCGGGCACGTGCGCGTGCGCGTCAGCGCCTGGCTCGATCCCTTCTCCAACTACGACCAGAACCTGCAGATCATCTCGGCCCAGTTCGGCTTCGCCTCGGGCGGCCTGATCGGCACCGGCATGGGGTTGGGGCGCCCCGGTTTGACCCCGCTGGCCAAGAGCGACTTCATCTCCGCCGCCATCGGCGAGGAACTCGGCGTCGCGGGCCTGATGGCCATCATCTTGGTCTACGGCCTGCTCATCGAGCGAGGTCTGCGGGCCGCCCTAGCCGCTCGTGAGCCGTTCGGCAAGCTGTTGGCGGCCGGTCTGTCCTTCGTGTTCGCCGTCCAGGTGTTCGCCATCATCGGCGGGGTGACGCGGCTGCTTCCCCTTACCGGGTTGACGACGCCGTTCATGTCTCAAGGTGGCAGTTCCATGGTCTCCAACTGGGTGATCATCGGGTTGTTGTTGGTGATCAGCCATCAGGTGCGCAAGCCGGCGGCGCTGAGCGAGGACGTTGCCTGGGATCAGGACAAGACCCAAGTGATCCATCTGAGCGGGAGCCGTTGAATGAACGGACCCATTCGCCGCATCGCCGTCATCGCCATGCTGATGATCGGCGCGTTGCTGATCAACTCCACCTACCTGATCACCTTCAAACAGGACTCGCTGAACGCCAACCCGCAGAACCGCCGGGTGCGCGACGCCGAGTTCGCCCAAGATCGCGGCTCGATCCTCGTGGGTGACACCCAGATCGCCCAGAGCGTGCCGAGCAAGGATCGGTTCAAGTTCCAGCGCACGTACTCCCCCGGGGAAAGCTACGCCCACATCACCGGCTGGTACTCCTACGACCATGCGCGCTCGGGGTTGGAAGCCAGCCACAACACCGAACTCGCCGGCACCGACGATTCGCTGTTCGTGCGTCGGATCGCCGATCTGGTGAGCGGGGAGACGCCCAAGGGCGCCAGCATCGAGACCACGATCAACGCCAAGGCCCAGCAGGCCGCCGTCGAGGGACTCGGCCAAACCAAGGGCGCCGTGGTGGCCCTGAACCCCAAGACCGGGGCCATCTTGGCCCTGGTCTCCCAGCCCACCTACGATCCCAACGACATCGCCAGTCACGACATCAAGAAGGCGAACAAGGCCTACCGGCGGCTGACGAAGGACCCGGACAACCCCCTGACCAACCGAGCCACCCGAGAGATCTATCCGCCCGGATCCACGTTCAAGCTCGTCACCGCCGCGGCAGCGCTCGAATCGGGCCTGGAGCCGGATTCGCGCCAGAAATCCCCCGCCCGTTACAAGCTTCCGGGCACCAATACCTTCCTCACCAACGACTCCGCCTGCGGAGGAGACAACGTCACCCTCGATCAGGCGTTGCGGGTGTCGTGCAACACCGCCTTCGCCAGCCTGGGCGTGAAGCTGGGCGACGAGGCCTTGCGCGCCCAGGCGGAGAAGTTCGGCTTCGGCACCAGGCCGTTGAGCGATCTCGACTCGGCCCCCAGCAAGTTCGGCGACGACCTGAACCAGGCTCAGACCGCGCTCAGCGCAATCGGCCAGTTCGACGTGGCGACGACTCCGCTGCAGATGGCGATGGTCACCGCCGGCATCGCCAACGACGGGATCGTCATGGAGCCCTACCTGGTGTCCTCGGTCCGCGCCCCCAACCTCAGCACCATCTCCAAGCACCGCGATCGCCAACTGGGCCGGGCGCTGAGCGCGGCCAACGCCCGAAAGCTCCAACAGATGATGGTCAACGTCGTCGATTCCGGAACCGGTGTCAACGGCCAGATACCCGGCGTGAAGGTCGGCGGCAAGACCGGTACGGCCCAGACCGCGCCCGAGAACCCGCCGTACGCGTGGTTCGTCTCGATGGCGCCAGCCGAGGATGCCGAGGTGGCCGTCGCCGTGTTCATCGAAGAAGCCAACATCGCCCGAAGCGACATCGCGGGCGGCAGGCTGGCCGCTCCGATTGCGCGCTCGGTGATGCAGGCGGTGTTGGGATGACGAAGGGATCTCGATCATGACAGACCCGAACACCCTCGGCGGTCGCTACGAACTCGCGGGCACGCTGGGACGAGGTGGGATGGCCGAGGTACGCCGGGCCACCGATACGCGGTTGGGCCGCGAGGTGGCGGTCAAGCAGCTGCGCGTCGATCTGGCCGGCGACCCGACGTTCCAGGCCCGTTTCCGGCGCGAGGCGCAGGCCTCCGCCGGGTTGAACCACCCCAACATCGTCGCCGTCTACGACACCGGCGAGCAGCTCGACGCCGCCAGCGGTATCGAGATCCCCTACATCGTGATGGAGCTCATCGAGGGGCAAACGCTGCGCGACGTGCTCCGCGATGGCCGCAAGCTCCTGCCCGAGCGGGCGCTGGAGATCACCCAGGGCGTCCTCGAAGCGCTCGGTTACAGCCACAAGGCCGGGATCGTGCACCGCGACATCAAGCCCGCCAACGTGATGCTCACTCCCACGGGCGCCATCAAGGTGATGGACTTCGGCATCGCCCGCGCCGTGGCCGACACCTCCGCGACGATGACCCAAACCGCCGCCGTCATCGGCACCGCCCAGTACCTGTCCCCCGAGCAGGCGCGCGGGGAGACCGTCGATGCTCGCAGCGACATCTACTCCGCCGGCTGCCTGCTCTACGAGCTGCTCGTCGGCCGCCCACCGTTCGTCGGGGATTCCCCGGTCAGCGTCGCCTACCAGCACGTGCGCGAGGCCCCCGTGCCGCCCAGCACCCACGATCCGATGATCACCCCGGACATGGACGCGATCGTGCTCAAGTCGCTCGCCAAGAGCGCCGACGACCGCTACCCCTCGGCCCGCGACATGCGCGACGACATCGCGCGGTTGCTCTCGGGCCACGCCGTCACCGCGATGCTGCCCGCCGCAGCGGCCATGCCTCCGGCGACCACGCAGCAACCGGCGCCGATGCTGACGCCGTCGACGACATTCTTCGAGCCTGAGCCCCCCGGCGAACCGGAGAATCCGGAGTTCGCCGAGGACGAGGAAGAGCCCGCAGAGAAGAGCCGCACAGGGCTGTGGATCCTGCTCATCGGGCTGACCCTCGTGGTGTTGGGGCTGGCCGCCTGGGGACTGACGTTCATTCTCAACCCCGGCGCCACGCCCTCCGCCTCCCCGACCCCTAGCGTGGTGATGAAGACCGTTCCGGACGTGCTCAAGGTCAGCCAGAGCGTCGCCACCGAGAAGTTGCAGGCCCAAGGCTTCACCGTCGAGGTCACCGAGATCCGCGAAGCCGACAAGTCCACGCTGGGCAAGGTGACCGACCAGGACCCCCGCGGGGACACCGAAGCCGCGCAAGGATCGACCGTGACGATCACCGTGAACCTCGGCCCCAAGCAGGGCACTATTCCCGACGACCTCGTCGGCGAGGATCGCGATGCGGTGCAGACGGCGCTGCGCGCCGCCGGCTTCACCAACATCAGCTTCGTCAAGGCCAGCCAAGAGCCGCCCGGCGCGGCCAAGGACGAAGTGACCAAGGTCGATCCGAGCGAGGGCTCGGATGCCAGTCTCGACACCGAGATCACCGTCACCTACGCCACGGGTCGTACCGAGGTGCCCGATTGGACCGGCTTCAGCAAGGACGCCGTGACCGGCGATGCGGACGCCCGCGGGCTCAACGTGAAGTTCAAGGACGCCTACAGCAGCAAGCCGAGCGGTACCGTCATCGCCACCACCCCCAAAGCGGGCACGAAGATCGACAAGGACCGCACCATCACCGTGACGCTCTCGCAGGGATCGAGCCCCACCCCGACACCCACCGAATCCGCGACCCCGAGCCCCTCCGGTTCGGCGAGCCCGACCCCGGGGTCTACGCCGACCTAGTCGGCTTCTCCGCCGGATCGAATCTCCTCCGCGATCACGGTCATCTGCTTCAGCCAGGGAGCGCCGTAGGTGGTGACGAGCGCGACGTCGGAGGCGTCGCGGCCGATCCCGATGAGCACGCGACCCTTGCGTTCAGCGTTGTTGCGGGGGTCGAACGTGTACCAGCGATCCCCGAGCCAGACCTGCATCCAGGCGGCAAAATCCATCGGCGCCGGGTCGGGTTTCACGTCCAACTCGGGGATATAGCCGAACACGTAGCGGGCCGGGATGTTGAGCGCGCGGCAAAAGGTGATGGCCAGGTGCGCGAAGTCCCGACACACCCCGTAGCCGGATTCGTACACGTCGCGGGCCGTCGACCAGCTGCTCGAGGTGCCGTACTGGAACGTCAGCCGCTCGTGGATGTGGTCGATGATGGCCTGCACCCGGGCGTAACCGCGCGGGCCGTCGCCGAACAGCCGCCAGGCCTCGGCGCCGAGCTCGTCGGGCAGGCAGAACCGGCTGGGCATTGTGTACAGCAGCACGTCGTCGGGCAGGTGGCGCGGGGAGTGCTGCTCGGCGTCGGGATTGACGTCTTCGGTCTCGTCGGGCACCTCGGCGATGACCGAATAGGTGACCCTCGATTCGCCTTCGGGGATCTCCATGCGCCGGCAACGGTTGCCGTAAAGATCGGTGTAGGCCCGCGGCTCGGCGTTGTCCGGCACGCTCCAGTCCTCGCGGAGCAGGTTCACCCCCGCGTTGATGCTGGGATCCATCGTGGCCCGGGGTTCCACCTGGAACACCGAGGCCACCGGCACCACCGATGAATGGATGAACTCACAGCCCAGCTTGACCAGTCTCGAAGTCATGAGAGTAGTCAACCGCACCGCGGGCCGGAGACCTATCTCGACTCACGGTTGGCCCCTCGCGCCCTGCCGGGCGAGAATGGGGCCATGGCTTCGATCCTGGTCGTCGACAACTACGACTCCTTCGTCTACAACCTCGTGCACTACCTTGCCCAAATCGGCGCCGACGTGAGCGTCTGGCGCAACGACGATCCGCGCTTCGCCGAGCCGGGCTTCGCCGAAGCCTTCGACGGCATCCTGCTCTCCCCTGGGCCCGGCACCCCCGAGAACTCGGGGGTCTGCATCGATTTGATCCGCGAATGCGAGCTACCGATGTTTGGGGTTTGTCTCGGACTGCAGGCGATGGCGGTGGCGGCCGGCGGTACGGTCGGCCGCGCTCCCGAACTGCGCCACGGCAAGACCTCGCAGATCTTTCACGAACAGGCCGGCGTGTTCGTCGGCCTGCCGTCTCCCCTGACGGCCACCCGTTACCACTCCCTCGCCCTCGATCCGCGCACCCTTCCCGCTGAGTACAGCGTCACCGCCCGCACCGAAACCGGCGTGATCATGGGGATGCGGCACAGGACCCGTCCCTTGGAGGCGGTCCAGTTCCATCCCGAATCGGTGCTAACCCAGGGCGGCTATCAGATGCTGGCCAACTGG
>JBBSOW010000048.1:0-22677 GCA_038259365.1 Propionibacteriales bacterium
ACGCCCTCTTTGGCCTTGCCCGCGGCCTCTTGGGCCTTGTTGGAAATCTTGTCGCCTAATCCCATAGGGGTGCTCCTTTTCCTCGTCACGACGGCCAATCCGTCTCGACCCCACTATAGACAACCCACGAATCACACCCGGGGGGCGGCCTCCTCGCGGCGAGATCGGGATTCTCGCGCGCGCTGGGCCAACGCGTCGGCGGCCGGGTAGCGCACCTCCTCCAGGGTGAGGCCGCGGGCCGGCATCACCAGGACCCGATGGTTGCGAGCCGGGGAATTCGCCACCTCGGCCAGCCAGTCCAGGCCTTGACGGCCGTAGGCGACGTCCAATACGGCTCCCATCAGCGAGCGCACCATCGAGTGACAAAAAGCGTCGGCCACGACGCGCACCTCGACAATCCCGCTCAGCGGACCCTCGGTGGCGCGCACAGCGTGGAGCTGCAAGAGAGTACGCGTGGTGGTGGCGCCCTCGCGGCGCTTACAGAAGGCGGCAAAACTGCGCAGACCGAGCAGGCTCTCCCCGGCCCGGTTGAGTAGCTCGACGTCGATGGGCGGGCGAGATCGCGTGACGAACCCCCGCAGCAGGGGATCCAGTGGGCGGTCCGCCACCCGGTAGCAGTAACGCCGCCACTGCGCGGCGAAGCGGGCGTGAAAGCCCGGCTCGGCCCGCCGCACCCCGTGCACGACGACATCGGGACGCAACACCCGCCCTAACCGCCGGGTGAGTTCAGGGCCGTCGATCTCCTCACTGACGTCGAAATGCGCTACCTGTCCGCGCGCGTGCACGCCCGCGTCGGTGCGGCCGGCGCAGATCAGCGTGATGGGCGCTACCCCCAGGATGGGCGCTACCCCCAGGATGCGCGCGGTCCAGAGCTCCAACTCGCCCTGCACGGTGCGGTAGCCGGGTTGAATCGCCCACCCGAAGAAGTCGGTGCCGTCGTAGCTGATATCCATGCGGTAGCGCACCGGCCGGCCCGAATCACCGCCCGGGGAACTCATTCGGCCCGCCTGTAATCGAGGTCGCGGACAGCCCGACCGGCGTCGAGGCCGCGCTGCTCGAAGCGGGTGACGGGCCGATCCTCAGGGCGAGGCGCCCACCGGGGGTATTGGGCCACCCAGCTCGGGTGTGCCTGCAGAGTGTCGAGCATGGATTCGGCGTAGCCGGCCCAATCGGTGGCCAGCAGCCACGTTCCGCCGGGCCGCATCCGCTGCGCCACCAGGGTGGCGAACTCGGCGTCGACGAGCCGACGCTTGTGATGGCGGACCTTGGGCCAGGGATCGGGGAAAAACGTCCACAACTCGGCCAGGCCGCCGGGCACGACGAGCCATCGCAGGGCGTCGACGGCGTCGGCCTCCACGAGCCGCACGTTGGTGAGCCCCGCCTGCTCGATCTTGATCATGGTGCTGGCGAGGGCTGGGGTGAACACCTCGAGGGCGAGCACGTTGCATTCGGGCCGGTTCCGCGCCATGGCGACCAGCGATTCACCCGCGCCGGAACCGATCTCGACGATGAGCGGGGCCACGCGGCCAAAGGCGTCAGCCCAGTCGGCAGGAGGGGTGCCCGGGCGGACCGAGGTGTCCAACTCGCCGCGCGGCACCTCCGTGAGCAGACTCGCCGAGAGCCGCTTCCAGGCGCGGGCCTGAGACCGGTTCATCCTGGTGCTGCGGCGAACGAAGGACACGACCTCACGGTGGCGCCCCGGCGGGCGCGGATCGCTCGTCGATCCGCCCGTCGCCCCCGGTTGCCCCTGGGTCATCTACCCCGTCCGCCGGTTCCGGGCTGGGGCTTGTTGCGCTTTTGCTGGCCGTGTTGCTTGGAGACCGACTGCTTCTTTCCTGGTGTCGGATCGGCGCCCGCGGCGGGCTTGGTCTGCCGGTCGCGGGGGTTGTGGGCGATGGCCGCCGCTCGCTTCTTACGCCTCTCGTAGACCCACAGCAGGGGTCCCAGGACGACGAAGCAGGCGGCGAAGATAGCCGCGCCCGCCCACCAGTCCTGGGTCCGGTCGGCGACGATCGCGCCGGGCACCGCGCAGATCGCGGCGAGGATCCAGAGCCGGCCTTCCTTGGCCAAACCGGTGCGAATCTTGGGATCGAGGGCCACGACACGGAACTTACTTGGGGTGGGTTGGATTGGCCAACTCGATGCCCGGCCTCGGCAGGCAACCGGCCCCGTCGAGCAATGCTCGACGGGGCCGGTTGGGTGACGCTGTTGAACCTACGGAGTGGCGTTTGCCGGAGTGATCCGGATCTTGCCAACCTGGTTCTTCTTCTGCGACTTCAGCACCTCGACCTTGACCCCGTAGGGCTGCGTCGGGTTGCCGTTGCCCAGCGGGTACCCCAGGCCGAGGTCCGTGCCGTACAACTCCGGCAGGGCCCGACCGCGCGAATCCACTACCCGCACCGAGTACGGCGCGGCGTCGCGGTTGGGTAGCACCGTCGAGGCGTCCACGTCCCGGAAGAAGAACTTGGTCTGTCCGTCGATTTCACGCGCCTCGATGCCGGGATACCAGCCCTTGGCGTCGGTGAAGTAGGACACCGCTCGCTGGCGGCCGACCCTGGTGCAGTACTCGTTGCCCCAATCCTCGTCGGGCAACTGCGCCAGGCACTCCTTGAAGCTGTACGTGCCGTGCCCAAAGGCCGCGTTGCTGGACTGGACCCGGGACGGCATGTTCTTCAACGTGCTGGTGTCCTTCGTGGCCGCCTGCCCGGTCCGGCGGACCGGATCGAAGTGCGAATCCACGATGAGCAGCCCGCCCTTGGACCCCACGCTCGGCAGGTCGTAGGTGGTGGTCGCCACGGAGTTGGCCTCCCCGTAGGTGGTGTCGCGGTACCACAGGAGCATGCCTGGGGCGTTGTACTTGATCCGCTCCACCTTCCACGGGCCGTAGCCGGAGTAGGTGGTGTCGTAGGCGTACTTCAGGCCCTTGTCGAAGCCGTCGAAGTTGCGCCATTCGGCCAGGTAGTACTGGGCCTTGATCTGGGTGCCCGAGTCGATCACCCAGCCGCTGCCGAGGGTTTCCCCGTCGACGAAGGTGCCGCGCTTGGTGGTCCAGCCGTTGGCGCCGTTCTCGACGTCGTCGGTGAAGACGGCTTTGCCGTTCACGTTGATCGAGAAATCATCGGCGAACCAACCACGCTCTTGGAACGCCGCGTCGGAGGTGGCACGCAGACGCAGCTGCACGCTCTGACCGGCCCACGGGGTCAGGTCGACGTAATCGTGGCGCCACCCGTTGCTGCTGCCGGTGAGGCCGTGCTTCAGCCCGCCGAAGGTCGCCAGGTTCCCGTTCGGATCGGGGTAGTCGTCCTTGGTGGACACCTCGGTGCCGTCCTCGGAGTAGACCTTGAGCTGGACCCAGGTCTGGCCGCCGTCGGGGGAGGCCTCGACGAAGCCGAAGTCCCAATCCTTTTCGATGATGTAGTTGTTCCACATCCAGCCCTTGAGGTCGCTGCCGTTGGGTAGGTCGATGCTGCGGGTCAGGGTGTTGTCCTGCCAGCTGCCGTCGTTGCCGCTCCACCACATGGCATCGCCGGAGTGCGGCTCGGCCAGCTTGACGACCTTGTTGGGCAGATCGATCTTCACCCCGTCGAGGGTGCCACGCGGGGTGCGCGAGGTCTGACCGACCCGGTGGTTCTTGGTCTTGCCGCCCGGGGCAACGGTGCCCAGATTGGCCCAACCCAGCACCCACTTGTCCCAGATTCCCATGTGGGTGGGCATCGACTGGAAGACGGGTCCGGTGTGGGAGCCGGAGCTCATCAGGTCCCAGAAGTCCACGTCGGATTCG
This sequence comes from Propionibacteriales bacterium, assembly GCA_038259365.1. Taxonomy (GTDB): domain Bacteria; phylum Actinomycetota; class Actinomycetes; order Propionibacteriales; family Propionibacteriaceae; genus JBBSOW01. Next base: position 3,782 of record JBBSOW010000048.1, read on the forward strand.
CCCTGGCCGCTGACGTCGTAGAGATCGGGCAGACCGAGGTCGTGGCCGTACTCGTGAGCGAAGACGCCCACGCCGGAATCCTCCGGCTGCACGATGTAGTTGCTCAGCTTGAGCCCGGTGTCACCGATCATGGCGCCGCCGGCCACGGCGCTGGAGTGCGCCCAGATGGCGTAGGTGCCTTCGGCGCCGCCGCCGCCGGACTTGTCCTTGCCCGCGTGGACGATCACCACGTGGTCGATGACGCCGTCGGGCTCGTAGAGGTTGCCGTCGCCGTCGATGTCGCCCTGATCCTCGAGGTCGTAATCGGCCCACGGGAAATCGGGGTCGGTCTGCGCGAGCTTGTTCACCGAGTCTTTGGCCATCTGGGCGGGACCGCCGCTGCCGGGGTAGCCGTCCATGTCCTGCATGGCGCCGGCCTCCCACTCGCCTTCGTCGTTCTTGGTGCACGTGTCGGCGGCGTAGTAGGCCTCGGAGTTGTCCAGCTTGATCCACGGGGTGGCCTCGCCGCGCACGGTGTAGGCGCTCTTGGACATCTCCTCGTACATGTTGCGCATGGTGTATCCGGAGATATCGATGCCCTTTTTGCCGTCGGGGCCCTTGAGATCCTTGCGGACCCGCTTGGTGAGACCCTTCTCGGTGAACAGCATGTCGTTGTAGTGCTTGGAGCTGAAGTCCGGCACCCAGAACGAGTTGTTGTCCACGGCGTTCAGTTGCTTCTTGTACTTCGCCGGGTTCGGGATGTTGTTGTGCGTCGGCCCGGCCGGGACGTTCTCGGCGGGTACACAGGTCCGGTCGCTCGTGCTCTTGGGGACATAAACCCCGGACCAGTCGTAGCTGACGTCTTCGTCGTACTCCACCAAGATGGTGAGGAGCTTGGCGGTTTGGGTCTTCGGCGCCTTCTTGAACTGGCTCGGGCTGCGCTTTTCCTTGATGGCGCGCTGCTCGGTCTTGGCCAGGGCGCGTGCGGTGCGCGGATAGCCGCCGGCGAACTTCTGATCGACGGCGTCGGCCTGATCGAGCTGGGCCTTGAGCTTCTTACGGTTGGCGTCCTCGTTGCCGGTCAAAGCAACGTTCTTGGTGACCGACTCCTCGACGTTGGGGGCGGCGTAGTTGATGTAGGCGTCGGCCGCGCTGAGCGGATTGCCCTGGGGGGCCGGTTCGGCGGCCGCCTGTGGGACGGCACCGTTGAGACTGCCGGTGGCGATCAAGGCCAGGGCGGGTGCCCCGACGAGGAAGCCGAGGCTGAGCCGTCGCAGGGTGGTTGGCGGTCTGATCTGCTTTGCCTGTCCTGAGTTGTTGGACAATGGTCAATCCCTTCTCCGTGCGGGGGATGCTCGCACCTAGCGATGATTGGCCAGACGTCACTTTTCAGGGGGCAGGCTGACCAGGGGATGCCAGCATCAAACCCGGATTCGGGGGGCTTTGGGAATAGTCTTGGCAAGCCGTTATGAGATTGTGACTCAGGGCGCGCTCAGGAAGCGGCAGGGACGAGGTGGCGGTCCTTCGGGCCGGGCCGGAAAACCGCAAGAACCCGAACCGCAACCGGGGCGATTCGGGTTCTTCGCCGTCCGGGAAGCCCGGGTCTCAGCGCGCCGAGATCTCCGGCACGTCGACGGCGCGAGCTCCGGTGTAGATCTGCTTGGGGCGGGCGATCTTGTTGTCGGGATCGACGATGAGCTCCTGCCACTGGGCGAGCCAGCCCGGGGTGCGGCCCACGGCGAAGAGCACGGTGAACATCGAGGGCGGGAAGTCGAAGGCCTCATAGATGAGACCGGAATAGAAGTCGACGTTGGGGTAGAGCTTGCGGGAGACGAAGTAATCGTCCTCCAGGGCGATCTTCTCCAGCTCCTTGGCGATCTTGAGCTTCGGGTTGACCCCGGTCACCTCGAAGACGTCCTCGGTGGCCTGCTTGATGATCTTGGCGCGAGGGTCGTAGTTCTTGTACACCCGGTGGCCGAAGCCCATCAGCTTCTCTTTGCCCTGTTTGACCCCGTCGATGAACGACGACACGTTCTCGATGTCGCCGATGCGGTCGATCATCTCCAGCACGGCCTGGTTGGCGCCACCGTGGCGCGGCCCGAACAGGGCACCGATGCCGGCGCTGACAGAGGTGTAGGGGTCGTTGTCGGCCGAACCGACCGAACGTACCGCGTTGGCCGAACAGTTCTGTTCGTGATCGGCGTGCAGGGTCAACAAGATGTCGAGTGCCCGCACCAGGCGCTCGTCGGGACGGTAATCCCCGGACTCGGTCTGGAAAAGCATGGTGAGGAAGTTCTCGACGTAACCCAGGTTTTCGTCGGGCTCCACGTAGGGCAGGCCTTTGGCGTGGCGGTAGGCGAAGGCCGCCAGGGTCGGCATCTTGGCGATCAGGCGCTTGATGCTCAGCGCCCGCACATCCTCGTCTTGGATGTCGCGCGAATCGGGATAGAACGTGAACAAGGCCGAGACGCAGGCGTTGAGGACGCTCATCGGATGGGCGTCGACGTCGAAGCCGTCGATGATCTTCTTGATCCGCTCGTTCACCGCCCGGTGGCCGTTGACGTCCGAGGTCCAAGCATCCAGCTGGTCTTGGGTGGGCAGCTCGCCGTTGATCAGCAGATAGGTGACCTCGAGGAAGCTACACTGCTCGGCCAGTTGGTCGATGGGGTAGCCCCGGTATTCCAAGATGCCCACGTCGCCGTCGATGAAGGTGACCGAACTGCGGCACGAGGCCGTGTTCACAAAGCCGGGATCGTAGGTGGCCAGCGGAGAATCGTCGATGACGATCTGCTTGAGGTCTGCCGCTTTGATGGTGCCGTCGGTGATGTCCAGGTCGTACTCATTGCCCGCGTCGTCGCGCACGTGTAGTGAAGCTGTCATGGCCCAAACACTAGGGGATTGGCAACGCTCGTGTCGCGGGGGAGTGTTCGAGGAGCGCTTGAGGGGGGATTCGACGGGCGCCCTGTCCGACCCCGAGGACGCTCGGGGCTCGATCGCTTCGGGGCCGGCGTCGTTGTCCACCGCAGGGAACGCCGAAAGTCTGGGAGGCACCGAACGCGGCCGTTTTGACCCCTCTCGAGGCGAGAGGTAATCTTAGGCGCTGTTGCGTTGTGATTGCCGACGCCTGGACTCGCGCTGAGTAACCTCCGCGGTGGCTGGCGCTTTAGAGGTGGTCTCGGCAAGGCAACGTACCTTGTCCAAAACTCACAGAAGTTGGTCCACGACCGTGTCTACCTATAGCCCGAAGCCTGGCGAGATCACCAGGCACTGGCATGTGATCGACGCTCAAGACATCGTCTTGGGGCGCCTGGCCGTCACCGCTGCAACCCTCTTGCGCGGCAAGCACAAGGCGACCTTTGCTCCGCACGTCGACGGGGGCGACTTCGTCGTCATCGTGAACGCCTCCAAGATCCACCTCTCCGGCAGCAAGCCGACCAAGAAGATGGCCTACCGCCACTCGGGTCGCCCGGGCGGGTTGAAGCAGGTTCCCTACGGTGAGCTGTTGGCCAGGGACGCCCGCAAGGCCGTCGAGCTCGCGGTGTGGGGCATGTTGCCCAAGAACAAGTTGAGCCACCAACTCATCAAGAAGCTCAAGGTCTACTCGGGCCCCGAGCACCCGCACTCTGCGCAGAATCCGCAGCAGTACGAGATCACCCAGATCGCCCAATGAGCGTCCCAAAAGCATGAGCGTCGAGGAAACCACAGTGACTGATATCCAAGAAGAGATCGAGCCCACCACCTTCACCGAAGACGATCGCGAGATCTCCTACAGGTCCGAGAGTGGCGCCACCCAGGGCAGCCAGGCCTCCTCCACGAGCCGTCCCGCGATGGTGGCTCCGATGGGGGCCACCGGCCGGCGCAAGGAGGCAGTCGCGCGCGTCCGGATCATGCCGGGCAGCGGGGAGTGGAAGATCAACGGCCGCACGCTGAGCGACTACTTCCCGAACAAGGTGCACCAACAGATCGTTTCCGAGCCCTTCGGAACCGCCGCCGTGGAGGGCTCCTACGACGTCATTGCCCGCATTCACGGCGGCGGCGTCACCGGTCAGGCCGGCGCGCTACGTCTTGGCGTGGCCCGGGCGCTGAACGCGGTGGACGAAGAGGCGAGCCGTCCTTCGCTGAAGAAGGCCGGCATGCTCACCCGCGACGCACGGATCAAGGAACGCAAGAAGGCCGGTTTGAAGAAGGCCCGTAAGGCTCCGCAGTACAGCAAGCGCTGATTTAGTGGGCCGTCTCTTCGGAACCGACGGGGTCCGCGGTCGTGCCAACGAGGCACTGACCGCGGATCTCGCGCTTTCCCTCTCGGTGGCCGCGGCGCACGTCTTGGCCGAGGGCCGCGAATCCGATCCTGGCCATCGGCCCCGGGCGTTGGTGGGTCGCGACCCGCGCGCCTCGGGTGAGTTTCTCGAGGCCGCCGTCGTGGCGGGCCTCTCGAGCGCCGGCGTCGACGTCGTCCGCCTTGGCATCGCACCGACTCCCGGAGTGGCCCACCTCGTGGGTGCGACGGGTGCTGACCTGGGCGTGATGATCTCCGCCAGCCACAACCCCATGCCGGACAACGGCATCAAGTTCTTCGCCCGCGGGGGCAACAAGCTGGACGACGGCGTCGAGGATGCCATCGAAGCGTGGCTGGACGATGCTGAATCTAACCAATCCTGGCCTCGCCCCATGGGAGCCGACGTCGGCCGGGTGAGCGAGGATGCAGGCCTCATCGAGGGTTACATCGCCCACCTCGTCGCCAGCCTGCGTGGCGCAGACGACGATCACGAGGCCACCAGCCTGGAGGGCATCACCGTGTGCGTCGACTGCGCCAACGGCGCGGCCTGGATGACGGCGGTGGCCGCCTTCGAGGCCCAAGGGGCTCGCGTGATCTCCCTGCACGCCACCCCCGACGGCTACAACATCAACGAGAACTGTGGCTCGACGCACCTGGGGGATCTGCAACGGGCCGTCCTCGAACACGAGGCCGATCTGGGCATCGCGCTCGACGGCGACGCCGACCGCTGCCTGGCGGTGGACGCCCAAGGCGACGTCGTCGACGGTGATCAGATCCTGGCCGTCATCGCCGTCGGCATGAAGGCCGACGGCAGCCTGATCCGCAACACCGTGGTGGCCACGGTCATGAGCAATCTCGGCTTCGTGAAGGCGATGTCGGCCGAGGGCATCAGCGTCGAACAGACGGCGGTCGGGGATCGCTACGTGCTGGAATCGATGCGGGCCGGGGGGCTGGCGCTCGGCGGGGAGCAGAGCGGGCACGTGGTGATGAGCCAGTTCGCGACTACCGGAGACGGGGTGCTTACCGGGCTCCACCTCATGGCGCGGATGGCGGCCACCGGCAAGAGCCTGGCCGAACTGGCCAGCGTGATGACGCGGCTACCGCAGGTGCTGATCAACGTGCCTAACGTGGACAAGAACCGCGCCAGCACCGACACCGAGGTGATCAAGGCGGTCAACCAGGCCGCGCGCGAACTCGACACCTCTGGGCGGGTGCTGCTCAGGCCGTCGGGCACCGAGACGCTCGTTCGGGTCATGGTCGAGGCCGAGAGCGCCGAGCACGCCCAGCAGATCGCCGAACGCCTGGCGGACGTCGTCAAGACCCAGCTGCAACTCAAGGGCTGAGGCTGGGCTCAGGAACGCCGAGCTAGACCTTGCGGATCCGCACCCAATCGACCTCGTGCTGGGCGTTCTTGCGCAGGATCGCGGTGGCCCGTCCGCGGGTGGGCCGGATGTTCTGGGCGAGGTTGGGTCCGTTCACGCTGTCCCAGATGTTGCTGGCCAGCTCCATGGCCGCGGACTCCTCCATCGCGGCGTAGCGGCGGAAGAAGGATTTCGGGTCCTGGAACGCCGTGCCGCGCAACTGCTGGAAGCGTTCGAGGAACCAGCCCTTGATGTCGGCGTCGGCGGCGTCGACGTAGACGGAGAAATCGAAGAAGTCGCTCAGGGCCAACCCGGCGGTGCCGTCGGGGCGCAGCCTCGCCGGCTGGAGCACGTTGAGTCCCTCGACGATCAGGATTTCGGGCTCACGGACCACGGTCTGCTCATTGGGCAGGATGTCGTAGACGAGGTGGCTGTACACCGGGGCGGTGACCTCGGGCTTGCCCGATTTCACGTCCATGACGAAGCGTTGCAGGGCCCGGCGGTCATAGGACTCGGGGAATCCCTTGAGGTGGGAGATGCCGCGGCGCGCCAGCTCGGCGTTGGGGTACAAGAAGCCGTCGGTGGTCACCAGCGACACGTGCGGATGATCCGGCCAGCGGGAGAGCAGCTCCTGCAGGAGCCGGGCCGTGGTGGATTTGCCGACCGCGACCGAGCCGGCGACGCCGATGACGAACGGAGTCCTGTTGACCGACAGGTTCAAGAAGTCGTGGGTGGAGCGATACAGGTCCCCGGTGTGACGAAAGTACTGACTCAGCAGCCGGGTCAGGGGCAGGTAGACCTCGACGACCTCGCGCAGGCTGGTCGGATCGCTGCGCCCACGCAGCGCGGCCAGGGTCTGCTCGTTCAACGTCATCGGGGTCGATGCGGCCAACGCGGCCCAGTCGGCTCGGTCGCGCTGCACGTAGGGGCCTGCGAGGTCGTCGGGAAACTCCATAGTGGACATTGTGCCGTCCTCGGGGGTCGTGGAGGCGCTACCCGGCCGATTCCGGTGGTCTCGGCCTGGCCGGGCGGGCCCGCAGAAGGGTCCAGGCGCCCGCGCCCGCCCAGATGATGGTGAGGTAGATCGCGGTGCCGGCGACGTAGTTGCGATCCAGCAGGCTGGGGTTGTCGGCGTTGGCGCCCCAGCCGGCCAGGAAGGGCAGCGCGACGATCAGGAAGACGACGCTCAAGAACTCCGCCACGAGCACCGGCACCCGGCCGGGCTTGGGGACGTGGCGCCACGTCGCCCAGCCCGCGAGCGCGGCCAGCGGCATGAGGACGAGATCGGAGAGCAGGGGCGGCACGAGTAACCACAGCCCCCAGGACACGAGCTCGCGGAACGAGCCGATCTGGCTAACGGCCAGGTAGGCCCCGGCGATGATCATGACGAGCCCCGCCGCGACCATGATCAACTGGAGGCGGCTCGCGTCGCGCACCAGGCCACGCAGTTGGGCACGGGTGTCGCCCAGCGAAACGCTCACGCGAGCACCTCGATGGTGCCAAGCCACTTGGTCTGCATGGCGCCGGGGCGGTTGGGCGCGATCAGCCGCGCGGGGAAGCCATGATCCTGGTTGAGCACCTCACCGTTGAGCCGCAGGGCGATCATCGCGTCCGGGTCGCCCGCCAGGCGTGCCGACACCTCGCTGACCCCGTACAGGCTCTTGGCCAGCGAGTTCATCCGCAACCGGTGGCCGGAACCCTCGAGCAGGGCTGGGTCCAACAGTTCGAGCAGGGTCCGCAGCGAGACGCCCTCCCAGTCGGCAGTGACAGACCAGCCCTCGACGCAGGCGATAGGCAGCCGCGCGCGGTGCTGGGGGAGGGCCATCAACGCGTCCAGGCTCAGCGCCAGCCGCGCGTGTCCCGCCCCGTCTAGGGCGGAGCGATCCAAGACCAGCGCCCAATCGGGGTCGGTGATCTGGTCGATGACCCGTACCCCATTGGCGGTCTGGTTGACCGGCAACCCCTGGGAGCCGTTGCCGCTGCGCTGGCTGAGGGCCGAGACGCCGCTGAGCAGGGCCACCTTGTCGCCGGTGGTGGCCAGGATGGTCATGCCCACCGCCCCGCCGGCCAGCGCCAGGACGCCGCGTCGTCCCAAGCCGGCGGAGGCCCGGGTCTTGCCCGGGCTAGCCTCCTCGGCTGGCCCGCCCGAACCGGGTGGGGGCACCGACGCGTCCTCCTCGGGCGGCGGCGGTGAGTTCAAGGCTCGTTTCACGATGGGCAGCTTCACCGCGATGTGGATGATCAGGGCGCCGATGGTGACCCAAGAGACCGCGTAGTGGGCGGAGGGGAAGAAGAACTTCCAGCGGTAGGCCTCGGCGACGTTGAACAGCCCGGTCAGCAGCTGAAATCCCGCGCCGGCGATGAGCACGAGGACGGAGATCCGCTCGGCGATGTCGCGGACGTCGCCCGGCGTCACCTTCTTCCAGAATTTCGGCGCCACGCTCCACAGCTTGAGGCCCAGGAGGGGAATCGAGACGAGCCCGGTGGTGACGTGCAGGCCCTGGCTGACGCGGTAGAGCCACGCCGGGCGGCTCGGCCACCAGCCGTGCGCCCAGCTGGCCGGGTGCTGGATGAAGTGGCTGATGAGGCCGGTGATGAAACACACGGTAAACGTGACGGCCAGCGCCAGGCCGAGCCAGGTGGTGGTGCGCTCGGTGCGGGAACTCACTGGCGGGAACTGCACCTCGGGCACGTTCATGAGGAGAACGTGAGATCGAACAACGGCTGGCGAGGAGTGCGCCATTCGTCGGTGGGCGTGAGCTCGGCCTGCCAGCCGGCATGCTCGCCGCTCGCGGACCGTTCCGCGACGTCGGCCGGCCAACAGGCCGAGACCCGGAAGCCGGCGGCGCTCGCGACGGCCGCGAGGGCGTCCAGGCCGACCCAGGACCAGGGGAACCAGTCGCTCGGTGCGCCCTCGATCTCGAACCGGATGTCGTGACGTTCGAAGCCGGAACCCCAGTGCGCCACGTCGAGGAGGACCGTGCCGTCGGCCGCGATGAGCTCTCGGCAGCGTGACAGGAGCCGCACGGGATCTCCGCCGATGCCGATGTTCCCGTCGGCCAGCAGCAGGTGGTCCCAGCGCCCCGCGCCGGGCACGTCGGCGTACACGTCGCGGCAGATGGCGGTGCCGCCACGCTGCTGCGTCAACGCGACCGCCAACGGGGAGATGTCGATGCCCATCGCCAACACGCCGCGCTGGACCAAGGCCGCCACCATCCGGCCCGGCCCGCAACCCACGTCGAGCGTGGAGCCCTCGCAGCGGGCCAACAGATCGTGATCATCGTGCTCGGCGGGCGCGATCCAGCGTTGTAGTTGCATCGACACCTCGGCACCTCGGCGATCGACCACGCGCGCGATCCCGCGCCGTAGCGCGTCCTCGTAGGCGGTGACGGCGGCGGTCACAGCTGGATCTCTTCGGTGCCGCCACGCGCCGGCGTGGTGGAGGACGGGGTGAGGTGGCGGATGAGGGTCTTGCCCAAAAGGGCAAATCGGGTGTCGGGGGCCGCTTCGCACACGGTGGCGATGTCGCTCACCTCGTCGACGTCGTGCAGCTCGCCCAGCTCGCTCACCTCGTGACCCGCGCGCCGAAACGCGTCCCTGGTCAGCTCGGCGGTGAACGCATGAGACATCGGAACGTCGCAGAGCGCGCCCGCCCAGCCCGCCTCGCGTAGGCCCAGACCCCACCAGCCACCGTCGACGGCGGGTCCGAGAAGCACATCAGTTCCCTCCGGCTCGGCCAGCAGCTCGCGGGCGTGTTCGAGGTCCTCGCCGCTGAGTTGGGGGGTGTCCATGCCGACCTGGAAGATGGGCCGATCGGCGGGGCACGCGTCACGATGAGCGTTGGCCAGGCGGTAGGCGAAGTCGTGTCCCCGCTGCTCGATCACCGTGAAATCGCTCAGCGCCCTGCGGATCGCCCCGCTGGCTTGGGCTCGGCCGAGGTCGCCGGTCATCGCCACGACGGGACGCCGTCGGGCGACGCGGCGAATGACGTCCAGGGTGTCGAGCAGGGCGGCGGCCGCGAGCGCTGCCCCCTCGTGGGGGGTGATGGCCGGGGACAACCGGGTTTTGGCCAGGCCCGGCACCGGCGCTTTGGCCACCACCAAGAACGTCACGTCAGACTCCACGACGCACCCCCACGGGTGCGGATACCCCGCGGCGCACCCCCACGGGTCCGAGGCGAAGCCAGACGGCGAAGAAATCGTGCGCCACCGTCAGGGTGCCGCGGACGGTTCCCGAGATCTTCGAGCGCGATCCTGCCGCGCGGCGCCGGTAGGTGACGTCGCGCTCGGACACCGAGACACCGGACTTGGCCGCCGACATCAACACCTCCAGGGGGTAGCCGCAGCGCCGGTCTCGGACGTCGAGATCGAGCATCAGCTGTCGCCGGCTCACCCGGACGGGAGCGAGATCGTGCACGTCGACGCCCGCGCCCCGACGAATGAGCCACGCCAGGAAGGCGTTGCCCCACCGGGCGTGCCACGGCCAGGCGCCCCGCCCCACGACTCGACGCCGCCCACACACCAGCAGCATGGGGCTGACCCTGACGGCGTCCACCATGGCGGGTAGTTCGGCCAGATCGATGCTGCCGTCGGCGTCGGCGATCGCGAGGACGTCTGCGGTGGCGGCCAGCAGGCCGGCGTGGACCGCGGCGCCGTAGCCCGGCCGCGCCTCGTGGATCACGTGGGCCCCGAGCGCGCGAGCCACCTCGGCGCTGCCGTCGCTGGACCCGTTATCGACCACGATCGCATGGTAGCCGGTCGGCAGGTTTCCCAGCACCACAGGCAAAGCCGAGGCTTCGTTGAGGCAGGGGAGGATCACCTGGACCCTGGGTTCTGCGCATGCCGCGTCGTCGATCACACGTTGACGGTAGCGTCATAAGCTCCTTGGAGCGAGGGGCATATGCTTAGCAATCCCTTCCGGAACGGCGGTATTCCTTACTAATCGCTGACGCCGCCGCGCTGCGGGCGCCCCATGACCAGCTTCGTCTTCTACGCTGACCTCGTGTCCGACCGATCCGCTCCAACCCGCCCGAACGGTCGACAGTCGGCGCCCGATCCGGCTATCTGGGGCCGGGACAACCGCTGGCGCTGGCCGGACCTGCTCGCGCTGGCCGTGGGTGGGCTGGTGATCTTCGTCAGTTGGAAGGTCGGCTTCGCGATGATGGATCGCGGTTACCGGATGGTGTTGCCCACCCCGCCCCTGGTGGCCTTCTTGGAACCCCACCTCACCCGACGCTCCATCGCGCCGGTCACCGTGGCCGTGGTCGGGATCGCCCTCGCGATCTATTGGCGGCACCGCGAACGGGGTGGCCATCCGCCGGGGTGGCGACGTCAACTGATCGGCGGCTGGATTCTGGCGCTCTCGTGGTCAACCTCGCTGGCCTGCATCGACGGCTTCGAAAAGGGCTGGGTCAGCGTCTTGACCGACCCCAACGAGTACCTTCACGATCTGCCGCTCATCGATTCCACGTCATCGTTCATTGCCGAGTTCAGCCGCCACATCCTGCAGACCGACGCGCCCCATCCGGTGAGCATGATCGCCGAATCCCCCACCTGGACCACCCACGTCGCGGGTCATCCGCCGCTGGCCACCCTCGTCTTCTACTGGTTGCAAGAGATCGGCCTGCCCGGCGGGTTTTGGGCCGGTACGTTGTGCATCGTGGTGGGCTCGCTCTCGGTCGTCGGTCTGCCCGTCGCCATCCGCGCCCTCGGCGCCCCCGACGCCGCCCGCCGGCTCATTCCCTTCGTCGCGTTGTTTCCCGGCACCGTGTGGATGGGCGTCTCGGCCGACGGCCTGTTCACCGGTGTCGTCTGCGTCGGTCTGGGGTTGGTCAGCGCCGGCGTCGTGAGCGCCTCGCGGTGGGGCTGGGCGGCGGCCTTCGCGGGTGGGGTGTTGTTGGGCTCGGCGTTGTACCTCAACTACGGGCTCGTGTTGTGCGGGATCGCAGTGCTGGCGGCCCTGGCCATCACCGTGCTGCGAGCCGAGAACCGTCGCCGGGTCCTGGCCAGGTGGGCCGTGGCCACCGTGGGCGTGGGAACCGTGGCGCTCGGCTTCACCCTCGCCGGGTTCAACTGGCTCGAGGGGCTGGCGGTCCTGCGGGTGCGGTACTACCAAGGGATCGCCAACCGGCGCCCCTACTTCTACTTCGTCTGGGCGAACTTCGGCGCCTTCGCGCTCTCGACGTCGCCGCTGGTGTTCGTCGTGCTCCGCCGGGCCGCCGTTCAGCTTGGCGGGCTGCGGGCCTCGGGGTGGGCGTTCACCCAGTCCCAAATCGCGGCGGCGATCGCCCTCGGCGGGTTCGCCGCCATCCTGCTGGCCGACCTCTCGGGCATGTCGAAGGCCGAGACCGAGCGGATCTGGCTGCCCTTCGCCATGCTCTGCTGGGCCGGCTGCGCGACGCTGCGGGGCTGGGTGCGGATCTTCGTCTTGGCCTGGTCGGTAATTAGTGCGTTACTGGTTAATCATGTGTTCTACACGGGATGGTGAGTGGAGTGCTCCGATGACTGAGGCGACGTGACTGAAGCGACCCAGCGACCGGCGACGGTGCTCATCGTCGACGACGACCCCAACGTGCGCGACGTGCTGCGCCGCTACCTGCACCGGGCCGGCTACCGCGTCGTCGATGCCGCCGACGGGGAGACCGCCCTGGAACTGGCCGTCAAGCATCAACCCGATCTGGTGATCTTGGATCTCATGCTTCCCGGGCTCGACGGTCTGGACGTCTGCGCCCGGTTGCGCGAGAAGGCCAGCATGCCGGTGATCATGCTCAGCGCCCTGGGCAGTGAGTCCGATCGGGTCGTCGGTCTCGAGCAAGGCGCCGACGACTACGTGGTCAAACCCTTCTCGCCTCGAGAGCTGACCCTGCGGGTGCAACGGGTGATCGCCCGCAGCGCCCCGAGTGGCCAGTCAACCTCACCCGCGGACGGCGAGCAAAGCCCACAGAGCCGCCGCGACGGAGCGCTGCGCCTCGATCTGGTCGCGCGAACCGCCACGCTCGATGGCGCCACGCTCAACCTGACGGTGCGCGAGTACGACCTCCTGGGGTTTTTCATGGCCAATCCGCACCGGGTCTACAGCCGCCCCGAGCTGCTCAAACAGGTGTGGGGCTGGGAGTTCGGTGACGACTCGACCGTGACCGTGCACGTGCGCCGCATCCGAGAGAAGATCGAACACGACCCGTCCCAGCCGACGCGGATCGTCACCGTGTGGGGGTTGGGTTACCGCTACGAGCCACAAGGGGAGACCCAATGATGTTCCTGCAACTCCTGCCCTGGGCGCTCCTCGCCTGCGGCCTCACCTGGGGTCTCGAGGTGGTGCTGTTGAAGCTGGTGGAGAAGCGCTCGGTGATGGTGCGCATCACCACGTTGGTGAGCGTGCCGCTGTTGGCGGTGCTCACCTTCGTCGTGTTCGTCTCCGGCTTCATGTTCACCGACCAGCTGCAGTGGACGCTGATCACCTGCGGCCTGATCGCGGCGACGGTGTTGCCGATGGCGGTGTTTTTGAGCCGACGCATCACCGAACGCGAGATGCAGGCCCAGACTCGCCTGGCCCACGAGCGGGCGCTGGAAACCTCGCGCCGCGAACTCGTGGCGTGGCTGAGCCACGACCTGCGGACGCCGTTGTCCGGCCTGCAGGCGATGAGCGAGGCGCTGGAAGACGGCCTGGTGGAGAACCCCGACGAGATCGTGGCCTACGGCGCCCGGATGGGCCGAGAGACCCATCGGCTGGCCGGGATGGTGGATGATCTCTTCGAGCTGTCCAGGATCGCCTCCGGGTTGCAGGGCTTGCGAACCGAGCCGATTCCGTTGCGCGGGGTGGTGCAGCTCGCCGTGGACAGCCTGGCCGACGCGGCGGCGGAACGCCGGGTCGAGATCGCCGTCGCCCCCGGGGGTTGGCCGCTGGTCCAGGCGTCGGGGCGCGAGGTCGACCGCGTCGTCGCCAACCTGTTGGTGAACGCCCTTCGCCACACCCCGGCCGGGGGGCGGATCGACGTGAGCGCAAACTCCGAGGCCGGCCGGGGCTGTCTGCGCGTCGTGGACGCGTGCGGCGGCATCGCCCCGGACGAACTCAGCCGCGTGTTCGACACCGGTTTTCGCGGCGGCGACGAGGCCCGGACCCCACCCGCTCAAACGTTGGCGGCGTCGCGATCCGCCGCCGACTCCCGCTGGGGAGCGCAGGCGGGTCTGGGCCTGGCCATCGTCCAGGGTCTCGTGCAGGCCCAGGGCGGGGACGTTTTCGTGGCCAACCGCGAGGGCGGCTGCTGCTTCGAGGTCCGGCTGCCCATGGCCGAGGCGGCCCGCTAGCCCTACCCGCGCCCCCTCGACGGGCCATGGGCATGGAGGTCGACGTCCTTGGCCAAGGCGACTCGCACACAGCCGGCAACCAGGCGGGTCAGGTCCTCCTCGGCGACCAACGAGGCGAGTTTGGGCGCCGACCTCGGCAGACCGAGCCGCTCGGCGCCCTTGGCGGCTCGATCGTCGACGTAGGGTGCCAGATCGCCCCAGACACCTTGCACTTCGCGGCAGAAGATCGCGGCTCCAGTGGGCCCGAGGCCGGGGAGCTGTTGCAGTTGCTGGGACACCGCCTTGACGTCCCCGTCTCGATGGATGCGGCGAAGGTCGCCGTGCCAGCGGTCCAAGACGAGCTGGGCGCCATCTCCGAGCATGCTCGCGGTGGATTCGTCGTAGCGCCGATAGTGGCCCCGGCCGAGGGCGTCGACCCGCTGCTGCCACGTCGCAGCGCGCATCCTTGCCGGGGTGCGGTAACCGGCCCGGAACAGTTCGGTGGCGGCCGCGACGGCAATGCCTGCACCGATCCGCGCCGAGAGCAGCACCGACAGCACGGCCAGCTGGTACAACGGCATGGGCGTGTCCTTGAGCCTGATACCCGCCTGCTCGGCGTAGGTCTGACCATGCTGGGCCAGCAACTCCCTGGCGATGTCGTGCTGATTCATCGGGCCGCCTCTCCGAGCGCTGTCGAGTCAGGCAGCATACGACAGTCCTTTGGCGTCGTCCCCACCCCCCAGGGGGTGTTTTTCACGACCGGTGCCGACGTGATGCTGTTGGCCCCACAGAAGGCCACGATTGCCCGCGATGAACCACGACGTGGAACCCGGCGCGGAGTTCACGGCCGATCTCAGCGTGTCCGAGGCCGAGGTCGGCGATTACTACGCCCTGGTCATACCTGGGGGGACCACCAACGCCGATTCGCTGCGGTTGGAGAAGGCGGCGGTCGAGTTCGTCAAGGGTTTCGTCGATGCGCGAAAGACGGTCGCCGCCATCTGTCACGGCCCCTGGATGCTGGTCGAGGCCGGTGTGCTGAAGGGCAAGACGTTGACCAGCTACCCCAGCTTGCGACCGACATCGAGAACGCCGGCGGCTCGTGGGGGGATGAATCGGCGCACCGATGTCCGTCGAACGGCTGGACGTTGATCACCAGCCGCAACCCCGGTGATGTTCCCGACTTCAACGACGCCGTCGTCTCGGCGCTGTCGACGGCCGCAAGCTAGCCGTCGGATCAGGCGGTTTCGAACGAACGCACCTTGGCCTGCGCTGGCAGGATGAGATCATGTCCGATCGTGAGTTCGACCTCGTCCTGGCTGGCGCCACCGGTTTTGTCGGACGGCTGACGGCTGCGCACCTGGCCCGCTCGGCCCCGGCCGACCTGCGGATCGCCCTGGCCGGCCGATCGCGCGAAAAGCTCGAGAACGTACGCGGCGATCTGCCGGAGGCTGCCCGCGGTTGGCCGCTGCTCACCGTGGACGTCACCGAGCAGAGCCAGGCCGACGGGCTGGCGGCGAGGGCCACGGCCGTGGCGACGACGGTGGGCCCGTACGCGGTCTACGGCCGCCAACTGGTGAACGCCTGCGCCCACGCGGGCACCCACTACGCCGACCTCACCGGGGAGGTGCTGTTCGCCCACGACAGCGTGACCGAGTTGCACGCCATCGCCGCCTCGAGCGGGGCCAGGATCGTGCACTCGTGCGGGTTCGATTCGGTGCCCTCCGATCTCGCCGTGATGCTGGCCGACCAGGCCGCCCTGGAGGGGGGCGCGGGCCGCCTGGTCGACGTCACCCTCCACGTCCGCGCGGCCAAGGGCGGCATCAGCGGTGGCACGATCGATTCGATGCGCCAGCAGATGATCGCGATGCGCAAGGGTCCGGCCACCCGCAGCATCGTCACCGACCCCGACGCCCTCGCCGTCGAGCGCACGGTCTACGGCAGGGGCCCGGGATCGATCGGGAAGGACTCCGCCACCAACCGGTGGCACGGCCCCTTCGTCATGGCGCTCTACAACACCCGGATCGTGCGGCGTTCGTGGTCGATCACTCACCGTGACGCGCCGCTGATCTACGACGAGGTCATAGACACCGGGCGGGGGGCCGCCGGAGCCGCCAAGGCCGTCGCCATCGGGGTCGGCACCCTCGGGCTGGCCGCCGCGATGGCCGCCAAGCCCACCCGCCTGCTGATCGACAAGGCGCTACCCGCCCCCGGCGAGGGGCCCAACGACGAGGTGCGCGCCGCGGGCCGGTTCGAGATCGAGATCGATGCCCGCACGAACTCGGGCGCGGAGTTCACCGCGACCGTGGCCGCTCCCTACGATCCCGGCTACGACGGCACCGCCATCATGCTCGGCGAATCCGCACTGGCCCTGGCCGCCGGCGAGGGTCCGGAACGAGCCGGGGTCCTGACCCCCGCGACCGCCCTCGGGCAGGCGCTCGTGACGCGGCTCCGCGCCCACGGCTTCACGCTGCGGGCCGAGCGCCGCTGAAAGAGGGCAAAAGCGCTACTTGGTGGAACGCATCGGGGCGTGGGCAAAACCGGCCATGCCCTCGGCAAAGCCCACCCGAGCGTGGACCCCGAGAAGCCGTTGGGCGCGGCCGGGGTCCGCGACGATGTGGCGAACGTCGCCCGGGCGCCCGCCGCCGACGACCTCGGGCGGCGGCCCGTCCAAGGACGAGGCGAGCGCCTGGGCCATCTCCAGCACCGTGTGCGGATGGCCCGAGGCGACGTTGACGCGCAGGTGCGCCCCCGCTGACACCAGCTCCTCGATCCGCTCGATCGCGGCCACGTTCACCGCGGCCACGTCGGCGACGTGCACGAAATCGCGCATCTGGGCCCCGTCCTCGAACACCTGCGGGGCGCGGCCCGCGGCCAGGGCCGATTTGAAGATGCTGGCCACCCCCGCGTAGGGGGTGTCCTGGGGCATCTGCGGGCCGTAGACGTTGTGGTAGCGCAGGGAGATCACGCGCCCGCCGCTCGCCCCGGCCCACGCCAGCGCGAGGTGTTCCTGGGCCAGCTTGGTGGCGGCGTAGGCGTTTTGGGGATGCAGCGGCGCGTCCTCGGCGACGCTGACCCAGCTCAGTTCGTTCCCGCAGGCCGGGCAGCGGGGGTCGTATCGGCCGGCCTCCACATCCGCCATCGCGCGGCTCGACGGCCTGACTCGGCCGTCCCGCTCGCAGCGATATCCGCCGTCGCCGTAGACGACCATCGAGGAGGCCTGCACGAACCGCCGGACCCCCGCCCGCGCCATCGCCGACAAGACGGTGGCGGTGCCGACGACGTTGTGCGCGGCGTATTCGGGAGCGTCGTGGACGTTGGTGCCGAGCCCCACCATCGCCGCCTGATGGCAGACGGCGTCGACGCCCTCCAACCGCTGGGTCAGCTCGGCTTCGTCGCGGACGTCGAGCCGTTCGATCCCCGCCGGGGCGGGGGTCGAGGCCCGGTGCGCCGCCGGGATGAGCGCGTCGACGCCGATCACCTCATGCCCGCGGGAGCGCAGTTGGCGGGCGACCTCGGCGCCGATGAACCCGGCCGCGCCGGTCAGGAGCACGCGTAGCCGCGTTGGGGGTGTGGGTTCTGAGTTCACCCGGTGAGTTTAGCGAGTAAAACTATCCGGGCGGCACCTGACGCAGGGTGGGTTCGGGCAGGGGGGTGTTGTCGCGAAGCGCCCGCAGGGTGGCCTCGGCGTCCTCGGGGGTCATGGAATCCAGCAGCCAGTTCGACATCGGCCAGAATCCGTCGATCGGGGAATACCAATCCACCCCTGGGTAGGGATACTGCTCGGCCTGCTCGGTGAGCCACTCGCGGCCGGAGAGGGCATCGGTGTAGCTCTCGCGGCTTCGGACGGTTTTGTCGCGCAGCCGGCCGAGCGAACTCATCGCCGTTCGCAGGCGGAGCCAGCGGTAGCGGTCCCAGTGGCCGGAGTCCGAGTAGCGGCAGCGCAGTCGGCTGCCGGCGAGCGCCCCGCGCAGCGCAAGCGAGGCGATCTGGTCGCGATCCATGAACAGGTTCGTGCCGCCCTCGCCGCGGTGGGTCCGCACCTGAGCGACGCGGGCCCGAAAGCCCGGCATCTGCGTCTGCGAGCGGTCCCGCCAGGTCTGGGCGGTGCGGAACACGCCGGTGAGCAGCGCGAGCAGGGACCTCGACAGCGGCTCGTCGGCGTCGGTCTCGGTCTCCCAATCCTGGGGCAGCGACACATCGGCTACGGGGTTGTAAACCGGATGGGCGCCCAGGCCCAGGGAGACCGTGGGCCAGCGCGGCAACGGCTGATCGAACAGGTGGACGGGGAAGTTGGAGGTAATGCCGCCGTCGGAGAACCACAGCTGCTCGGCCATCACGTCCTCGCCGTCGTCGGCCTGGCCCAGCCAGGTCAGGGGCGCACCGTCGCGCAGGATGTCGCGCCCCAGATCGTCTTGCACGCGACGACGCCGGCGCAGCCGATACAGCGGGACCGCGGTGAACAGGACCGGGAACGACATGCTCATCCGGACGGCCACGACCACGGGCAGGTCCCACGGATCGGGGAGCTTGTGCAGCACCCTCACCTTCCCGGAGCTGTCCGCGATCGGGACGCCTTCCTCGACGAGCATGGCCTCCCGCACGTCGTGATCGAAGACCTCGGTCAACTCGGCCGGGCAGAAGTAGAGCTGCTCGGTCGCATCGGGGCCGGACAGCGGAAACCGGATGGGGCGGCGACGGGTGAGGTCGGTGGTGATGACCTCCAGGGTGATCGAGCGCCGCGCGCTGTCGTCGAGCCGTTCGCGCCAGGCGGAGTCATCGGTGTCGGATCCGCGCTCGGCGTAGGCTCCGGCGTCCCACAGATGGCCGAAGCGCAACACCTCGTCAGGCGGGAGGCCGGCCAGCGCGCTGAGCGTGCCCGAGAGCCACGGCGTGATCGCCTGGTCGTTCTCCCCCTCGGGAACCCCGGCCAGATCGTCGAGCCAATCCCGGTGCGGGCGTCCGCTCGCCCCGCTGACCATCCCGTACTGCTGTTCGCGA
>JBBSOW010000049.1:0-22282 GCA_038259365.1 Propionibacteriales bacterium
ACTACGAGACTGGTTCGCCCACCACGTCGACCCGGCCAACGACGGCGAAAAGCTGCCCGTCATCGGCACCGGACAACGCGGGCGCCCCGGCTCCCCCGACGCCTTCCAAGGACCCCTGTGGGACTCCCTGGCGGGTGAATCTTGACCTGACGCACGTCCCGCTCAATCTGGTGTTTCCCGCCTGATTTATGAATCGAGCGGGAAGCACCATATCGAGCGCGGTGATCCCAGGCCCAGTCGTGCCGGCTACCTGGCCGCCTGTACGAACCCGTCGGCGACGAAACCGGCAGGATCGGCTTCCCCGTCGTAGACGGTCTGGGAGTTCGAGCGAATCCGGACGTCGTCGACGAACACGCCGCGGCCGAGGGTGTTCGAGTCGGTGGTGTAGCGCCAACGCACCACTCGGGCATCGTCTGGGAGCACGGCCTCGGCGACACCCCACGTCCGGTTTCCCTGGTTGTTCCAGGTGCCGTCGGTGCTCTGGGTGACTGGCCCCTGCTCGCCGTCCGTGGTGACGGCGTAGGGCAACAGTGTCCAGGTTTCGCCGTCGTCGTCGGAGGTCTCCAGGGCGAACACGTCGGTGTTTTCGTGATCGGCGAAGGTGTCGAAGCGCAGCGTCGACCCGGCGGGACGCTCGGGCAGCGGTAACGCCAACGTGTGTTCGCTGGCGTTCTCCGCGCCGCCGAACCAGGCGGTCGCGCCCCGGCGGGGTTGCACCGCCAGCGCCAGGGCCAAACCTTCGGCGACGGCCCGGCGAGACGGGTTGTTGGATCCCCAGCTGCGGCTCGGATGCACCCGGTTGCTCAGCAGGACCGCAAAGGACCGCGACTTGAAGTCGATCACGAGGGAGGTGCCGGTGTAGCCGGTGTGCCCGGCGGTCCGGTCGCTGCCCAGCCCGCCCATGTACCACAGCTGGTTCAGCTCGAAACCGAGCCCGTGGGCGTCGCCGGGGAATTCGGTGTTCTCATCGGTGATCATCGCCGACACCGAGTCCGAGGTGAGGATGCGGGCGCCGTCGTAGACCCCGCCGTTGAGCATGGTCTGGGCGAGGATCGCCATGTCGGCGGTGGTCGAGAACACCCCGGCATGCCCGGCGACGCCGCCGAGGCTCCACGCGTTCTCGTCGTGCACCTGCCCCCACACCATCCCGCGATCCGGTTGTTCCTGGTATTCGGTGGCGGCGATGCGGCGCAGCTTGGAGGCCGGCGGGTTGTAACCGGTGTCGACCATGTTGAGCGGCTTGGCGATCCGCTGTTGCAACAGCTCATCCAGCGGCGTTCCGGTCGACCGTTCCGCCAGCACGCCGAGGGCGATGAGGTTCAGGTCGGAGTAGGTGTAGGCGGTCCCGGGCGGCTCGGCCGGGGTGGTCTCCATCACCGCCCGGATCCGCGAGGCCTTGTCGGGATGGTCGCGCCACAGCGGCAGGAACGGCACCAGGCCCGAGGTGTGGGTCAGCAGCTGCCGGATCGTGATCGATTCCTTGCCGTGGTTGCCGAACTCGGGCACGTAGCTGGCGTACGTCGCGTCCAGCTCGAGCTGGCCCCGCTCCACCAGTTGCATGATCAGGATCGAGGTGAACAGCTTGGTGATCGAAGCCATGTCGTAGATCGTGTCCTGCCGCGCCGGGATCCGCTCCGCCGCAGGGAGCAATGTGCCCTCACCGTCGGCGTATTGCAGGGCGTAACCGGTGACGTGCTCCCCGACGATCCTGCCTTGGTGACCCAGGACGGCGGCGGCCGAGGAATACATCGGCTTAACGGCGGGATCCGCCGGATTGGCGAAGCCGTCGAGCTGGCTCCATGCGGCCTCGATCGGCGCCGGATCGAGGCGGAGGCGCGTCGGGCCCCGCTGGGAGAGGGTCGTCTTCGACGGCGCAAACCCGCTGTGGACCAGGTCGAACCTTCCCGGGATCGGAGCCCGACCATTTTGCGGTTCCGCCTGGGCCGGGCCCACGCCCATGGCGAGCAGCAAACTCGCCAACGTCACGGCGATGGCGACGCCACGCAGCGACCTCACCGCGGGCCGGGGTACAGCAGGGAACGCTGGGTGTCGACGACGAATCTGCGCAGACCGCGCTTCCAGGCGGCGATGATCTCCTCCGCGCTCTCACCCGCCTCGAACTGGGTCCGGAAGCGATCCGAGCCGGTGAGCAGATCGATCCAGCGGCCACCGTCGCCGCGCCAGTCGAAGTCGTCGTACAGGTCCCGCGCGGCCACCAGCATGTGGGTGGCGACCTCGATCGGTTGCACCTTGTCGGGCTCGATCAGGTGCACCTGCACCCCACCACACACCTTGCCGGAATTCTTGGAGAACGTCGGCACGAAGTAGGCCTCGCGGAACTCGACCCCCGCCAGGTCGCGCTTGTTGAGCTCGGCCGCCCACTTGTAGTCACCGTAGGGGGCGCCGATGAGCTCGAAGGGACGGGTGGTGCCGCGGCCTTCGGACATGTTGGTCGCCTCGAACATGCCGGTGCCCGGGTAGATGGTGGCCGTCCGCGGCGTCGGCATGTTCGGCGAGGGCAGAACCCACCGGTCTGCGTTCTGGATGCCCACCATCTCGCGTTTCCAGCCGCGCACCGTGACGACGTCGAGCGTGGTCAACGGCTGCACGCCGGCGCGCGTCATGAAAGTGGCGTTGAAGTAGCGGGCCAGCTCGCCGACGGTCATCCCGTGGCGCTGGGCGATCTCGAGTTGGCCAACCCCCGAGGAGAAGTCGGGCTGGAGGACCGGTCCGCTCGCCTGCCCACCCAGGGGGTTGGGCCGATCCAGGACGACGAACCCGACCCCGGTCTTGGACGCGGCCTGCATGGCCGCCCACATCGTCCAGATGTAGGTGTAGAAACGGGCGCCGACGTCTTGGATGTCGAACACCACGACGTCGACGTCGGCCTCGGTGAAGAACCCGGCGAACCTGTCCGCGTCGGCGCCGTAGGCGTCATAGACCGTGACGCCAGTGCGCGGGTCGGTCGATTTCGGCTCGCTCGAGCCCGCCTGCGCGGTGCCGCGGAAGCCGTGCTCGGGGCCGAACACCCCGCCCACGGTGACGCCGTGGGCCACCATGTCGTCGACGATGCTGGTGAAGTCGTGCAGCACGCCGGTGGGGTTGGTGATGACCCCGACGCGCTGGTCGGCAAACATCGACCAGCCGTCGGCGGCGGCGACATCGGCGCCGTTCGACAGGCCGGACCCCCCGCGCCCCGTACCGGGGCCGGCCGCAGCGGCGCCCCCGACCGACCCGGCGGCGGCGGCTCCGGCCACGGCGGCCACGCCGATTCCCGCGGCCCGCAGCACCCCTCTTCTGGTGACTCCTGCATGGGTGAAGCGCATCGATGCAACCTTTGCTCTCACTGGGTGGTGTTGGCGTCCAGGACGGGGGTGGGTTACCAGGTCAGGCCGTAGCCCAGCGGGTAGAGGACCTGGTCGGGGTCGGCGGCGGTCGGGACGTCGACGGGTAGCTTGCCGACCGGATCGATCTCTCCGGTCATCAGCCGCACGAGGGCGCCCAAGGCCACCGGAGAGTAAGAGTAGCTCGCCACGAAGTTGGGGGCGTCGGGTAGTTGCGCGATGTCGTAGGGGTTGCGCACCCCGGCCGTGACCACCGTAGCGTCGCTGGCGTACAGCTCCTCGGCGAGCTGCTGCTGGGCGCTGCCGGCGGCGACGTTGTTGGTCAACAACACGGTCAGGTCGTTCCGCTGGGCCGTAGCCACGGTGGCCGCCCGCGTCGCGGCGTCGGGGGCGCTGCCGGTTGAGCTGGCCGTCACAACGGCCCCGCGCTTTTCGAGCTCGGCCGCCACGGTGCTTCCCGTGCTGACACCCCAACCCGTGACGAAGACCTTCTTCCCCTGGACCGCGACCGGTAGGGACGCCTCCCTGTTGCGCAGCAAGGTGGTGGTCTTGTCGGTGATCCTGTCCGCGGTGCGCAGGTGGCGTCCGGTGCCGACCCAGACGTCGAGGCGGGAGGTATCGACTTTCGGCTTACCGATGACGCCTTGGGCGTACTTCATCGCCAGGATCCGTCGCACGCTCTGCTCGATGCGCCCTTCGGTGAGGCGTCCGCCGGCGAGGGCCTCGTTGATGGCGGCGTAGGCCTCGGGAGGATCCGCAGGCAGCAGGAGCTGATCCACCCCCGCCTCGATGGCCCGGACGGCGACCTCGCCGTCCCCGTACCTCTCGCGCACCGCGGCCATCTCGAGGCCGTCGGTGACGATGACGCCGTCGTAGCCCAGCGACTCGCGAAGCTGTCCGGTGACGATCTTCTTGGACAAGGTGGCCGGATCGCCGCTGTCATCGAGGGAGGGAACGACGATGTGGGCGGTCATGATCGAATCGACCCCGGCCGCGATGGCCGCCTCGAAGGGTGGCGCGTCGATCCGCTTCCACTCCTGCAGAGTGTGGGTGATGACCGGCAGCCCGGTGTGGGAGTCAGTGTCAGTGTCGCCGTGGCCCGGGAAGTGCTTGGCCGTGGCGACGATCCGGGCGTCGTCTTGGTAGCCCCGCACGGCGGCCGCGCCCATGGCCGAGACCAGGTCCGGGTCGGAGGAGAAGGACCGCACGCCGATGACGGGATTCTCGGGATTGATGTTGACGTCGACGTCGGGGGCGTTGTTCTGCTGGACGCCCATCGCCGCGAGCTCCTTGCCGGTGATGGCCGCGGCGGTGCGGGCGTCGGCCGCGCTACGCCCCGCGCCCAGCGCCATGTTCCCCGGGAACTGGGTGGCGGGTGGCCCGATGCGGGTCACGATGCCCTGTTCCTGATCGATGCTCACGAGTAGCGGTAGCCCGGCGCCGGCGCTCGCGGCCGCCGACTGCAGGCCGTTCGTGAGGTTGGCGACCTGGAGGGGATCGGTGACGTTGTCGCGGGCGGAGAAGATAATGAATCCGCCCGGCCGGTACTTCGCGATGATCTTGCTCGCGTTCGATTCCCCGTAGAGCGAGGTGTTCTTGGCGTCGTCGCTGGTGGCGGTCTGGCCATAGGCGAACAGGATGAACAGCTGCCCGACCTTCTCCTCCAGCGTCATCTTCGACAGGGTCCGCGTCGCGTAACGCTGCGCCGCGCGGTCCCGGGCGTCGGTCTTAGCGCCCGATGACGGCGAGCCGGCGGTGGGTTCGGCCGTCGCCGCCGTCCCCGCCACAGGAGCGATCCCCACGGCGAGGACGGCCGCGGCGACGAGCGTCCGCGAGAGTCGAGCCTTGATCGTGTGCTGACGTGCCATGTTGTTCTCCTAGGGGGTGCTAGAAGGGATCAGAAGTTGGCGGGACCCGCCTCGACGGCCTGCTCGATCGCGGTGGCGCGACGCTCTTTGACCTTCGACGCCACATCGTTCGAACGGACCTGCGCCAGTTCGGCACCCTTGTCCGGGGCGACTCGCTGCTGAACGCCCAGCTTAGACTTCGAGGCAGCCTTCGACGCGGCGGGAGCCAGATCGGCGAACTGGCCGCTCAAGGTGCCGCGGACCCGGTTGCCCGAGCCCGTCGGGGCGGGATCGTTGCCCGTGCCGGAGACATCGCCGCGGACGATATTGTCCGACATCGTCACCCCGACGGTGTTGTCGTTCACCATGACGTCGCCGCCGAAGTAGTTGACGTCGTCGCAGGTGCTCAGCAGGGAACCCGAACCCAGCTGAACCCCAGCGTTGTCGGAGTAGAAGACGTCGCCGTCCACTTCGCTGCCACAGATGAAGCCACCCTCGGCGTTATCGCTGACCGTCAGCTTGTTCGACAGGGTGGAATTGGTGACGTCGACGAACGTGCTGCCCGTGCCCTTGACCTGGCCCTGGACGGTGGCGGTGTCCAGCAGGACTTCCCCGACGCGGACGTCCACCGCGCCCTTGACCGCGCTGTTCACCAGGTAGGCGAACGGCGCGGCTGCCCCGCCATCGCGTCCCCGATAGCTGCCCTCGAGTTCGGAGCGATCCAGGAACACGCCGTAGCCACCCTTGCTGGTGAGCGTGCCCGAGATGGCGGTCTGGGTGGCGTCGAAGTAGCCGTCCTCGGCCACGACGACCTTGTCCTTGAAGGTGCCCCCGGACACCACCAGATCGGCCCCGGACTGGACCCGGACGCTGCCCTCGACGATGGTGCCCGTCAACGCGCAGGACTCCCCCGCCGGCACGACGAGATCACCCGGGATGGTCACGGCCCCCCCGGTCCCGACGCATCGGGTGGTGAAACCTGCCGAGGCGGGCGTGGAGGCCACGGCGGCAGTACCGAGGGCGAGGGCGGCGGCACAGAGAACGGCCTGAGCTTTCATGGGGGACTCCTGGGCTAGGGGGATAGCAGGGTTCGCGACCAAAGCGCTCGAACCTCGACAACGCCTCGCCTCGATGCACTGAAGCTATGCCGCCGTACACGGCTTTGTAAAGGGTTTCCAACAACAATCAGGCGGGCGGGGCCCATGACGTCGACCGACCAGCTGCGGGTCGCCGTTCCTCACCAGAACCGCGATGACAGCCAACCGGCCCTGTTGGAATCGTTAGCTCCTCGTGTCCTAGAAGCCATCGGCGCCCGAGTTCTCAACGTCTAAAGTTGGGTGAGTGATCTTCAAGCGAGTCGGCGACCTCCGCCCTTACCCCGACCACGGCCACGCGCAACGGCAGTGGGCCGCCATCGCCCCGCAACAGGTTCGACTCGACCAACTCGTTACCACCAAGCGAACGCTGGATCTCGAGGCCCTGCTGGAGGAGGATTCGACGTTCTACGGCGACCTCTTCGCCCACGTGGTGTCATGGCGCGGGGATTACTACCTCGAGGACGGCCTGCATCGCGCCCTCCGTGCTGCCCTGCAGCAGCGCTGGACGATGCACGCCCGGGTGCTCGAGCTGCGTTGATCGCCGCCGCCAATCGGTGCATCGCCGGTCGATTCGTGCCCGCATGGCGTTCATAGGGCACACTGTCACCTGATGTAATACCCCGGGAGGTCACCAGTTTCGGGCACGTCGAGGGCCAGAAAGGCGAGGAGGAGCTACGTGAACGGTCGACTGTGGCGGCAATGGCGCACGCCAGTGACGTTGATCGTGATGGTGGGTTTGCTGGCTTACGGAGCCTGGTACGGCTACACCCGCGTCGTGGCCCCACCGCCCGAGCCCCAGCCCACCGCCTGCGTTCCGCAAAAGGTGAGCAAAGGCGAGGTGACCTCCTCTCAGGTCACCGTGAAGGTGTTCAACGGTGGCAAGAAGCGCGGCCTCGCGGGCGACGTCGGCATCGCGCTCCGCAGCCGGGATTTCAAGGTGACCACGATCTCCAACACCGACAGGGCCGTCGAGGAGACCCTCATCGTCGGCGCCTCCAAGGACAACCCCGAGGTCGAGCTCGTTGCCAAGTTCTTCAAGAAGGCCAAGATCGAGGCCGACGGCCGCAGCGACCGCAGCGTTGATGTGCTCGTGGGTGACAAGTACGCCGGGTTCAACAAGAAGGCGAAGAAGTCGGTCAAGGTCGAAGAGGAGACCGTCTGCCTACCCGCCCAGGAGGCCAGTCCCGGCGCGTCGGCCAGCCCCAGCGCCTAGCAGCCAAGCCGGTACCAAGACTAGATGTCGTCCTCCACCCGCCGATGCCAGCGGGCAAGGCGGCCACGACGCCCCACGGCCCGTAGCCGATCGTTGACGATGTCGCGCACGTGACTCGGCGTGACGATGAGGATCTCGTCCCCGGTGCGCAGCTGGTCGCGGCCGTGCGGGGCGAACATGCGCCCCTCGCGGATCACCAGCGAGATCGCCACGTTCGGCGGCAACCGCAGCTCCCCGACGCGCACCCCGTGCAGATGCGAGCCGTTGGGGATGTGCACCTGGAGGAGGTCGGCCGAGGCGCGGTCCAGCGGCGCCGATTCGATGTCGGCGTCGGTCTGCTCTCCCTCGCTCAGGCCGAGCGTCTTGGCCACCCGGGGCAGCGTCGGCCCCTGGACGAAGGTGAAGATCACCACGAGCACCAGCACGATGTCGAACAGCACGTCGGCGCGATCCACACCGTCGGCGAGGGGAATGGTGGTCAACACGATCGGCACCGCGCCGCGCAGCCCCGCCCACGATAGAAACGCCTGCTCGCGTAACGGGATCCGGAACCAGACCGTCGCCACGAAGATCGACACGGGCCGCGAGACGAAGGTCAAGAAGAGGCCCGCGATCACCGCGATGCCGACCGAGGACCAGGTGATGCGATCCGGCCTGGCCAGCATCCCGAGCATGACGAAGAGCCCGATCTGGGCGATCCAGCCCATCCCCTCGACGAAGGAGCGGGTGGCCGCCCGGTGGGGTAGGCCGCCGTTGCCGAGCATGAGCGCGCACACGTAGACCGAAGCGAACCCGCTCGTGTGCAACGTAGCGGCCAGCCCGTAGGACATCACCGCCCACGACAGCGCCGCCAGCGGATAGAGCCCCGAGGACGGCAGCGCCACGCGTTTGAGCAGGTTGACACCGAGCCACCCCAGAGCCAGGCCGAGCGCTCCACCGCCGAGAAGTTCGAGCACCACCATGAGCGAGAGGCCGAGCGCCCCTCCCGGTGGGCTCTGGCCGAGGGCGAGCTCGCTGGCCGCCACCACCAACAGCACCGTCGGGGCGTCGTTGAGGCCCGATTCGGCTTCCAAGGTGCCGCGCACCCGATGCGGCAACGGCACCTTGCGTAAGACAGAGAAGACCGCGGCCGAATCGGTCGGCGAACAGACGGCCCCCAACAAGACAGCGGTCCACAGGCCCAGGCCGAGCACGTAGTGGGCGAAGGTGGCCATCAGCGCGATGCTGACGAGCGTGCCGACCGTGGCCAGGAGGGAGGCCATGGGGAAGGAGGGCTTGATGTCGACCCAACGCGTGGTGATGCCACCCTCGGCCAAGATGATCACGAGCGCCGCGAAGCCCAGGGCGTGAGCCAGATCGGCGTCGCCGAACTCGATGCCGATACCCGAATCGCCTAACACCATGCCCAGCGCGAGGAACAACAGCAGGGCCGGCAAGCCCAGCCGGGCTCCCAGCCGGGCGGCGATGATGGCGGCAATGAGCACGACCGCCCCGATCAGCAACGCGCCGTCGAGGGAAGTCATGACCGCATTGTCTCAGTTCCTTGGGCCCACGCGTTCGGCGAACAGATTCGCCCCAACCGACTTCCACCGGTACTGTTTTCCGCGGTGGCGTGTCTGAGCGGCCTAAAGAGCTCGCCTCGAAAGCGAGTGTTGGGAAACCAACCGCGGGTTCAAATCCCGCCGCCACCGCCATACTGCTTCGATCATCCCGGCTGGAGTCCGCCGCAGAGCGGTCCCGGGCGGATCCGCTCCCCCCCGCGTCAACCGAGGACGCGGTTCCAACCACGGTTCAGAACAAGCGCAGCGGCCATGTCGCCGCCGATCCCCTCAAGTGCCGAGGTTGGAACCGGCGCCGGTCAGCGCTTGGCCCGGAAGAACTCCTGCAACAGCTCGGAGCAGGCGGATTCGCTGATCCCGCTGATGACCTCGGGTCGGTGATTCAACCGCGGATCGCGCAGCACGTCGAAGAGCGAGGCGACGGCGCCGGCCTTGGGATCGAAGGCACCGAAGACCACACGCTCGATCCGCGAGAGAACCAGCGCGCCTGCGCACATCGTGCAGGGCTCCAGGGTGACCACGAGAGTGTGCCCGGCAAGGCGCCACTCCCCCGGCTTGGCGTCGGGCTGCGCACGCCCCCTCGCCTCGGCGGCCCGGCGGATGGCCAGCAGCTCCGCGTGGGCGGTGGGATCGCCGGTCAGCTCGCGCTCATTGTGGGCACGGGCGAGGACGTCGCCGCTCGGTCCGAGCACGAGCGCGCCGATGGGCACATCCTGGTGCTCGAGGGCCTTCTCCGCCTCGGCCAGGGCGTCACCCATGACTGCGGCCCAACCCCCAGGCGCCCACCCCTGAGCTAAGGCCACGTCAGTTGAAGTTGGCGTCGACGACCTTGCGGAAGGAACGCCCGATGCGAATCCGATCGGCGATCTGGAACACGAGCTGATCGCTGTCCTCATCGTCCTCGGCGATCTGCCGGAGGTCCATGGCGCTGAGGCCCATGTCGGCGAACAGCCCGAGGTCCCCGACGGCGAGGGGCTCGTCGTCGTCCTCGGTATCGGGCAGGTCGAGGTAATCGGCCACGTCACGGGCGATCGGCCAGTCGTTGGCCGCCGCCGCGTCGGAGAGCATCATCTGGACGTTGCGGCCTCGGACTCGGACGGCACAGAACACGTCTTGGGCCAGCGAAACGAATCCCGCTACCCCAGTCTCGCCCGGCAGGCGTCGAAGCTGGGCGATCAACACTTCGAGATCGTTGGCGGCTTCGTTGCTCAACGCCGTCACGATGATCTCGCCGTCCTCGCGGTAGAAGCCAACCACGAGATCGATGTCGTCATCACCGGCGTCTTCGAGGTCGTCGTCCTCGTCGTCCTCGTCGTCGTCGAGATCGTCGTCATCGGAGTCGTCGTCGGTGTCGTCGTCTTCCAAGTCGGGATCGTCGACGTCCAGTTCTGCTTCTTCGCTCAGGTCGAAGGCCTCGTAGTCCTCCGCGTCGTACTGGCTCATGCCGTCGCCCCCTCCCGTGACCGAACCGCGTAATGCTCGCCGCTCGACACCATCGTCGCAGACTTTCACCGATCCACCACCCCCCTTGGCCCCTCGGGTGCAACGGATGGCTCGCTGTGCGATTCTGCGGGGGTGGAACTTTGCGTAATCGACCATCCGCTGGTGTCGCACAAGCTCGCCCTCCTGCGCGACAAAGAGACCGATTCCCCGACGTTTCGGCGCCTCACCGAAGAACTCGTCACCCTGCTGGCCTACGAGGCGACGCGCGACGTGCGGGTGAGCGAATGCGACGTCGAGACCCCCCTGACACGGACAAGGGGAGTGAAGCTGTCAACGCCGCGCCCCCTCGTCGTGCCGATCCTGCGCGCGGGTTTGGGCATGCTGGAGGGCATGTCGCGCCTCATCCCCACCGCCGAGGTCGGGTTCGTCGGAATGGCGCGCAACGAGGAGACCCTGCAACCGGTCACCTACGCCGAGCGGCTGCCCGACGACCTCTCGGGCCGGCAGTGCTACGTTCTCGACCCGATGCTGGCCACCGGCGGATCGTTGGCCGGTACCGTCAACTTCCTCATCAAGCGCGGCGCCGATCACATCACCTGCATCTGCCTGATCGCCTCCCCCGAGGGGGTGGAGCATATGCGCAAGGTCCTGGCGGGGCATCACGTGCCGTGCACCCTGGTGGTGGCCGGGTTGGACGAGCGCCTGGACGAATCGGGTTACATCGTGCCCGGGCTCGGCGACGCCGGTGACCGGCTGTACGGCCTGGCCGAGTAACCCCAAGACGAGGACCAAACGTTACCCGGCCGCAAGCTCCTGGTCCTCGATCTCGGACTCGGCCCTGACCGCCTCGATGTTGACCGCGGTGTCCTTCGGGTTCAGCCGTACGAAGTAGGCCAGGACATAAACGGCGAGCGAGAAGATCAAGATGACCGGCAGAGCGCTGACGAAGTGCAAGACGCCGACACCGCCACCGTAATCGCCCAGGAAGGAGATCAAGGCTAGGCCAGCGAGCCAAGGCAGATACCAGCTACCAGCCCGCCAGCTCATCTCCAGCCGGATGCCGCGTCGGCGATTATAAAAGCTCATCCCGATCAGCGCCACGCCCCCGAGTGCCACCGCGATGAACAGCTTGGCGTCGGTGGTCCAGCCGGTCCAGTAGACGATCAGATTCGAACAGAAAAAGCCCAGGAACGGGATCACATGCCCACCCGGTAGACGGAAAACGCGTCTCTGATCGGGAGCCTGCCTGCGCAGCGCCGCCAGCACTAGCGGGCCAGTACCAAACGACAACACGGTGGCCGAGGTGATGAAACCGACGAGCTGCTGCCAACTGGGGAAGGGCAGGAAGAGGATCAACCCGACGACGAAGGCCAAGATGAGGCTGGGTAGCGGTGCCCCCTTCGAGGTTGTCTTGCCCAGGACCTCCGGAGCGTTGCCGTTGCGGGCCATGGCGTAGGAGATGCGCGAGGTGACGGTGGTGTAGATGAGGCCGGTATCGGCCGGAGAAACCACGGCGTCGATGTAGAGCAGCACCGCGAGCCAGCTCAGGCCGAGAATGGAGGCCAACGCGGCCAGCGGTCCGAAATCGTCGGCGAAGGAGAGATTCGCCCAGCCGTTGGCGATGTCGCCAGGGGCGAGCGCACCGATGAAGGCCACCTGAAGGGCTGCATAGATGATCACGGTAACGATCACCGAGCCGATCACGGCAAGGGGCACGTTGCGCGACGGATTGTCGGTCTCGCCGCCGAGCTCGATGCCTTGGCGGAAGCCGAGGTAGGAGAAAACGATGCCCGAGGTCGCGATCGCGGTGAAGATGCCGTGGATCCCGGTCGGGGCGAAGCCGTGCGAACCGAAGTTGCCCCCGTGGAAGGCGGTGATGAAGAAGGCCACGATGACGAGGGTAATGATCCCGAGTTTCCACCAGACCAGGACGTTGTTGACTCGAGCGAACCAGCGGATCCCGAAGTAGTTGATCACTACGAAGATCGCCATCAAGACCACCGCAGTGCCGAGCCCGAGGCCAGTCAGCGTATGGACCGTCGAGCCATCGACGTCGTGTTCGACGGTGAACGGGGCGTACTTGGTCGCGTATTGCAGGGCGCCTTCGACCTCGATCGGCGCCACGCTCATGCTGGCAATCCACACAATCCATCCTGTAGCGAAGCTGGCAAAACCGCCGAAGGAAATGTGCGGGAAGCGGACGACCCCGCCCGACAGTGGGAACATCGTGCCGAGTTCGGCGTAGCAGAGCGCGATCATCATGATCATGAGGCCGCCGAGCACCCACGAGATGACGGCCGCGGGACCGGCGGCGCGGGCGGCGTTCTCCGCCCCGAAAAGCCAACCCGAGCCGATGATGGATCCGATGCTGGCGAACAAGAGCCCGATACGACCGACATGACGTTTCAACTCGGGCTGGCCGGAGGGATGACTCCCCTCCATCGGCGGTTGGACTTCTGTGCGTTGACTACCCATTTCGGCTACCCCCACATGGTCGGTCGTCGTGACCATTCCCAAGGTGACCGGCTGAGCCCAAGAGACGGTCGAAGGGAGGCAGTAATGCGGGCCTTCACTTGCACGTTACCGAGCCGGGGGGCACCGAAGCTATGAACCAGCTGTGACTTACCCTGATTGATCCCTGACTGGGGTGCCTCACTCCGAACCGGCGGAAGGCACCTTGAATCGGCTCAGTAGTAGTACGGAAACCCCGACCAGTCGGGATCGCGCTTTTCCAGGAACGCATCACGGCCCTCGACGGCCTCGTCGGCCATGTAGGCGAGCCGGGTGGTCTCCCCGGCGAAGACCTGTTGGCCCACCAGCCCGTCGTCGATGGCGTTGAAGGCGAACTTCAGCATCCGCTGCGCGGTGGGGCTCTTGCCCAACACCTTGCGGCCCCAATCGAGGCCTAGCTCCTCGAGATCGGCGTGCGGCACCACCCGGTTGACCATGCCCAGGCGCAGAGCATCCTCGGCGGCGTAGGTCTCGCCGAGGAAGAAGATCTCCCGGGCGAACTTCTGGCCCACCTGCCGGGCGAGGTAGGCCGAGCCGAACCCACCGTCGAAGGAGCCGACGTCGGCGTCGGTCTGCTTGAACCGTGCGTGCTCGGCGCTGGCGATGCTGAGATCGCACACGACGTGCAGGGAGTGCCCACCGCCGGCCGCCCAGCCGTTGACCATGGCGATGACGACCTTGGGCATGAAGCGGATCAGGCGTTGGACCTCCAAGATGTGCAACCGCCCGAGCTTGGCCGGATCGACGCTCTCGGCGGTGTCCCCCCCGGCGTACTGGTAGCCGGCCCGGCCCCGGATGCGCTGGTCTCCGCCGCTGCAGAACGCCCAGCCGCCGTCCTTGGGCGAGGGCCCGTTGCCGGTCAGCAGCACGCACCCGACGTCGGAGCTCATCCGCGCGTGATCCAGCGCGCGGTACAGCTCGTCGACGGTTTGGGGTCGAAAGGCGTTGCGCACCTCGGGCCTGTCGAAGGCGACCCGGACCACCCCGGCGTCGACGCAGCGGTGATAGGTGATGTCGTCGAATTCGAGACCCTCGACGGGCCGCCATACCTGGGGATCGGGAAAAGCCTGGGGATCGGGAAAATCGCTCACCCGCCGACCCTAGCCCGATCGGTCCTGCTCCGCCTTCTCTCGGGCCTGGCGCCTGTCCGCCAGTTGGAGGGCAATGAAGGCCGCGGCGAAGGCCACCAGGACGACGACCAGGGCAACCGCCAGAACGGGAGAGCGGGCGTAGAGCAAGGTGAACGCCGTCAGACCGGCGATGCCCACGGTGGCGTAGACCAGCGCCCAGATGACCGAGCCCACCGTGACGGCCACGAGGTAGACGCGCAACGGCATCCGGCTCACCCCGGCGCCAAAGTTGATCATGGTCTGCACGCCGAGGGTCAGGAAGGAGAAGGTGACCATGGGGGCGCCCCACCGGTTGATCAATTTCTCGGCTCGGGTGTAGCCCTTTGAGTTGATCAGCCGCGACGTCCTCGAGTCGGGGTCGTGTGCCACCCTGCCGGCGCCGCCACGGGCGCCGCGTCCCAGCCAGTAGGTGGCGTTGGCTCGGATCATGACGATGCCGAACAAGATCCCTGCCACGGCGGGGAAGGGCAGGTTCCACGTCGTCGGATCCACGGGCCTCTCCCCTTGTCGTCCATTCGGCGGCTCGCGCTCGCACTGTCAGCGGCCAGCCTAGCCAACGAGGCGAACTCGAACCGATGCGTTTAATGATGCGGTCCGAGGTCTGACGCGGAACTACAGTGTCCCGGTGAGCTATGACTTTCGCACCGTTGACCCGCAACGCGATCCCGAGTTGACCGACGAGTGGGTCCGCGCCGTCCACCAGGGTTTTCACGAGGCCCACCCCAGCGAGGAGACGTTGAAACGGTACCGCCAGATCCTCATCGACGACGCCACGGTGGCCCTCGGGGCGTACCGGTCCGCCAGCTCGGGCCCGGAGTTGAGTTCCGATCATCCCGTGGCCACCTACGCCAGCTTGGAGGGCGCGGTGACCATGCCGTCGCTGGCCCAGCTGCCGAACCACATGATCACCGAGGTGACCGTCTCGCCGACCCATCGTCGCCGTGGCCTGCTCCGCAAGCTGATCACCGACGATCTGGCCTCGGCCGCCAAGGCGGGCACCCCGATCGCTACCCTCACGGTGAGCGAGGCCACTATCTACGCCCGCTTCGGATTCGGGGTGATCACCGAATACCAGGAGGTCGAGGTCGACACCGGACCCGGCTTCGCTCTCCTGCCCGAGGTGACGACGGACGACGGCTGCGTCGAGATGGCCGAGGCTAGGGAGCTGGCTTCGACGGCCAGCCGTATCTTCGACGAGTTCCACCGCCGCACCGCCGGCTCGGTGACGCGTCCGGCCAGTTACCGCGAGTACGTCACCGGAGAATGGGACTTCAACAAGGCCGCGGCGCTCACCAACCTTCGAGCGGCGATCCACCGCGACTCAACCGGTGCCATTGACGGTTACGTCTGTTACGCCTTCGAGGGCTGGGAGACCAAGCCCTGGCGAATGAAGATTCGCGACCTGATCACGACCAACGCCAAGGCCTACCTGGCCCTGTGGGCGTTCTTGGGTTCGCTCGACCTGAGCGAGCAGGTGCGGACCGACTGGCCGAGCGACAGCGACCCCCTCCCTTGGGCGTTGGCCGACCGCAGCCGCTACCGGGTCACCAGGCGCAACGACAGCATCTGGGCGCGCGTGCTCGATCCCCTCCGCTGCCTGGAGAACGTGGCCTGGCAGGGCACTGACCGCGTCGTCCTCGAGGTCGACGATCCACTGGGGCACGCCGCCGGCCGATTCGCCGTGACCGTGAACGATCGCGAGGTGCGGGCCGAGCGTACTGACGACGCGGGAGACATGGCCCTGAACGCCGACACGCTTGCCACGCTGATCTTCGGCACCGTCAAGCCCAAGATCCTGCACGATGCGGGTCGCTTGCGCGGCGGCGCCGAGAACCTGCGTCGGCTGAGCGCGTTGGCCGCCAGCTGCCCGGCGCCGCAAAGCCTCTCGCGCTTCTGAGCGACTCCCCCGGCTTAGGGGCTCTTCGCGGTGGGCTGCGACTCGGCGGGCGCCGAGCCCGTCGGCTCGGGCGCGGTCGGCTCGGGGGCGGTCGGCTCGGGGGGCGAGGGCGCCGAGGTCTCGGGCGCTCTGGTCTGTGGCGCCTTGGTCTGTGGCGCTTTGGTCTGTGGTGCCTTGGTCTTGGGCTGGGGTTCGGGGTTGTTGGCAGGCGGCTCGGACGATTCACTCGTTGGCTTCGCCGTCGAGGCCTCTCCGGCGCTCGGGCTGGCGGAGTTATCCGGCGTTCCTGAGGACATGGTGTCCAGCAGTAGGATTCCGCCCGCCAGCAGGATCAGCACAACGACGATGGCGACGATAAGACCGACTGGGCTACGGCGGCGCGCCGCCGGGTTCTTCGACGAGGCTGTGGCCCCCGGTGGCGGACCACCTTGGTGGATGACCGTTCTCGACCAGTTCGCGGGCTGATCCGTCGGCGCGTTCGGGGTCCGCTGACCGCGCGGGTAGGCGGTGGTGGGCTGTGGTTCCGATCCGGGGGCGAAGGCCCGCGTAGCCGAATCGTCGCCGGGGGCCACCATCGGCATGGTGGGCAGGGCGTCGGCCCAGCGCGTCGCGTCGCCGGCACCCCCCGCCTGGGCGATCACGGCTCGGGTCATGGCGGTGAGGCTGGGCACGTCGGGGCGATCCTCGGGCCGTCGCTGCATCATCTGGGCCACCAGTGCGTCCACCGCTTCCGGCACCGCGGGGTTGCGCTCGCTGGGAAGCGGCGGGTTTTGGAACACGTGTTGCTGCAGCACCGACAGGGGGCTATCGCCGACGAACGGTGGCTTACCGGTCAGCAGCGCGAAAAGCAGACACCCCAGGGAGTAGATGTCGGTGGCCGGGCTGAGCGCGGTCCCGGACGCCTGTTCCGGTGACATGTAGGCGGCGGTCCCCAAGGCGGTGGCGGGGGCGGTCAGGGTGGCATCGCCGGATTGGGCCAGCCGGGCGATCCCGAAATCGACCACCTTGGCGACGCCGCGATCCCGGCCCCCGTCGAGCATGACGTTGTTCGGCTTCACGTCGCGGTGAATGACGCCCACCTCGTGGGCGGCGCCCAGACCGGCCGCGACCTGACCCGTCAGCTCCACGGCCTTCTGCCAGCCGACAGTGCCGACGAGCTCACCCAAGCTCGGTCCGCTCAGCAGCTCCATCACCATGAACGCCTCGCGCGGATCGTCGAAGCCGGCGTCGAAGACTCGCACGACGTTGGGATGGCTGAGCCCGGCCGTGGCCGTCGCCTCCCGGCGAAAACGGGCCGCGGCGCTCGGGTCGGTGGGCGCGGTCAGGTTCACGATCTTGACCGCGACGTCGCGGTCCAACGTGGTGTCGCGCGCCCGCCACACCTCGCCCATCGCCCCGCGGCCGATGCGTTCGTCCAAGCGGTAGCGGTCGGCGATGATCGGTTCCATGCCGTCCATGATCCCAGGTCCGCCGCCGACGTGAGAAGCTGAGCGGGTGAACGCTCGTAACGTGTTGGGCGAGGAGTTGGCGGTGTGCGGCACGGATCCGGTGACCGGCTTCTTCCGCGACGGCTGTTGCAACACCGATCCCCGAGACAGGGGCCAGCACACGATCTGCGCCGTCGTCACCGCGGAATTTCTCGCCCATCAGGCCAGCATCGGCAACGATCTCAGCACCCCCGTGCCGGCTTACGGGTTCGGCGGGCTCGTGCCGGGAGACCGATGGTGCGTCACCGTGCTGAACTGGATCCGAGCCCACCGCGACGGCGCCGCCGCGCCGGTGGTCCTCGCCGCCACCCACGAGTCGGTGTTGCAGCTGGTGCCGTTGGACGTTCTGCGCGGTTACGCCGTCGACGTCCCGCCCGACCTGCGCGACCTGGACTGAACACTCACAGGGCGTAGGTTTCCGCCGTTTGAGGATTCCAGCGGCGCAACGAGTCCCACGTGATCGATTCCGGCCTCTCGCCACCGGGCGTGTCCGCGGCGAGCAGCGCGTCCAGGGCGAGCGGCAACCGCTCGCGCGGGATCCGCCGCCCCAACGTGGCGTGCGGCAGCCATCCGTCGTGCGAATGGCCGCCCGTAGCGGATCGGAGCTTCAAGACCGCGGCGATGACCTCGTCGGGCATGCTGACGAGCCGGGCGAGGATCACCTTTCTCGCGCCGCCGAGAACCACCAATCCGGAAAGCTCCGCTCGAATGGGCAGCAGCGGCGCGAACAGCTCGGCGGCGAGGCGCTCGTCCTCGGCTCGAATCTCCGGAACGGCGATGCAGGTGACGTGCGGGGAGTTGCTGGCCTTGGTGTGATCGAGCATCGACGGCAGCCCCGCCTCGTGCAGGGCCTGCCAGGATCGGCGAACCGAGGCCATCCCGGCCTCGTCGGGCAGCAGTTCGATGGAGTGCATCTTCGGCATCTGGGTTCCCTTGTTCCGCGCGGCTGGACCATTGTCGCGGCAGCGGCTACTGTGGTTCCTCGGTCACAGACCGCACTGCGCTCGTAGCTTAACGGATAGAGCATCTGACTACGGATCAGAAGGTTGGGGGTTCGAATCCCTCCGAGCGCGCCAGCGGAAACCCGAAGCCGCCGTAGGTCCTCCAGCATCCGCTACCCGGTTACTATCACCCAGGGTGTCTTGACAGCTGCCTAAGAGCACCGCGGTCCGTCATCGTCAATCGGCCGAAGTCGCCTGTCGGAAAGCTCGCGAGCGGATGCCACCGCCTAGCCCGCGCCTAGCCCAGGGCGGAGGATGGGGTCACCCCGGTCAGCGCAGGATCCAGCAATGCCCCTATTCTGAGCGCAGCGTCGGCTGGCGGCGCAACGCTCGATGACGTGACGAGAGGACCGAACGATGGCAGCTGGCGTCCGAATCCTG
The DNA here is from genome assembly GCA_038259365.1 of Propionibacteriales bacterium. Taxonomy (GTDB): domain Bacteria; phylum Actinomycetota; class Actinomycetes; order Propionibacteriales; family Propionibacteriaceae; genus JBBSOW01. The sequence goes on from JBBSOW010000049.1 coordinate 18,911, forward strand.
GAGACCGCCGACGTCGACGAATCCGCCTCCCTCGGCGGCGGGACGACGGTATGGCAGTTGGCCCAGGTGCGGGAGAACGCCACAATCGGGGCCGGCTGCATCATCGGGCGTGGCGCCTACGTCGATGTCGGCGTGCGACTGGGCGCGAACTGCAAGGTGCAGAATTACGCGCTCGTCTACGCCCCCGCCCGCCTCGGTGATGGCGTGTTCATCGGACCGGCGGCTTGCCTGACAAACGACCCCTACCCTCGGGCGGTCGCACCCGAGGGCGAACGCCTCGAAGCTGGCGACTGGCAGATGCGCGGCGTGAGCATCGACGATGGCGCGGCAATCGGAGCCCGCGCGGTTGTGCTCGGTGGTGTGCGTGTCGGCGCGTGGGCCCTTGTCGCGGCGGGAGCCGTGGTCGTCCGCGACGTACCGGCCTATGCCCTGGTGGCGGGAGTCCCCGCCACGCAGATCGGCTGGGTCGATCGCCGAGGGCACCGCGCCGACGGCCCCCCAGACGACGCCGACGAAGCCGCGCCGCGGGACGCGCCGTGACATCAGGTGCCAGCGCGGCACCGAAGGTGCTGCCGGTTCAAGGGGCCCCAGCGCCCGGGGAAGAGCGCGAGCGCACCGTCGCCGTCGTCGGTCTGGGCAAGGTGGGCCTACCGTTGGCTGTCCAGTTCGCGGGCACCGGCTGGCGGGTCGTCGGCGCCGACGTGAACGCCGATGTCGTGGCCCTGGTTAACCGTGGCGAGGTGCCCTTTCCCAACGAGCACGATCTGGATCGACGCCTCACCGACGTCGTCGCTCGGGGGCGGCTGACCGCGACGACCGACACCACCGCGGCAGTCGCCCGCAGCGCGGTCGTCGTCATCGTCGTCCCCCTCATCGTCGATGCGCAAGCTCGTCCCGATTTCGCGATCGTCGACGCGGTGACCGCGGCCGTCGCCGCGGGGGTGCGGCCCGGCACGCTGGTGATCTATGAGACCACCCTGCCGGTCGGCACGACGCGCGCCCGCCTCGCTCCGGCCCTGGCCGCCGAATCGGGCCTGGAGCTGGGCCGCGATCTGTTCGTCGCCATGAGTCCCGAGCGGGTGCACACGGGCCGGGTCTTCCGCGATCTGGCCGCCTATCCCAAGCTCGTGGGGGGATTGAACGCCGAATCCAGCCGGCGTGCGGTGACCTTCTATCGTAGCGTCCTCACGTTCGACGATCGCCAAGATCTCGATCGACCCAACGGGGTCTGGGCGCTCGGCAACACCGACGCCGCCGAGCTGGTCAAGCTCGCAGAGACCACCTACCGCGACGTCAACATCGCGTTGGCGAACACGTTCGCCGTGCACGCCGAATCCCTAGGCATCGACTACGACGTCATCGCCCAGGCGGCGAACAGCCAGCCCTACAGCCGTCTCCACGCCGCAGGGGTGGCGGTGGGTGGCCACTGCATTCCCATCTACCCGCAGCTCTACCTGGCCGGGGACCCCCAGGCGCGCCTCGTCCGAACGGCCCGCGAGGTGAACCTGGCGATGCCGGCTCACGTCGTCGCCCAACTCGCCGCAGCCCTGGACGCCCAGGGAATCGGGCTCGCGGGTTGCCCCGTCGTGGTGCTCGGCGCCGCCTACCGGGGTGGGGTGAAGGAGACCGCCTTCAGCGGGGCCTTCCCGCTCGTGGAACTGCTCCACGAGCGCGGCGCGTCCGTCGCCGTGCACGACCCCCTGTTCAGCGACGACGAACTGGCAGCGCACGGATTGCTGGCCTACCATCTCGGAGAGGCGTGTCAGGGCGCCATCGTCCAGGCCGACCATGACCGGTACGCCGTCCTCGGCAAGGAGGACCTGCCGGGCATTAAAGCCATCGTCGACGGCCGAGGCATTACCCCCGATGTCGGCTGGGCCGGCGTGGCGCGCATCGTCCTCGGGGCGCCCTCAAAGAGCACAGCACATCTAAGAACCGGAGGCTCGACGCCATGACCATGATCACCGATTCGTCCAAGCGGGTCATTGCCTTTCGCCCCAACGACGCCCAGCAGGTCGGGGAGGACTGCTTCTATCTCGACGAGATCACGTGGCTGAATAGCGGCAACATCGAGCTGGGTGATCGGGTCAAGTTCAACTCGGGCTGCTGGGTCAACGGGTTCGGGGGACTAACCATCGAGGACGACGCCAACATCGGGCCCCGCACCCTCATCCACACCGCGAACCACCTCACCAGTGACCGCGACACCCCTATCGCCCACCAGGGCTGGGATTCCAAGCCGGTCCGGATCGGTCGAGACGCCTGGATCGGCATGGGGTGCATCATCTTGCCCGGAGTGAGCATCGGCGAGGGCGCGATCGTCGGCGCGGGCTCTCTGGTCACCAAGGACGTCCCGCCGTTCGGTGTTGCGGTGGGCTCGCCCGCGCGGGTGATCAAGTATCGCTTCCCCGACGCGGACCCCGACAACGAGACGGGCGGCGAGCAAGGCGACGAGGCGGGGGAGGTGCACACCTGATGCGAGTGCTGTTCCTGCAACGGCAACCGTGCATCAAAACGCTCAAATACGCCGTCGGCCTGCGCGGTGCCATCCCCAATCTCACCCTCGGGTTCGCCTATCAAGGGCGCACGCTCTCGGCCCTGTACGGGTCCGGCGACGAGCTGTTCGACCAGTGGTTTCGGCTGCCCATCGAGGCCGACGCCGCGCTCGCCGAGACCGTATCGGACTTTCACCCCGACATCATCCATAACCACAATCTGCCCGACGTGTTGACCGTCGCGGTGCAGCCCCTGGCTGACGGGGCCGCGGTCATCCACGACGTACACGATTTCCAGTCCTTGCGCCAGACCCCCTACGAGGACGGCTTCCCCGATCCCCCCGACCCGATCGTGGCCGAGCGAGCCGCCGTCGAGGACAGCGATGCGTTGATCACGGTGTCGGACGTGCTGATGGACGAAATCCGCTCCCGCTACAGCGTCCCGGCGAGGCACACCGTGTTTCCCAACTACGCCCTGGCCCGCGATCTGCCGCCGCTCGATTCGCTGCCCGAGCCGGTCTCGAAGGGCGCTCGAGCGTTGCGGGTCGTCTACCAGGGGACGATCTCGATCGGTGGCGGTCACTACGATCTGAGGGAAATTTTCGAATCGATCGTCCAGGCGGGCGCCGAGCTGCACGTCTTTCCCGGCCGCAAACCGACAGCGGAGTACCACCAGCTCGCCGATCGCTATCCGAGCCTGATACTGCACGAGACCCTGCCGTCGACGACCTTGCTGGCGACGCTGCCGCAGTTCGACGTGGGGCTGGCCGCGTTCAACGACCGCCTCAACGACGCCCACCTGGCCACGGTACTTCCCAACAAGGGCTTCGAGTATGTCGGCTGCGGGCTGCCCATTCTCACCCTCGAACACGCGGCG
>JBBSOW010000050.1:0-22096 GCA_038259365.1 Propionibacteriales bacterium
CCTGGGGCAGCCCCCCGACGAATCCATCCCCGCGGCCGTCGGCATGACCGGGAAGGAGATGGAGCAGATGTACCGGCTGCTCGCCATCGCCAAGTACAACGATCGTAACGTCATTCCCCCCGCCCACGCCGAGATCGCCCGAGGGCTAGAGGAGACGGCCTGCTCGCTGGACTTCGAGGGGGGCCCCGGCATGGGCGGCGCCGGGCCGTTCGGCAGCTCCTCGGGCGTGCCGACACCGGTGGCGGTGGAGAACTTCCACGCGCTGGCGAACCGGCAGACCGCCGATTCCCCGAGCTCGGGCGCCACCAAGGGGCGGGTCAACCTGCTCAACTGGGACGGTAACGGCAGCCCCGAGGGCATGTTCCCGGCTCGCGAGGCTCGCCACGAGGAGGAGGACGCGAAATGAGTTCCGTGGTGAGTTCCTCGACGACGGGCGTCGCCTCGGGGCCGCGTTCGACGCCCGCGGGGCTGGAGCCGCACAACAAGAGCGGCGGCTTCATCACCGCTCCCGGCCTGCAACCGCTGGTCACGGTCAAGGTCAGCGCCGAACAGCGCGCCATCACCCACATGGCCGCCTCGTTGCTGCTCGACTACCCGGGCGCAGACCTGCTGGCTCAGACTCAGCAACTTCGCGCGGGGCTGGTCGGGCTGCCCGAGCCCCTCTTCCAACGCCTGAGCGGGTTCGTGGACTACCTGGAGCAGACCCCCGAACGGTGGTTGAACCAGCACTACGTCGATACCTTCGATCTCAAGCGCAAGTGTTCGATGTACCTGAGCTACTTCCTCACCGGCGACACCCGCAAGCGGGGAACCGCGCTCGTCCGCTTCGTGGAGGCCTACCGGGCCGTCGGCTTCGAGGTCGATCGCGCCGAGCTGCCCGACTTCTTGCCGATCGTGTTGGAGTTCTCCGCGCGCGCCTCCGGCAGCCCCGGAGGGAACGAGATCGCCTCGGGGCTGCTGAACGCGCACCGACAGGGGATCGAGGTGCTGCGCTCCTCGCTGACCGCGCTGGGCAGCCCCTACGCGGCGCTCGTCGAGGCCGTGTGTCAGACCCTGCCGCCGATCTCGGAGAAGGTGCGAGATCGCTACTTGGAGTTGATCACCGCCGGCCCGCCCACCGAAATGGTCGGACTGAGCGCCCTGGGCCCGCTGGAGCCCTATTCCGCTGGTGTGGAAGATAGTGAGGCTCGACGATGACCTACGACATGTTCAACACGCTGGGTTGGGCGGTGTTCCCCTACGTCTGCATGGTGATCTTCATCGTCGGCACGGCGTGGCGCTACCGCTACGACAAGTTCGGCTGGACCACCCGGTCTTCCCAGCTCTACGACTCGGCGCTGTTGCGGATCGGCTCGCCGCTGTTCCACTTCGGCATCATCGGGGTGGCGCTAGGCCACTTCGTGGGTCTGCTGATCCCCAAGTCGTGGACCGAGGCGGTGGGCGTCAAGGAGTTTGCCTACCACTTCCTGGCGACGTACGTGGGGATGATTGCGGCCGTGGCGACGGTCGTCGGGCTGGCGCTGCTGATCTATCGGCGCCGACGGGTGGGGCCGGTCTTCCTGGCGACCACCAAGATGGACAAGTTCATGTACGTGCTGCTGGTGGTGCCGATCGTGCTCGGCACCGCCGCCACCGTGAACACGCAGCTACTGGGGGCCGGGCACGGCTACGACTACCGCGAGACCATCTCGCCCTGGTTGCGCTCGCTGTTCTACGGCCCCAAGCCCGAGCTGATGCTGAACGTCCCGGTGACGTTCAAGCTGCACATCACCGCCGCGTTCCTGCTGTTCGCCGTCTGGCCGTTCACCCGGCTGGTCCACGCCTTCTCCGCTCCGGTCACCTACCCGCTGCGGCCCTACATCGTCTACCGGTCGCGCAAGGAGTCGAACGCCTCTCGCGACCCGAGCCGAGGCTGGGAGCCCTCCAGCACCCCGGATCGACGGCGTCGGTCGAGCACCAAGAACTAACGACACGGCACTAGGCCGCTCCGGGGAGCAGAATCCGGCCGATGTCGGTGTACTCGTAGCTCACCGTGATGAGGCTGCCCTGCTCGAACTGCCGCAGCAGGAGTTCCCCGTAGACGGTCTGGCCGGCCGAAACCGGCCCGCGCGGGGCGCTGGCGAAGCCGATGGGAATGTACTCCTCGCTGAAACCGTCCCCGGCGGGGGCGGTGGCGGGGTGCTGGACGAACCAGGTGGCGTCGGGTTCGAACGATCCGTGTTGTACCTGGAGGCTGAAGCGCACGCGAACAACGGGGTCGGGCTCGGTGTTAGGCAGGACGCGTCCGATCCGCAGTAGGCCGACGGCGCCGCCCGCGTGGATGGGAAGGGCTTCGCCAGCGGAGCGGATCGGCGGGCCGAAGGTGGATGGCTGCTGAGGGGTGGTGTCCGCGTCGTCGGGGATCAGCAGGCTCGCAACGGTGTGGGCGTTGACGTCGTAGACCTCGAGGATCAACTGTTGCTTCGCGACCGGGAACACCAGGGCGCCGCGCCAGCGTTCCTGGCGGTGAATCCAGCCTTCGCGCCACGGGGTCAATGTGAGCTCCGGCGGCAGTTTCGTGGTCGGTCCGTGCCGCTGCCCGTCCGAGTCGAGGACGGTGAAATAGCCCCTACCCAGGGCCAGCGAGCCCCACTCGCCCCGGGCCTGAAGGTGCATGACCGCAAACTGGTCGTTCGTGAACGTGGTGACCCACTCAACCGAGCTGGCCCGCAGGCTGGCCACTCCTTGGCGTTGGTGCACCAAGACCTCGCGGCCCAAGCTGCCGCCACTGGTCACGACGTCGGGTTCGGGATGAAACACGCGGTAGGGGACGGCCGCCGCGACCAAGATGGCGACCAAGGCGACGCCGAGGGCGCGGAGATGCCGTGTCCGGCGGCTGTTCAGCGGCTCGGTCATCTCGCCTCCCCGCGAGCGGTGGTGGTGGTTCGTATTTTACGCGCCGTGGCTCTTTGCCCCCGGGTTAGCAGTTAGTGGCTGGGTTCCACTCTGGTCACAGTGGGCACCCGGTCTATTGTTCGATCGAACGAGGCGATTCGCTCGACGCCAGTGCTCTCTGCGCAGGCAATGAGATAAGCCTCGGCAAAGTCGAGTCGGTCGGTCTCGTAGACCTCGGCGGCCCTCAGCAACAGATCTCGATCGACCACGATGATCGACTTGAACTCCAACAACGAGCGAATGACCTGAGCCACGCGTGTCCGCGGTGTCTGGTAGAAGGACTCCAAGACGTAGACGGTTTCGGCGACGATGAGGTCGGCGAGGAACAGTTCGCGTTCCGCCTGCAAGTACGCCGAGGAGCGCCTTGCCATTGTCGGCGGGTCGCCGGTGAGATGGCGTATCAAGACGTTGGTGTCAACGAAGGCGCTCATTGACGACGGCGCGAACGTGTCGCTCGCGTGCGGGCAATCACGTCATCCCAGGCGACGTTCCGCCTGGCGGCGGGCACCGCGATCGTGGCTGCGAGATCGAGGAAATCCGGGGTCTTGGCCAGCATTGCGGTGTTGCCTTGGACGCGAAAGATGATCTCATCGCCTTCTTGAACACCCAAAGCCTCGCGTACCGACTTAGGGACGGTCACTTGTCCCTTGGAGGTGACCTTTGCACTCGTGTCCATTCGTGGCTCCTTACTCAGTGTCTAAGGTAAGGGTACGCTTCAGGTGGCACGGCTGGTAGGTCGCGGACGATGTCGGTTCTCGTACACGGTCGTCACGACTGCTCGTCGCCGGTCTATCGGGTAGGCGGGTAGTCGCGGTGGATCTTGATGGCGTAGGTAAGGAATGCGGTGAATCGTTGTCAGCTCCTCATCGGAGCTGCTTACCTAGCCGATCGATTTAGTCGCCGAGGGGTTGCATCCCAGTGATGTATCGCCTCAGTGGTCGACGTGGTCGGTTCTAACATTGGTCCACTTGAGCGCCGGAGGATGTCCCGAGTTCCGTGGAACTTCGGCGGCGGTCCGGTGAGCATCAGGCTGCGCTCACGTCTTGAGTATGGCAGTCGGCTCGGACAATTTGGGCGGTGACGTGGCTGTTCGAGTGCGGCGCGTAGGGCTGGTAGGTGGAGGTGGCCGCTGACGCGACGGAATTGGCTGCTCGCTTCGATCATCCCAGCGGCGCACCAGCACAGCGCTATGGTGCCGTCTCGCCAGCGTTTGACGTTCTTGGCGTGCTCGCGGCAGATCCCGGTCATGGACTCGATGGCGTTGGTCGATCTCAGGGTCCGCGCCAAGGTGGGTGGGAGGTCGAGGCGGAGCACGGTCAGCGTCTCGGTCATGCCTTCGCGCAGACTGCCGGCGGCGCTGGGGTGGGTCTTGTCCAGCTGTTGGGTGCCAGTGCTTCGAGCAGTGCCTGGGCTGCGAGCGCGGACGGGTGCTTGGTGCCGTCGATGTCGATACCGAGCGCGACCACACACAGCTGATCAACGAAGTGGACGCCGTCGATCATGATCGCCACCAGGTCCAGCTCACTGAGATCAGCGCCGAGCAGATCGCTGAGGGTGCGCTCGGTCATCGCCACGAACTTGCGCGAGACAGCTGACTTGCTCGTCGACCGAGCGGCGGTCTCGGTCGCATTCCCGACCGGCTCCAACCCCAGCGGGTAGCGCCGGGTCGAGAGCCCGCCCAACATCTCCATCGCCATCGTGGGCGAGCAGCTCGGTGGAGTTGAACAGCTCATAGGCCGGCACCCCCACCTCGCCGCTGCCGTTGGTGGAACGGACCCGCGGGCGTCTGACCGGTACCCGCCGCCCGCCCAGGGTCACCGACCCGGCCTCGCTGCCATGGGGGGGTCGCAGCCCGGCCGGGGTCGTGCTTGCCCGGGGGGCCGCATACCGCGGCCACGTCAGCCCGCATCAACTGTTCCATCACCTGCAGCCCGGCACCGACCGCGAGGGCCAGTAGCCCCTCGCGCATGACGGGCAGCGATCTCCTGCATCGCCACACTCACCTGCTCAGGCACGGCGACCGTGTTCGCGTCGCGGGCCTTGCTCTGATAGTTCTTGGTCACGGTGGTCCCCTGTCTTTTTTGGGTCGTCTTTGGCGGACGCTCAACACCTACCGCAAGGCAGGCCTCAGGCGGGGGACCGCCACCTCAAATTCCACGAGACCCGGGACAACCTCGAGCGCCGCCGCGATTCCGGCGAGCGCAACCTCGAGGGTCCGGACTGGCCACCGTTGAGAGGATGTACAACGGGCTGTTGAAAAGTTCCCGAAAGTCTTGTAATCGTACAATCGTTCGATTAACATGAAGGTATGGCAGCACTCCTCAGCATCGAAGCCCCGGCAGTCACCGGGCTGCTGGATCTGGCCGCGATCGATGCACTGGAACGCCAACTGACTGTGGCTCGAGTCGCCGAGCGAGACGCGGCGGAGGCACTCCACACCATTGATGAGACGATTAACCGGTTGCAGGGGTTGCGGTTGAAGGTGGTTCAGGCGTCGACGCGCTGCCAGGCCGGTGCCGCCGATGGGCTGGTGGGCGTGGGCGCGTGGGTGGCCCGGGAGTCTCGGCTGGGCGGGGCCGAAGCGGCGCGGAGCGTCCGGCTGGCCTCCTCGCTGGAGTCGTTGCCGCAGGCCGAGGGTGCGTTGTCCGAGGGTTTGATCAGCGTGCGGCACGCCGAGGTGATCGCGACCGCGGCCAAGCAGTTGCCACCCGGGCTGTCGCCCGCCGAACGTAACCGGGTCGAGGCGGTGCTGACCGAGCAGGCCAAGATCGTCGATCCCGCCGCCTTGCGAAAGGCTTCCCGGCGGGCGGTGGAGATCGCGGGTCGCTCCATCGTGGAGGCCGACGTCCACGAGAACCAGGTGGTGCGCGCGGCTGAGGAGGTCGCGCTGGCGAAGACGCGGTTGTCGATGCACGACAACGACGACGGCACCACCAGCGGCCATTTCACGGTTCCGGGGTTTGCGGCGTCGGTCCTGCGGAAGGCGGTCCAGCAGATCACCGCGCCCCGGCGGGCCGCGCTGCGGGCCGCCCACGAGGACGGCCGCACCTGGACGAAACCCGAGGACCACGCCGCTGACTGGGGCCACGAGTACGGGCTGGCTTTAGTGGAACTCCTCGAACACCTGCCCGCCGACCGGCTCCACGCCAAGGTCGCCGCCACCGTGGTGGTCACGATGGGCCTCGACCAGCTCCGCGGCCAGCTGAAAGTGGCCGGCACCGATGTAGGGATCGACATCTCGGCCGAGAAGGCCCGCCAACTCGCCTGCAACGCCGGGATCGTCCCCGCCGTTTTGGGCGGCGTGTCGGTGCCGCTGGACCTGGGCCGCGAACGACGCCTGTTCAGCGACGCCCAACGCACCATCCTCGCCACCCAGTACGATTCCTGCGCCGCGGCCGGCTGCGACCGGCCGTTCGCCTGGTCCGAACTGCACCACCAACAACCCTGGCACCACGGCGGCAACACCGACCTGGACCAGGCGGTCCCGTTGTGCTCGTCCCACCACCGACTGATTCACGACACCGGTTTCCTGATCGACATCATGAGGAAACTCGACGGCACCAAGCGGGTCGCCTTCCGGCGGAGGACGTGATGGGCGCCGGCAGGTTCTCAAGCCTGCGAGTTGATCTCCTCGGCATCGATGATCCGGTAGGAGTAACCCTGCTCGGCGAGGAAGCGCTGGCGGTGCTGGGCGAACTCGGAATCGACGGTGTCGCGCGCGACGACGGCGTAGAAGCGCGCGGTCTTGCCCTTCTGAGGTCGCAGCAGCCGGCCGAGGCGCTGGGCCTCCTCTTGGCGGGAACCGAACGCACCGGAAACCTGGATGGCGACCTCGGCGCTGGGCAGATCGACCGAGAAGTTGGCGACCTTAGAGACCACGAGGAGATCGATCTCGCCGTCGCGGAACTGTTGGTACAGTTTCTCGCGCTGCCTCGTGGTGGTGTTGCCTTTGATCAACGGCGCCCCGAGCCGCTCGGCGAGATCGTCGAGTTGATCAACGTACTGACCGATCACCAATCGGGGCACACCCGCGTGCTTGGCGACGAGCTCCTCGACGACGTCGGACTTGGTCTCCGAGGTCGCGGCGAGCCGGTAGCGCACCTCGGCCTCGGCCACGGCGTAGGTCATCCGCTCGGCGTCGCCGAGGGTCACCCGCACCTCGACGCAGTCCGCGGGGGCGATATATCCCTGGGATTCGATGTCCTTCCACGGGGCATCGAAGCGCTTCGGCCCGATGAGGGAGAACACATCGCCCTCACGGCCATCTTCGCGGACCAGCGTGGCCGTGAGTCCCAGGCGACGACGGGCCTGCAGGTCCGCGGTCATCCGGAACACCGGCGCCGGCAGGAGGTGCACCTCGTCATAGATCACCAGGCCCCAATCTCGGGCGTCGAACAACTCCAGGTGGCGGTGCACGCCCTCGCGCTTGGTGGTGATCACCTGGTAGGTGGCGATCGTGACCGGGCGGATCTCCTTGCGGCTGCCCGAATACTCGCCGATCTCCTCGGCGGTCAGCGATGTTCGCTTGATCAACTCGTCACGCCACTGCCGGGCCGCGACGGTGTTGGTGACCAAGATCAACGTCGTGGCCTGCACCTTCGCCATGGCCGCGGCGCCGACGATCGTCTTACCGGCGCCGCAGGGCAGCACCACCACACCCGAGCCGCCATGGAAGAAGGAGTCCGCGGCCTGGATTTGGTAGGGCCGCAGCTCCCAGTCCTCGGCGCCGTCCTTCCCCGTGGTGTCGAGGTCGATGGCGTGGGCTTCGCCGTCGACGTAACCGGCCTGATCGTCGGCCGGCCAGCCCAACTTCAGCAACACCTGCTTGAGGTGTCCGCGTTCGGAGGGGTGCACGATGACGCTGGATTCGTCCAGGCGGGCGCCGACGAGTCCCTTCACCTTGGCGCTGCGCAGCACCTCGGTGAGCACGGGGACGTCGGTCGAGCTCAACACCAGACCGTGCGTCGGATGCTTTTCGATGCTCAGGCGGCCGTAACGATCCATCGTCTCGGCCACGTCGACCAGCAGCGAGGACGGCACCGGGTATCGGCTGTAACGAAGGAGCACGTCGACGACCTGCTCGGCGTCGTGGCCGGCGGCGCGCGCGTTCCACAGGCCCAGCGGGGTCAACCGGTAGGTGTGGATGTGTTCGGGGGCCCGCTCGAGCTCGGCGAAGGGGGCGATCGCGATCCGGCAGGCATCGGCCTCGGCGTGCTCGACCTCCAGCAGCAGGGTGCGATCCGACTGCACGACCAACGGCCCGCTCATCGGGCCACCGATGCCACGGGACAACTTGGCGCAAGGGAACAGGGGGCAGGCGAGCAGGGGGCGGGCGAGCAGGGGGCGGGGCAGCAGCGGGTGGGGAGACAGATCAGCGGGGGCACGGCTTCTATTGTGCACCGGCAAGCAACTCCGAGCCTCTTTCTAGGCCAGGCGCGCGGAGGTGATGCGGGAGAGCGGAACGGTGAGGGTGCGTCCGCGGTCACGATCGACGAGGCGCACCATGCCCGATCCGACGAACAACGGGACGAACTGCTGCCTGCTGCGGGTGCCGTCGTTACTCACGTAATCGATGAGCACGCGGGCGGCGGCGTCCGCGGCTCGGCTGAGCGTGGCCAGGGTCGTCTCGGTGGCGGCGGCCAGGTGGGCCCGTTCCGCTTCGGCCCGGACGATCAGCGCGGCCACCTGATCGACCGCTGGGGGTGGTGGGTTTCGCCGCCCCGACAGCGGATGGGCCGCGCGGTGCGGGGCGGGGGTCGTCAGGGTCTGGCCCGAGGAGTCGGTCGCGGTCGGGGAGAGCCCGATGTCGCGCAGGACCGTGACGACCTCGTCGGGATCGGCGGGGGAGACGACGATGCCTTCGCCGACGGCGTGGAGCGACAGGGCGACGGCGGCCGGGTGAGCCAACAGGGAAGCAACCTGCGCGGGGTCGTCGCAGTTGATGACCGCGCCGGCCGGCCCGACGCGGATCTGTCCGTGGCGGCGGGCGAGATCGGCGATCAGGTAGAGCAGCGGCTGGGGAACGCCGGTGCTGGAGTGCTCGGCCAGCCATGCCTGCAGGGTTTGAGCGTTCCAGCCGACGTCGAAGGCGCGGCGCAAGCTCTTCTCGGTGAACCGAAAGACTCCGCCGCCGCCGCGCGATTCCTGATCGGCCAGCTGCCGCAGGCAGCGGGCGACGGAGGGCTCGAGCGGGCCAGGGGCCACGGCGGTGAGATCGGCCTGGATGATGATCCGCTCGACGGGTTCGGGAAACAGCTTGGCGGTCGGCTTGGAAAGTTCGGGCCGGAGCACCGCAGAGGTGAGCGAGGTGACACAACCCAAGGACAACACTCCCAGCGCGCTGGCTTCGCCGATGAAGTCCTCGATCAGAGCGCCAAGCTCCACCCGGACGGCCCACGCCGGTCGGTGCCAGCCGATCAGCGCGGTGATCTGGGCGGCCTCCACGCGGGTGCCCGCTGGCAGGTCCGCCAGCGTGTCGACGATGAGGCCGCGGAGTTCGTCGGCAATGGGCAGCTCGGCCTCAGCGCCCAGCAGATGCCCGCCGTGGCCCAGGCTGGCGGAGGGCCACCGACCGGTCAGCAGCCAGCCGCGTGCCGCCTGGAACCAGCGCGAGGCCAGGTTGGTGGAGAGCCAGTCGTCGTAACCGGGGGTGGGGGTGAGGATGGGGCCTTGGCGCCCGAGCAGGCCGGCGGCGGCCGCGGTCTCGACGGCCAGCGCAGCGGCGAGGTCGCCGCCGGATCCCGGATCGATCGCCTTGCCCAGGACGGTCGCCTCGCGGGCGGACAGGCCCCCGTCGCGCAGCAGTTGGGGGCGGCGGCGGTCGATGATCTCGCAGGCCAACTCGATGTCGTGGCAGATGGTGAGGGCCGCGCCCAGGGCTCCGTTGTCGACGACCCGCTGCGGCTTGGCGTCGGTCCCAAGCTTCGGCGGCGAAGGGCGGGCCAACGGGCGGCCCAGCGGCGCGTCCCCCCGCAACCGCAACGCGACCTCGCGCGGCACGATGACGGTGTTGGCGTCCAGCGGCCGGATCAACGACGCGGCCAAGGCGCGCTCCACCGCAGAGCTCTGGGCGGTGAGCGTTATCGAGCGGTCCGCCTGGCGGACGGCCCCGGTGGGGTTGCCGGAACTCAGCCGGTGCAGCAACGAGGTGACGTCGGCGCCCGCGGCATCGAGGGCTCGATCCAGCTGATCAGGTGTGAGGGGCGTCGGCGAGACGGGCGCCAACCCCGCGGGGTAGGGCTCGAACGGGCTGCGGGCCTGGCGCACGAGGTGCAGCTGGGGATCCGCACCCCACAGCAAGGCGAGCGCCCGCAGCCGCTCGATGGCCTGCCCGATGGGCTCGGCGTCGGCGCCGAGAAGGTCGCGGACGTCCTCGGCGGAACAGGGCACCGGCAGGCTCGCCAGCGCCTCGCACACGTCGCGGTCCCACTGGTTGAGCCGATCTACCGCCCGGCGTACCGATGCCGAGGTGATCGCTCGCCCCGCCAGGTCCGCCACGTCGGCGGGTACCGGGGTGGCGAGGTCGGGTCTGGCGGCGAGGAGTTCGGCGAGCTGTTCGCCAGAGCGCGCCCGAAGAGAATCGGTGAGGGTTCGGCTCACCGATCAGCCCCACTGGGACGGGGGAGGTGGTTGCGGGCGCCCGGATCGTAGCGCCAAGGACACGGCCATGAAGGAGGCGATCAACAAAAGCAGGGAGGCGAAGAAGGCCGCTTGGCTGACGGCGGTGTAGAAGGTGTTCCCGTTCAAGATGGAGGCGAGGCTGCCGACGACGACGACGCCGATGGCGGCGAAGTAGAACTTGCTGATCAACGCTTGGGCGATGGTGCCGGTGCGGCGCAGGAAGAAGGCGGCGATCAGGGTCAGCGGGGCCAAGGCCGGGAACAACCCCAGCGCCAGGCAGATCAACGGGGCCAGACCGATGCCGAACACCACGGCCCGAACGAACTCGCCCGGGGTCTTCGGGTCCGGGACCGCCGCCCCGGAGTGCGGGGCGTAGTGGTCTGGGTTGTACGGGTTCGGGCTGTACCGGTCTGTGGCGGGCTGGTTCGGGTTGTACCGGTCTGTGGCGGGCTGGTTCGGGTTGTACTGGTTCCGGTCGTATCGGGTTTCGGCGGGCGCGTTCGGGTTGTACTGGTTAAGGGGATGAGGGTTCTGGGCCGGGGCAAAGGTGTTCGCGCCGCCCTGCCGCGGATCCGCCCAGGTGTTCCCGCCCGGACGCGCGCTGGGCGGGGGTTGCGGCTGCACCGAGGCGAGACCCGGCCAGGATTGGGGCGCCTGGGGCTGGTGTTGACGGGAGGTTTCGAACGGGCGCTGCGGATCGGAGTGATTGAGCGGCTGAGGCGGTGTCCACGACGACTCGGCCGGCGGGCTCCAGTGCGCGGCGTTCCAGGCGGTGGCCACGGACCGGTGCTCGGCCACCGGTGTCGCCACCGCAGCACCGGGGGGGCCGGCCGGGCCGCCCAGCGCACCCATGCCGGTCATGTTGCTCGCGACGACGTCGAAGGGCTGGCTCGCATCGCGCTGGGGTCGGGGGTTTGGAATGAGCGTGCTCAGCGGCGGCAGATCCTGCTGTTGGTAGTCCCTGGGCCGCTGAGCCGGAGCCGACCACTCGGGCCGCGGCTGGGCTGGCGCCGTCTCCAGTTCCGAGTCTGGCGCGGGCGCGAAATCCCGCGGCCGCGTCAGCGGCGCGTACTCGGGTCCGTCTTCCCACGTGGCCATGTGCATCATCGTATCGGCCGGTGCCGCTTAGGGTGGAGACATGGACGGTGACAACAGTGGGCCCGCGTCGCGGCCGGCCTCCCGCGCGCAGCGAGTCGCTGAGTTGCAAAAGCGGCTCGGCGCCCTGCCCGGGCTCGTCGTCGCGTTCTCCGGCGGGGCGGATTCGGCCTTCCTGGTGGCGGCGGCGGCCCGCGCCCTCGGGGCGGATAGGGTGCTGGCGGCCACGGCGGAATCGGACTCGCTGCCGCAACGCGAGAAATCCGCGGCCGCCGAGCTGGCGGCCCAACTGGGGGTGCCCCATCGCTTCGTCGCTACCCACGAGATGGAACGAGACGGCTACCGGGCCAACGCCGGCAACCGCTGCTACTTCTGTAAGGCAGAGCTGCTCGAAGTGGTCTCGGACGTGGCCGAGGGCTTGGGCTGGCCGGTCGCGACCGGCACCAACGCCGATGACGTGCTGGCGGGCTTCCGGCCGGGAATTCGAGCCGCCAGCGAGCGCGGGGCGCTCACGCCGTTGGCCGACTGCCAGCTGACGAAGACCGACGTCCGCGCCGAATCGAGGGCGTGGGGGTTGCCGACCTGGGATAAGCCGGCGGCGGCGTGCCTGTCCTCCCGGATCGCCTACGGGCTGGAGATAACACCCTCTCGGCTGGCGGTGATCGAGCGGGCCGAGGCGGGCGTTCGAGACGCGCTGACCCTAGCCGGGATCGATCCCCACCTGATCGACCTGCGGGTCCGCGACCTGGGAGACGGGCGCGCCCGGCTAGAGCTGGACGGGGCCACGCAAGGCGCGCTCGGTGACCCCGATGCGGTGGTGGGGGCCGTCCGCGGGTGCGGGTTCGTCGACGTCGAGCTGACCCGGTTCCGTTCCGGCTCTCTCAACGACGCCCTTTCGCAACCCGAGGTCTGAACTCCCGGGAGTGACGAGCGGATAAGCGCTGTCAATAACCCTGCATCCTCGGTAGACTCGCACCTTCAGTCCCCGGACTGCCTGACGACGTGCCCCGGTACGCCGCAGATGCGTCTTCGAGTGAGTTCTTCCGATTCTCCACGATCTTGTGGTTGTGGCTGTTCCAAGCGAGGTTTGTGTGCCTACCGGCAAAGTGCGTTTCTACGACGCAGAGAAGGGCTTCGGCTTCCTGACCAAAGACGGCGGCGGCGACGTCTACGTGCGCTCGGGTGCGCTGCCTCCGGGCGTGACGGCGTTGAAGGCCGGCCAGAAGGTGGAGTTCGGCATCGTGGACGGTCGTCGCGGCGAGCAGGCCCTCTCCCTGCAGGTGCTCGACGCGCCCCCGTCGTTGTCCAAGAACACGCGTAAGAAGCCCGAGCAGATGGCGATCATCGTCGAAGACCTCATCAAGATGCTGGACGGCATCGGTAACGGGTACCGCCACAATCGCCACCCCGAGAACCGCAACGGCGCCAAGGTGGCCGCGGTGCTGCGCGCGGTTGCCGACGAACTGGAGCTGTGATGGCCGCGGTAGCCCGCAAGCCCAAGGCCGACCCCATCCTGGCGGCCGCCGTCGAGCAGGCGCACGCCGCCGCCGTCGAGGCTAGCGACGGCCTCTTCGGGGTGGGGGAGCACCTGAGCCTGAACGTCGAGGCCGATCGCGTCGTCACCCACCTGTTCGCGTGCACCCACCCGGGTTACGCGGGCTGGCACTGGTCCGTGACATTGGTTCGGGCCTCCCGCGCCAAGGCGGGCACCGTCAACGAGGTTGTGCTGCTGCCGGGTGAGCAGGCGCTGAGCACCCCCGGCTGGATTCCGTGGTCCGAGCGACTCGGGGCCGGCGACGTCCAGCCCGGCACTTTGATGCCCAGCGACTCCGACGATCCGCGCCTGGAACCCGGCTTCACCGGGGGAGAGCGCGCCGCCGATACCGAGCCCGCCGAGGCCAGCCAGATGCGGGCGGTCGCGGCCGAGCTGGGGTTGGGACGCGAGCGGGTCCTCTCCCCCTACGGACGCGACGACGCCGCCGAGCGGTGGCTGGAATCCGACGGTGGCCCGGACAACGCCATGACTCAACAGGCGCCCGGCAGCTGCGTCAGCTGTGGTTACTTCGTTCGCCTGCAAGGTAACCTCGGCATGCACTTCGGGGCCTGCAGCAACGTCTACTCCCCCTCGGACCGCCACGTCGTGAGCGTCGACCACGGCTGCGGGGCGCACTCCGACGTCGTCGCCGAGAAGCGCGAAACCGAGCTCCCGCCGCCCATCTGGGACACCATCACCGAAGACGACTCCCTGTTCGACTGAGCGGCATGGCCCGATTGCGGGGTCGAGCGTCTCAGCCGGTGTCGGGCCGCTGAACGCTACGCCGGACTGCCGGTAGCTTGGTGCCCATGTTTAGCAAGGTGCTGGTGGCCAACCGAGGTGAGATCGCGGTCCGCGCGTTTCGAGCCGCCTACGAGCTAGGCGTCCAGACCGTCGCGGTCTATCCCTACGAGGATCGCAACGCGGTCCACCGCATCAAGGCCGACGAGGCCTACCTGATCGGCGAGAAGGGGCACCCGGTCCGCGCCTACCTCGACATCGACGAGATCATCCGCGCGGCCCGGGAGTCCGGGGCCGACGCCGTCTACCCCGGTTACGGTTTCTTGAGCGAGAACCCCGAGCTGGCCACCGCCTGCGAGCGGCACGGGCTGACGTTCGTCGGCCCGCCCGCCCACGTCTTGCGCCTGGCCGGCAACAAGGTCCGCGCCATCGCCGCCGCTCGCGGCGCCGGCATCCCGACGCTGGATTCCTGCGACCCTTCCGACGACGTGGACTACCTCATCGGCGCCGCGGCCAAGATCGGCTTTCCGGTGTTCGTCAAGGCCGTCGCGGGTGGCGGCGGACGCGGCATGCGGCGCGTGGAAACCGCCGAGGCGCTCCCGGGGGCGCTCAGCGAGGCGATGCGGGAGGCCGACAGCGCGTTCGGCGACGCCACCTGCTTCATCGAGCAGGCGGTCGCGCGCCCGCGCCACATCGAGGTGCAGATCCTGGCCGACACCCAGGGCCACGTGATGCACCTGTTCGAGCGGGACTGCTCCATCCAGCGCCGGCACCAGAAGGTCGTCGAGGTCGCGCCGGCGCCCCACATCTCCGACGAGCTACGCGCCAACCTGTGCCGCGACGCCGTCGCCTTCGCCGAATCCCTCGATTATTCCTGCGCGGGCACGGTCGAGTTCCTCGTCGAGACCGAGGGGGAGCGGGCCGGCCGGCACGTGTTCATCGAGATGAACCCGCGGATCCAGGTGGAGCACACCATCACCGAGGAGATCACCGACGTCGATCTGGTGCAGGCCCAGATGCGGATCGCCAGCGGGGAGTCGTTGAGCGATCTCGGCCTCAGCCAGGACTCGGTGCGGATCAACGGTGCGGCGCTGCAGTGCCGCATCACCACCGAGGACCCGGCCAACAACTTTCGTCCCGACACCGGCACCATGACGGCCTACCGTTCCGCCGGAGGCGCCGGCGTGCGCCTCGACGGGGGCACGGCCGCGACGGGGGCCGAGATCGGCGCCCACTTCGATTCCATGCTGGTCAAGCTGATCTGCCGCGGGCGAGACTTCTCCACCGCCGTCGCCCGCGCGCGCCGGGCGCTGGCCGAGTTCCGGATCCGCGGGGTCGCCACCAACATTCCGTTCCTGCAGGCCGTCCTCGAGGACGCCGACTTCGCCGCCGGGGACCTCTCGACCTCCTTCATCGACGAGCGTCCCGGGCTGCTGGCGGCCCGGGGATCGGGGGACCGCGGCACCCGGTTGCTGCGTTGGCTGGCCGAGACCACCGTCAACAAGCCGTGGGGCGAGGCCCCGACGACGTTCGATCCCGCCGCCAAGCTGCCGGCGGGAGTCGACCTCGACGCGGACGCGCCGGACGGGAGCCGGCAACGCCTGCAGAGGCTCGGCGCCGTCGGGTTTGCCAAGGCCCTGCGCGACAGCGTCCAGGTGGAGGTCACCGACACCACCTTCCGCGACGCCCACCAGTCCCTGCTCGCCACCCGCGTCCGCACCCGCGACCTGCTGCTCCCGGCGCCGTACCTGGCGCGGATGACCCCGGAGCTGTTCTCGGTCGAATGCTGGGGTGGGGCCACCTACGACGTCGCCCTTCGCTTCCTCGGCGAGGATCCGTGGGAGCGCCTGGCGCGACTGCGCCGCGCGATGCCCGGCCAGTGCCTGCAGATGTTGCTGAGGGGCCGCAACACCGTCGGTTACACGCCCTATCCCACCGCGGTGACCGAGGGCTTCGTGGCCGAGGCCGCCGAGGTGGGCATCGACATCTTCCGGATCTTCGACGCGCTCAACGACGTCGAGCAGATGCGCCCGGCGATCGAGGCGGTCCGCAACACCGGCGCTGTGGCGGAGGTGGCCCTGTGCTACACCGGCAATCTGCTGAGCGCGCACGAGGACATCTACACCCTGGACTACTACCTGCGCCTGGCCGAGAGGATCGTCGGCGCGGGCGCCCACATCATCGCCATCAAGGACATGGCCGGGCTCCTGCGCCCCCCCGCGGCCCAGAAGCTGGTCACCGCGCTGCGGGATCGCTTCGAGTTGCCGGTGCACCTGCACACCCACGACACCGCCGGCGGCCAACTCGCCACCCTGCTGGCGGCCGTCAACGCCGGGGTCGACGCCGTCGACGTCGCGAGCGCGCCGATGGCGGCGACGACGAGCCAGCCGCCGGCTTCGGCACTGGTGGCCGCGCTGGAGGGCACCGAGCGCTCCACGAAGCTGAACCTGCGGGCGGTGATGGATCTGGAGCCGTACTGGGAGGCGCTGCGCCGGGTCTACAAGCCGTTCGAATCCGGCCTACCCAGCCCGACGGGTCGGGTCTACGATCATGAGATTCCCGGCGGTCAACTGTCCAACCTGCGCCAGCAGGCCGCCGCGCTCGGCCTGGCGGACAAGTTCGAGGAGATCGAGTCCACCTACGCCGCCGCCGACAAGATCCTGGGCCGCCCGGTCAAGGTGACGCCGTCGTCGAAGGTGGTGGGCGATCTCGCCCTGCATCTGGTGGCGGTCGGCGCCGATCCGGCCGATTTCGAGGCCAACCCGGGCAAGTACGACGTGCCCGATTCGGTCATCGGCTTCCTCGGCGGCGAGCTCGGCGAACCCGCCGGCGGTTGGCCCGAGCCGTTTCGCACCAAGGCGCTGGACGGGCGCACGGTGCCCATCCGGGAGGAGCAGATCTCACCGGCAGACGAACAGACCCTGGCCACGAGCGGGCGCGCCCGTCAGGTCTGTCTGAACCGCCTGCTGTTCCCCGGCCCCGCCAAGGAGTTCGAGGCCCACCGCGAGGAGTTCGGCGACGTCAGCCGCCTGCACACCCTGGACTACCTGTACGGGATGCGCCCCGGGGAGGAACACACCGCCCGGATCAGCCGCGGGGTCAGCCTGCTCATGGAGCTCGAGGCGATCTCCGAGCCCGACGAGAAGGGCTACCGCACGGTCATGTGCACCCTCAACGGGCAGCTGCGCCCGGTCCGGATCCGGGACAAGGCGGTGGCGGTGGAGACCAAGTCCGCCGAGCGGGCCAACCCCGATCGGCCCGGTCACGTCGCCGCCCCGTTCGCGGGCACCGTGACCGTCAAGGTGGAGCCGGGAGCGGAGGTTCGCGAGGGGGAATCGGTCGCCACCATCGAGGCCATGAAGATGGAGGCCTCCATCAACGCCCCCGTCGCCGGCACCGTCGAACGCGTCGCGCTCAAGGCGGTGGACTCGGTCGAGGGCGGGGACCTCGTGCTCGTTATCTCCTAACTGAGCCAGGATCGTTCGACCCGGTCGTTCGTGTTGGGGATGCTGGTTCTCGGTGACGCTCGCGGTGGGTGCGCCTCACAGGTCGAGCACCAGCCTGTCGCCGCGGCAGCGGCCGACGCAGATCATCATGGTCTCTCCTGCCTCGCGTTCGTCGTCCGACAACAGCGAGTCGCGGTGCTCGGGGACGCCGGCCAGCACGCGCGTCTCGCAGGTGCCGCAGATGCCTTCTTCGCAGGAGGTCTCGGGAAAGATCCCCGCGGCCTCGAGGGCGCGCACGATCGACACGCCAGGCTCGACGGTAACGGTGCAGCCCGATACCGCCGCCTCCACCTCGAACGCGGCGTCGTCACCGGTCGGTTCGGGTTGGGCCACCGGTGAGAACCGCTCCACGACCAGCGACCCCTCCGGCCAGTGGGCGGTCGCCTCGGCCACGGCGCCCAGCAGGGGTTCGGGCCCGCACGCGTAGACCAGCGTGTCGGGCTCGACCTCGGCGAACACCTCTTTCAGCGGCAGCAGGCCGGCCTCGTCCTGCGGGTGCAGCGCGACCTCGCCGCCGGGTCGAGAGTGGGGGGCGAACTCCTCGACGAACGCCATCGACGTGCGCTGGCGACCGCCGTACAACAGCGACCACGGGATGCCGCCGGCTCGCGCGTGCGCGACCATGGCCAGGATGGGGGTGATGCCGATGCCGCCGGCCACGAACCGGTAGCGGCCGGCGGGCCGCAGCGCGAAGTTGTTGCGCGGCCCCCGCGCGTCGAGCACCATTCCCGGATGCAGGGTGGTGTGCACGGCGTGTGACCCGCCTCGGCCGACCGGTTCCAACAACACGGCGATGCGCCACTGCCGGCGGTTCGAGGACTCCCCGCACAGGGAGTACTGCCGCGTCAGGGCGCCGCCGAGGTGCAGGTCGAGGTGCGCTCCTGGCTCCCACTCGGGTAGCTCGCCACCGTCGGCGTCCTCCAGCAGCAACGACATGACCCCGTCGCTCTCCCACCGCATCTGGCGTATCAGCAGACGCAGGGTGCTGGCGCGAGAGTCGTCACCAAGTACGTCAGAGGTGCGAGGGTTGGTCTGGATCGTCATGCCATTCCTTGGGATATTGCGAAGTTTGTGGACGAACGGGTCAGGGGACCCAGCGCAGGACCGGCGTCAGGATGGGACTCAGGCGAACCAGCGCGACCCGGGCGCCGCCGGGAGCGGGACTTATCCGCAAGGACTCGGTCTCTTCGCCCTCGATCACGAAGACATCTCCCGGGGCAACCGAGCGTCTCCAGGGCCCGGAGGCGTGGGCGATGAGATGCTCACCCGTCAGGGGAACGACGACCAACTCCTCACCCGGGCGACGGGTCAGCTCGACGGTCTCGTCGGCGTGCACGGTGAGGTTGGCCGTGACGTGGTCGCGGTCGTGGTCAACGACGACCCGCCACGGGTCTGCCGCGCCGGGTCCGGTGTCAACCGCGGTGTCGGACCCGGAGCCGGCCCCCGTGTCAGGCTCGGAGTCGCCAGCGATGCCGGGCACGCGGCGCACCGACCACAGCCACTGATCCCCCCGTTCGGGGGAATCGGGGCAGGCGGCCAGGATGGTTGAGCCGTCGGCGCCGGGGATGGCGGCGTTGCCGCGCACGAGCATCCACACGGTCAGGCCCGACCGGCGGCGGCGGCGGGTGCCCTGGTGTCAGCGGGGGCGGCAGTCTGCTCGGCCTTGAGGAGTTGCGACATGATGCGGCGCGCCTTGGCCACGCCGGCGTCTTGGGCGATGAGCACGTCGTGCTCGTTCGCCGGCCGGGTGCGCAGCCCGATCTCTTGCAACCGCAAGGCTTCGGCGTCCTCGTCGAGCACGGTGCCAAGCCCCGTGCGCAGGTCCTCGGTGGCCGCGGTGTTGTCGATGCCGAAGTTGCGGCTGAACGCGTAGTAGTACCAGGAGGTGTGCTCGTCGATGGGGGTGATGGCGTTGAGCACCTTGATGAGGTAGCCCTCTTCGCGGGGCCGGCCCTGCCCGGTGATGCCCGAGTGCAGGGTGTGATGGCTCGGCACGGCGAACTCGGTGGCGTGGAACCGGTCGTAGAGACCGGTGATGCCCATGGTCGCGGCGTACAGGGGCGGCGCCTCAACGCCGGGCATGAGCCGGTCGACGGTGACGGTGGTGCCGTCCACCTCGACGGTGATGCCGTACTCGTAGATGTAGTCGTCGCCCACCGTGGTCTGGTGGATGAACGACTCGTGGGTCAGGTCGAGCAGGTTGTCGTGGATGAGATCGGCCCGGCACTCGAACAGCACGGAGTGGGTCACCGTCGCCCAGTCGGGGTCGTTCATAAAGTGGGTGTCGGGCACGAGCAACTCGTCGGCTCGCTCGGGATCCCCGGTCCAGACCCAGACCCAGCCGTCGCGCTCGACGACGGGGAAGACCCGCACGCGGGCCCGGGCCGGGATGCTCGACTGGGCTGGCACGCGAGTGCAGACGCCGTCGCAACCGAAGGCGAATCCGTGGTAGCCACACTCCACCGAGTCGTTGACGACCCGGCCAGACGAGAGGGGGAAGCCGCGGTGCGCACACCGGTCCGCCAGGGCGACGGCGGCACCGTCTTGCCGGCGGTACAGCACGATCGGCAGCTCGCACACCGTACGTGAGGACGGCTCACGCGTGACCTCATTCGACCACGCGGCCACGTACCAGGCGTTCAGGACGTACATCGATTCCTCCTCGTTGAGACAACACCGTCAATGTATCCACTGGATCCAATCCTGTCCAGGGGGTAGCCTCACGGGTATGCGTCAACCTCGTCAGGTCGAGCCGGTGGCCGAGAAGGTCTACCGCCATGTTCGCGACGCCATCGTCGCCGGCAGGTACCCGGCCGGCTCGCAGCTCGTGCAGGAGCAGGTCGCCGACGAGCTGGGGGTCTCGCGGACGCCGGTGCGCGAGGCGTTGGGCCGGCTGGCGGCCGAGGGTCTGGTCGCCTGGGTGCCCCGTTCGGGCTACACCGTGAACGCCCTGACCGACGCCGATATCACCGACGTGTTCGAGGTGCGCCAGAGCCTGGAGCTGCTGGCCCTCCGCCAGGCGTGTGGGCAGCTGAGCCGCATCCAGGCCGCCCGGGTTCGCGTGCTGATCGCCGAGATGGATGCCGCTGATCCGAGCGATGCGAGCGCCCAGTTCGAGCTCAACCGGCGCTTTCATCAGGCCATGACCGAGCCGTGCCGCAACCGGTACCTGCTGGGGCTGCTCGACCAGCTCTGGGGCAACCCGGTGAGCCGGCGGATTACCGGGTCGTACCTGCACGATGCCGGCAGCGTCGCCCGGATGGTCGCCGAGCACGAGCAGATCCTGCAAGCGAGCCTCGACGACGACCTCGAGACCCTGCTGCGGCTGGCGGAGCAGCACATGAGCGACGGCTACGCAGACGCTCGGCAGCCGACGAGGTCGGCAGCCCGGGCCGGGGTCACCCTCTCGCGTTGACGGCGATGCGCGGCGGTGAAAGGTGCCTAGCCTCGCCGACCGGTAGCCGACGTCACGGCCGGATCGGTGACGGGGTCCTCGAGTTCACCCGTCCCAGCGAGGGAAACGGGTGACCGATCGGCTCAACGGTGTGGATGGATCCAGCCGGTGATGAAGCCGATGACGCCCGGCGCGAAGATGCGCCTCCCGTGCCCCAGCAGCCCGCAGTCGGCTGAGGGCGGGCCGCTGGGAGGCGAGCCGATGGTTCCCCAGGCCGGTCCGGGTCAGCCCGTGGGTCGCTGCATGCCACAACACCACCTACTGGTCCCGGCCCGCCAAGGCCTCGCCCAGACCGTTAGCCATATTCATGCACCCAAGTTCGGTGCTTCTTTTTGAGGGAGTCGGCGCCGCCCAGCGTGCCCTCGATGACTTCATCGACGCCACCGTTTGGGTTCAGTCAGACTACGAAACCGCGGAACTGCGCGGCATTGAACGCGACATTGCCAGCGGCGTGAACGGCGATGGAGCCCAGTCGGTCTCGTTCTGGCACGAATGGATGGCCCAAGAGATCCCGTTCTTCGAGCGGGAGCGTCCCTGGGAACGAGCCACCGCCATTGTGGCGGGTACCTCTACAGCGGTCCGGGACCCGGACTTCGTCAAAGTCGCCCGACACTCGGCCGCCGACAGCGATCACCCCGAGCGATCGAGTAGGGGACAGGTACGACTTGATGGGCGATTCGTGGAGCGGTGAGGGGCCCAGAGCCTAGCGGGGCGTTTGCCTCTCGGGGGTTCCCGGCCCCGACTCCAGCGGGTTATCTGTCCCGAAAGGTTTTGAGATCCCGGCCTCGGTCATGGACTACCCGCCTGTTTGTGGGGGCCAAGCCCTGCGAGTACGGAGGAATGTTCGCAGACGGGCTGGCGGGTTGTGAGGATCTGCTGTCCTGGTGGAACGCCTAGTGGAGGCGCCCCCCAGGTTGTGGGAGGACCGCGCGCCATTGGGATCGATGGGCTGGCGGTCCAGCAGTTTCAGGTGCCGCTGGACCTCGCAGCAGACCATGTACTGATCGCCTTCTCGCGGAACTGCGGTTGAGGTGAACGCTGAGGATAGCGCTAGACGAAGCGTCACGGTCCCACCTGGTCGTTCGTCGACCTGGAGCTCGACCTGTTGGGAACGACCCCTGCCGAGACCAGGGCAGCGAACTCGTCGCGGTCCACCACGGCAGCCTCACCGCACGCTCGACCAAGTGCTCGCGGACTACCCCTACCTTGAGC
>JBBSOW010000051.1:0-21638 GCA_038259365.1 Propionibacteriales bacterium
GCTCGAGCAGCTCACGCAGCTCGGCGAGCGCGGTGCGGCCCGTCGCCTCGATCGTCCCCAGTCGTGCCCGAATCTCGTTCGGCCGCTGGCACGGTCTGGTCGCTCCGCCTCATCGGCGAGCGCGACTGCGGACCCCGTTGACCACCCGACCGCTGCGGCGCCGCCGAGCACGAGGGGGAAGAAGAAGAGGTCGTTGGCCACGCTGTATTCGCCGGGGTCCGCGCGCTGGTTGGCGATCGTCATGAGCACGACGGCGACAGTGCAGGCAGCAGCGAGATAGCCGAGATAAGGATCAACGCGGCAGGCGTGCAGACCGTCCGTTCGAGCAAATTGGTCAGACCTTGCCGCGCAAAATTCGCTTGAAGTACGTCAGCGGCAGGGCGTAGCGGTCCACCCACCACGTGAGTCTTTTGGGGTGCACAAGGTTGGGGAACGGAAGCGACGGTTCAAGCTGGCCCTTGCGGTTGACCTCCACGAGCATCAGTTTGTGCCGCTCGACGGTGATCGGCATCACCGTGTAGCCGTCGTACCGCTGGAAAGCGCTCGGATCCGCGGCTCCAAGGTTGTGGGCCAGGACCACAACCTGCTTGCGCAGGGCACCGCCAGAAGGTTTGATTCCCAGATCTGCAACGTCACCTAGCGACCACACTGCGGGATGACGCGGGTGCTGGAGTGTGAAGGGGTCGACGTCAACGAGGCCAGCCTCGGTGGCTCCGGAAACATCACTGTCAGCGATCCAGCGTGGGGCGCGGTATTCGGGGATGACGTGGGCATAAACCACGTCGTCGAGCTCTTCGTTGCCGTTCTTGCTGGTGACGTGGACGCGGCGATCAGCCAGGCGGGTCACCCGCGCCTCCCGCATCACGTGGATTCCATAGGAGGCCAGTTTCTCCTCCAGGATCCTGTCCGCCGAGGGGACTCCGATGGGAGTGGCGCCCGGCAGAACCAGGTGCACATCCATGTGCTCCAGCACACCGGAACGGCGCCAGTGGTCACAGGCCAAGAATAGGGGCTTGAGTGACGTCGCGGAGCACGGGGCTGGCTCCGGGGGCATGGAGAAGACAACGCGGCCCCGGGTCAGGCTCTTTAGAGTGGGCCACACGAGCGGAGCAGTCTCGACGATGTAGGTGGAGCCAGCCCATCCGGCGTCATAGGCCTGCGCCAGACCCGGGGTAGCGTCCCAGTCCTCCTCCAGACCCGGGCAGAGCACCAATCCGGTGCTGCTGAGGCGCCTGCCATCTGCGGTGACAACAGTGCGGGCAGCGGGGTCAACCGAGACCACCTCATCCTGGATCCACGTGCACTTGCCAGGCATCACGGAGGCAGCAGGCCGCTCGAGGGAGTCCATCGTCGCCTCCCCGCCGCCCACGTAGTTGAGCAGCGGACGGTACCGATGGACAGACTCGGACTCCACCACGGCCACATCCGTGGCACCGTCGCGGATGAGCCGCGCCGCCAGGGAGATCCCGGCGTTGCCGCCGCCGACGATCAATACTTCGTGATATTGCTCCATGTGGTTCCCCGTTGATGAGTTGGCTGCTCACGCCAGGATACCGAGGTGAGTGGCCACGCCAGGGACGAGCGGGTCGCATCGACGAACGCAGACAGCCCCAACTCTTGCTGCCTCAGCTCTGCGGTGCTGCGCGGGGGCGATGCGGACAGGGCCCAAGTCGAATCTCGAGGTGGCCGCCCAACTCCAGATCCCGTCACAAACCGTCGCGAAGTGGCGGGCCCGGTTTGTAATCGTCGCCTCGACAGGCTCGTTGATGAACCTCGCCTGGGTCGCCCACCCTCGATCTTGTTGGACCGAGTCGAACAGGTGGTCACCGACACCTTGGATGAAAACCCAGCCGACGCCACTCACTAGTCGCGAACCTCGATGGCGAAACGGTCCGGGCTGTCAGCATCGACAATCGGGCGAATCTGGCGCAACTTTGACCTCAAACCCCACCTCAGTGACGGGTTCAAGCTGTCCACCGTCCCGCAGTTCGTGGACAAGATCGTCGATGTGGTTGGTCCCTACCACGACCCGCCGGACAAGGCGATCGTGTTGTGCACCGACGAGAAATCCCAATGCCAGGCCTTGAACCGGTCCCCGCCGGTGCTGCCCATGGTGCCCGGCCCCCCCGAGCGGGCCAGCCACGACTACATCCGCCACGGCGTGACCAGCCTGTTCACCGCGTTCAACATCGCCACCGGCGAAGTGATCTCGCAACTCCACCGACGCCACCGCGCAGTTGAGTTCCGCAAGTTCTTGATCACCATCGACAAAGCCGTCCCCGACGGGCTCCACATCCACTTCACCCCGACACCGGGAGGTCGAGGCCAAGACGAGACGCACCTTGTCGCTACCTGCAAATTGTCAGGACGACACAAAAAACGGCATGAAGTTCACTTCTTGAACGAAGGTCCATAAAGTGCAATCATGCCATTTGCCCCTCGCTCACGCTCCGTGCACTCGAACTCACGAAAAGCCAGCAAGGACGCACTCCCCCAAACCACGTCGGTAACGGTTACTTCAGTGCCTCTTTTGGCCGTTTTGGCAGGGGTTGTCGTGTTCTTCGTGGCCGGGCCCGTTTATCATGCGGGCCTTGCCGAGGACGGTCCAATCGAGTGGATGACAGCAGCGGTCTACCTTATCCTCGCGCCGAGTGCTTTGCTGGTAGCAAGGCTACGTTCACGTCGGGGAGACTTGCTCGGTACGCTCACCTTCGTCGCACTTGCCGTAGGGTTCGTCCTCATCGCTGGCGAGGAGGTGTCGTGGGGGCAACGTCAGCTCGGGTTCACGGGCCCAGAAGCGCTCGTTACCCACAATGTTCAGGGCGAAGCCAACTTACACAATCTCCTTGGACGGTATGCCCTGCCCTGCACCTGGCCCACATCGCGGTAGGCCTGTGGGGTCTCGGACTCGGGCGCCTAGTTGTCCGAATCATCCCAGTCGCTCGTCCGACATGCCCCGTGGTGCGAGGTGGACCTGGTTCGTCCCGGTGACCGCCTACTACCTCTACGTCGACTACATCGGTCCCGCGGTGTTGTCCATGCTCGGACCGCGGTTTGACCGCTGGGCTGCAGGGCCCGCACGCTTCCAAGAGCTAACTGAGCTCATTCTCGCGTTTGGGTTCGCCTTCTTCGTCTATGACGCTCTGCGGTTGAGTAAGCCGCGTGGCTCCGGGGCCACCGACGGAGCGCTTGTTTCTACCGACCGAACATCTCTGGTAGAAGGCAACTCGGCAGAGAACCCACCGCCCCTCGGGGACGGGTAGACTCAGAGGGTGCGGTGACGTCGGGGGGACGCAAGAAGGGCAACGGCGCCACCGGTCACGGGGACCGCTACCTCGCCAGCGTCTTGGGCGAAACCGCGCTATCGGCAGGCAAGACCGACACTTTCTTGGGCGAACGCTACCGACCCATCGTCTGGCGACGCGGGAAGAAGAAGGCGATCGTCGCGGTCGGCCGCTCCATCCTGGTCATCATCTGGCACCTCCTCAACGACCCCAAGACCCGCTTCGTCGACCTCGGCTCCGACTTCTTATGACATCCGACTCGGTACACCACGCGCAACGCTCAACCACGTCCGCCGACTCCAGGCCCTCGGCTACAGAGTCACCCTCGAACCCGCAGCCTGATCAACCCGGCCGCCAACCAAACTCGCCGGCTCCGCCGGAGGCTGTCGCCTGCCCACTCACCCTTGATTTTCGAGTTAGTAAGCAAGTCTCGTTCATCACCGAGACTATATTCAGCCATCTAACCAGGTTGGATCTGATGCGAGACGCCCAACTCGTCAGATACACCCTCTCCCCCGAGGATAGGATCCGGCAACGGCATGCCCGCCTCTGGGGTTTCGTCGCCCAGGCTCGCCCCCAAGGCGGATAGGCCGGACGGCTACGACAACTTCAGCCTCGTCAAGCCGTTCAGACGCGTCGCGACCTACGGCCACGCAAAGCGGTCGGCCAGCTGAACTGGCCGGCCTGGACCCCCTGTCCTCCCTGACCTGACCCCTCGGTCAGGCAAACCGGGTCGCTGGTGCGGTCTCGGCCGTCTTGCCGGCGTCCTTTTCGACGATGTTGCCGAGCGCCTTGTCGATGGCCTTCATGGTGGACTTGTCGAGCTTCACCCCGGCGGCCTTGACGTTCTCACCGACCTGCTCCGGGCGGGATGCCCCGACGAGTGCGGTGGCCACGTTGTCGTTCTGCAGCACCCAGGCGATCGCCAGCTGTGCCATCGACAACTCGACGTCGTCGGCGATGGGCTTCAGCTTCTGCACCCGATTGAGTACGTCGTCGTTCATGAAGCGCTTGATCATGTCTGCGCCGCCCTTCTCGTCGGCGGCCCGCGAACCGGCAGGCGGCTCGGCGCCCGGCTCGTACTTGCCCGACAGCACGCCCTGGGCCATCGGGCTCCACACGATCTGCGAGACCCCCAGCTCGCGCGACGTCGGCACGACCTCGCCCTCGATGACCCGCCACAGCATCGAATACTGCGGTTGGCTCGAGATGAGCTGGAAGCCCAACTCGCGGGCCAACTCCACGCCCGCGCGAATCTGGGGGGCGGTCCATTCGCTGACCCCGATGTAGAGGGCCTTGCCCTGGCGGACGACGTCGGCGAAGGCCTGCATCGTCTCCTCCAGCGGCGTTTCGGTGTCGTATCGGTGGGCCTGGTAGAGGTCGACGTAGTCGGTCTGCAACCGCTCCAGCGAGCCGTTGATCGACTCCATGATGTGCTTGCGGGACAGACCCGTGTCGTTCTTGCCGCCCGGGCCCGTAGGGAAGTAGACCTTGGTGAAGATCTCCAGGCCCTCCCTCCGTTCCCCCTTCAGTGCGTCACCGAGCACCGATTCGGCCACCGTGTTGGCGTAGACGTCCGCGGTGTCGAACGTCGAGATGCCGGCGTCGAGCGCGGCGCGCACGCACCGCGTGGCGACGTCGTTCTCGACCTGCGAGCCGTGCGTCAGCCAGTTTCCGTAAGTGATCTCAGAGATCTTGAGTCCGCTGTTACCGAGGTATCGAAATTCCATACCCCCTACGGTACGGGCTCAGCGCCCACGGGGCGGGGACCCGCCGGCCGGTGTCCACGACGACCGCGGCTACGCGGTGTCACTCAGCCCGGCGGTAGCATCGCCGCCAGTCAGCCGCCAGGTCGACGGGGAACCGTGTAACCCAGGGCGCCATCATCGCACTACTGACCGGATCACTCATGCCGCGGTGAACATCTCGATCAGGACGCTCGGCGACTCGGGTCCGGACGACAACGGTCGAGTGGAGACCACCCGGCTGGCCTACTCGACGTTGGTGGGGTTGAGCACGCGATCGAGGAAGGATTTAGTGCGCTCCTCATGGGGCTCGCCGATGACCTGCGCGGCAGGGCCCTCCTCGACGACGACGCCGCCGTCCATGAACAGCACCCGATCGGCCACCTCGCGGGCGAAGGCCATCTCGTGGGTGACGACCATCATGGTCATCCCCTCCTTGGCAAGCCGCCGCATGACCGATAGCACCTCGCCGACGAGTTCGGGATCCAGCGCGGAGGTAGGCTCGTCGAACAGCATCATCTCGGGATCCATGCTCAGTGCCCGGGCAATTGCCACCCGCTGCTGCTGACCACCCGACATCTGGGCCGGATACGAACCCCCGCGATCCCCCAGACCCACCTTCTCGAGGTTGAGCTGGGCGGACTTCTTCGCGTCGGCCTTGGAACGCTTCAGCACCTTGATCTGGGCGATCGTGCAGTTCTGCTCCGCGGTGAGATGGGGAAACAGGTTGAAGGACTGGAAGACCATGCCCATCTTGGCCCGCAACTGGTCCAGGTTGGCGTCCGGGTCGGTGATCTCATCTCCGAGGATGTGAATCTTGCCCGACGTCGGCTGCTCCAGCAGGTTGATGCAGCGCAGCAGCGTCGATTTGCCTGAACCCGACGGGCCGATGACACAGACCACCTCGCCCTTGCGGATGACGTTGGAGATTCCCGTCAGCACCTCCAGCGGACCGAAGGACTTGTGCAGGTCCTCGATGCGAATTTCCTCTTGGTTGGCGTCGCCGGCGCCTACCTCATCAAACGTCGAGCTCGTGCTCATCGCGACCTCTTTCCTCTCTTCTCCAGGTATCGGACCAGCATGCTCAACGGCAGCGTGATGACCAGGTAGGTGGCGCCGGCCACAATGAGCGGCGTCAGGTTGACGTTACTGCTGGCGAGATCGCGACCATACTTGGTGAGCTCGTAGGCGGCGCCGCTCAGCCCGATGACGTACACCAGGGAGGAATCCTTGACGACGATGATCAACTCGTTGGTCAGCGGTGGAATGATGATGCGAAACGCCTGCGGCAGCACGATCCGAGACGTTGCCATCCCCTGGGACATGCCCAGGGACCGGGCCGCCTCGATCTGGCCCTTGGGAACGGCCTGGATTCCGGCGCGGACCGTTTCGGCGATGTAGGCCGAAGCAACGATGCCCAACGCGATCCAGACGGTGCCGTAAGGATCGAAGGGAATCCGCAAACCCGCGAACGCCAACGGCAGCAACGAGAACGCCAAAAAGACGATAATGGCCGGCAGTCCGCGAAAGAACTCGATATAGATCGAGGCAACCCAGCGGTAGGGGCCGACCGAGGAGAGCTTCATCAGGGCCAAGACGGTGCCGGCCGTCATGCCGAGGATGAAGGCGACCACCGAGTAGATGATCGTGTTGAGCAGCGCCCGCCCCAAGCCGCCCAGGATCGTGACCTGTAACAGATCCGTTCGCAGGAACACCGATTGCAGCTGCTTCCAGTCGGCCAGGAAGATCGCCAACAGCACGGCGGCGACCAAGACGGCGTACTGAACCAACCGCCAGCGTTGGGCCCGCTTGCGGGGTGAGAGTGGCTTCTTACCCACCGACTCGGAGGTAGTAGTCGTCACGGTCTAGGACCTTTCTGCACGAGAGGACGAGGCGCCCCGCCAATCCACCGACCGGGGGGCGCCTCTGACGGGCTCAACTTTTGGGCGCGGAATCAAACCACTTCTTGTAGATTTCGTCGTACTTACCGTCGTCCTTGGCCTTGGTCAGGGTCTCGTTGATCTTCTCGGCGAGGGCGGTGCCGCTGTCGCTGTCCTTTTGCACCATGAACCCGTAGCTCTCGCCCGTGTCGAACTCCTTCACCACCTTCATGTCGGTGTTCTCCTTGGCGTAGTCGAACACGAGGCCGTTGTCGTTCATCGCGGCGTCCACGCGACCCGACAGCGTGGCGGCGAGCTGGGAGGGGGCGTCTTCGAAGACGACGATCTGGTAGCCGTTGTCGTCCTTATTGTCTTCGGCGTACTTCTGACCCGTCGTGTCGGTCTGCACGCCGAGCTGCTTGCCCTTCAGCGAGGAGAGGTCGGTGATACCCGAATCGGCCTTAGCGAGCAACGCCTGCGTAGCCTGGAAATAGGGATCGGAGAACAGCACGGCCTTCTGGCGCGCCTCGGTGATCGTCACCGCGCCCAGGGCGGCGTCACACTTCTTGGCGGCGAAGACCGCACCCGAGGTCATGGAGGCGAAATCGATGTCGACGATTTTCTGCTTCACGCCGAGATTCTTGGCCACGAGATCCATCAGGTCGATGTCGAAGCCGACGATCTCATTCGAGGAGTCCTTGAACTCGAAGGGCTTGTACGACAGGTGGGTGCACACGGTCAGCGCACTGGGATCGACGAGCGCAATGCCGGCGGCGGCGCCCGTGGACGGGGCGGCTGCCGGCTCGGACGAGCCTCCGCAGGCCGAAACCGCCACCATGCTCAGCACCGCGACGCCGCCGAGGCAGGCGGTACGGATTCTTGAAAAGTTCTTCACGGATGTCTCCTTGTAGATGCGGTTGATCATCCCTGGCAGATTCTCACGACAGTCGGGCAATGGCCCCACGACCCACCGAATAGATACCGTTCCGTTGTCAAACCGTAGCCAAACCGTCGGGGCCCGGCGTTCCGCGCCACCACCAGGGCCGTATCCTGAGCGTCATCGCCAGCCCATCACGGCGAGGTCAGGAGAGCGGCGTGTCACGATCGCGAGGCGGAGCCAGCCTGCGCGTGAGGCTGGCCAACCGGTTGCCGACGGACGGGCCGCTCGCCCGCGTGTGGAGAGGTGTCGCGGGGACGCTGAGGTCCGCGTTGGACTATCGACTCACCGGGTTGGCGGCCGAGGGCGCGTTCTTCGGGGTGCTCTCCCTCCCGCCGCTGCTCTTCGGCCTGGCAGGGACCGTCGGATTCCTGGTCCAGACGCTCGAGGTCGGGAAGATTACCGAGCTGCGCTCCGAGCTGTTGTTGCTGGCGCGACAGTTCGTCAGCGGCGACGTGATCGCCGAGGTCATTGCGCCCACGCTCGACGACGTCCTCTCGGGCGGCCGCGCCGACGTGGTCTCCATCGGTTTTCTCCTAGCGCTTTGGTCCGGATCCCGAGCCGCGAACGTGTTTCTCGACACCATCACGATCGTCTACGGACACACCAGGCGACGCAGTATCCTCCACACCCGAGCCATCAGTTTCGTCGTGTATCTGGTCTTTCTCGTCGTCGGCGCCCTGTTTCTTCCCGTCCTCATCGCTGGCCCGCGGGTCATCGCTCGCATCCTGCCCGGCACCCTCGACTGGATGGTCGTGCTCTACTGGCCCACCGTGATCCTGGTCACGATCTGTTTGCTGGCGATCCTGTTTCACCGCGCCGTTCCCGGGCGGACCACCTGGCGGCACGATATTCCCGGTGCGGTGTTCACCATGACGCTGTGGATCGGTGGGAGCGCCGCGCTGCGCTGGGCCCTGGCGGCCTCGGTCGGCTCCACCTCGATCTATGGTCCCCTCGCCGCACCCATCGCCCTGTTGCTGTGGTTCTACCTCACCTCGCTGTCGTTGCTCCTCGGCGCGGCCGTAAACGTCGGCTTCGCCGAGGCCAAGGCGCGGCCTCCGCTGCTCGAACCCCAGATCATCCCCTGGGGAAAGCTCGGGAACCGAAAACCCGAGTGATCTCAGGCCACTCCAGAGTCGTCAGATCGTCTTGTCTACTAAGATGGCAATATCATATATTGAGATATCGGGTTGGTGTTACCGAGGGGTAGGCATAAAACTTGGAGGAACGCGGGTTGTCTCAGATGGCGGTCTGCCCGCCAAGCCCCATCGGCGATGCCGCCGCCCGTCCCGTCGGAAAGGCCCAGACATGGCAGCCCCTGCTCTCATCCTGCTCGCCCCTCACGCCAGCAGCGCCCGCGAACTCGACGTTTTGCACGGCCTCCGCAAGAGCCTGCAGACGCGGCGCCCCGAGTTCAACGTTCAGCTAGCGCTGTTCGGCACCGGCAAGACCTCCCCCGCCCTGCACCAGGTCGTCTCCCGGCTGGCCAAGTCTGGGGTAGCCGAGGCCGTCGTCGTGCCGCTGGAGTTGTGCGCCGCCTTCAGCGAGGACCAGACGCTTCGACGGGTCGTCACCCAGCTCGGCCTCGAGCACGGCTCCCTCCGCCTGGGACTCGCCCGGCCGATCGGCCCCAAGGCGAGCCTGCTCAAGCTGGTGGATCTGCAGTTGCGCATGGCGTTGAGCAAGCGCCACGCTGCGGAGATCGACGCCCTCGTGCTGTCGGTCGGCGATTGTCGCGACGCGCGCAGCGCCTCCTTGATGCAACGACGGGCGCGGCAATGGTCGCTACACCACAAGCTACCGGTGGTCACCGCCGTGACGGCGCTGGGCCACACCGATATGGCCGAAGCCATCAGATCCCTGCGCGCCCAGGGCCGGCGACACGTCGGCGTCGGCTCCTGGTTCCTCACCGCCACCGACGACTATGCGCTGCAAGGCGACGTGGCTCGCCGGCTGGGCGCTCTCGCCGTCGCCGAACCCTTCGGTAACCAACCCGAGATCTGCGAGCTCGCCCTGGAGCGCTACGTCGTCGCCTGCATGGACCTCATCGACTTTGGCGACGGTGAACTGGCCGAAGCGAACCGGAAACCCTCCGCCCGTCACCTCCGCGTTGTCGCCAGCGCCTAGCGCCATTGCACACCGACGACACGGCTGGTCCGGGTCGCCTTGTCGATCGCCAAGTCTGATTGAATGGCCGAACAGGTCTAGCGAGGAAGGTCATCCCCATTGTCCATCGGTGAGTACGGTGCGCGCCTGCGTCGTCGCCTGTCCCAGGCCGCGGGATCGGCCCAGCCGGTGCCAGCGCGAAGCGGTGAGCCCGAGGCGCCCGCGGGCGTAGCGCCTCCCCCTCCCCCTCCCCCTCGCCCACGCATCGATCCGGTCCCACCCGCCCAGCCGTTTCCGGACGCCCACTACGTGATCGCCATCGACGGCCTGCCGCGAAAGTACGCGGGGCGGACGGCGTCGATCCTCACCAAGACCCGGTTGTGGTACGAGCGGGCAGGCATCGAATCGACCATCTTGGTCGTGAATCACTCCTCCCAGCTGGAGGATCTGACCAGCGTCTTGAGGGCCAAGGGCGCTCTCGCCGCCGGCGTTCGGCTGGTCAACCTGCTCGATTACCTGCCGGACGAGACCAGCTACGGCGGACCGCCCGTCTCCCACTCCATCGACGAGCCCGGCATGCGCTGGATCCGTGACAAAACCCAAGAGGTGTACCGCCTCTTTGACGCCGAGGGCGTGTACCGGGTCTACAAACGTTTCGATGACGAGGGCCGCCTGCTGCATCGCGACGAGTTCCACGAGAACAGGTCGCGGACCCGGCGAGACGAATACCGCTCCGACGGTACCCTCCAACGCACGACGTACATGGATTGGCAGACCAACCGACCACGGCAGGACGTCTTCTTTCGCCGAGACCAAACGCCGATGTTCAACATGTGGTTGGCAAGCGCTGGTCCAGACGTCGAATCCACCCTGCAGCGCATCAACTACTTCGACAGCGAAGGCGCCCCCGAGCGCGTCGGGTATTCGTTCCCTAAGATTCTGCATTCCTGCCTCGACAACTTCTTGGGCGAACGCCCGACCTTTGTCACCGTCGAGGCCCGGGGCCTCGATGAGCTGTTCCTGGGGTACCGGCGCGCCTCCGTCAAGAAGCTGTTCGTCCTCCACAACGCCCACACCCAACCCCCCTTCGACGACGTGGAGAAGATCAGGCCCGCCTACCGCCCCCTGTTCGAGGCACGGGACAAGGCCGACGCCATCGTGTTTTTGACCAACACCCAGCGCGGCGAGGCGGAACAGACGTTTGGGCACAACGACAACTTCAAAGTGGTTCCCCACTCCGCCCAGGAACCCGCCCCGGCCATGGGCGAGCCGGTGGCGCGAGACCCGCACCGCGTCATCATGATGGCCAGGCTGGATCAGCAAAAGCAGGTGAACCACGCGATCAGCGCGTTTGCGGCCGTCGTGCGCAACGTGCCACAGGCTCGCCTGGAGGTGTACGGAAACGGTCCGGACCAACAAAAGCTCAAAGACCAGATCGCTAGATTAGGCCTCGGAAAGTCCGTGTTGTTGAAGGGCTTCACCAACGATCCGGGGCGGGTCTACGCCAGCGCCGCCCTCTGCATCATGACGAGCCGCTACGAGGGCGCCCCGTTGACGGTGCTGGAGAGCCTCATGCACGGGTGTCCGGTGATCAGCTACGACCTCAGGTACGGCCCACCCGACATGATCACTCATGGGGAGAACGGGTTCCTCGTGCCGTACGGGGACAAGAAAAAGATGGCGGCACGGATCGTCCAGGTGCTGACCGACGACGAACTCCACGCGGCCCTCGTCCGGGGGACCACGAACGTCGCCGCCACGTTCAACGAGGAGGCCTTCATCGCTCGTTGGTCGGGACTGTTCAACGAGTTGGAAGGTTCGCCACAGCCCCATGAGCAGCCCCACTAAGAGATCGGTCGACGCAGAAAAGGGTGATCGGGGCACGCCCAGAATGCGGTCCATCCTCGACGCCGTCTTGCCGCCGCTGGTGGCGATCGCGATCGTGGTGGCGTTCGAGTGGAGCACCAACTCCATCGACGTCTCACGCTTCAAATGGGACAACGTTCGCTATCTGGCGATGGCGGATCGTTGGTTCTCACCCGAGACGATGACCTCCCCCTTCGCCTATCGCTGGGGCACCCCCGCGCTGGCGAAAGTGCTCTCGGACCTGTTCTCGGTCTCGCTCCCCTTGGGGTTCCGTTTAATCGCCTGGACGGGAGCCGTAGCCCAACTGGTGGCCGTCTTCTGGCTCGTTCGCGAGGTGTTCTCCTCGTCCAAGGCGGGCTGGGCCGGGCTGGTTGTGACCGCGCTGAGCGTGTGGAACGTCCGTTTCCTCTTGTTCGACCCCTTTCGCCCCGATCATCTCGCCTATCCGATCATTATCCTGGCCAGCCTGGCCGCCCTCAAGCGGCGCTGGGGATGGTTGCTGGCGTTGACACTGTTGGGCGCCCCGTTTCGCGAGTTCACCGTCGTTCCACTACTGGCGGTCCTGGCCATGCTGGCGACCACCAAGCACTGGCGCACCCTGCGGCGACTCATCCTCCTGGCCATCGCCGTGCTGGCCATCAGCGTCGTGCTCCCCCGGGCCATGATCCCGGTGACCGACAACAACCGTCAGACCGTGACGATCGCCTCTTTCACCGACGATCTGGCCCACCTGCTCGCCTACGGCGGCCGGCACCTCAACATCCTGCTGGCCTACTTGTCCTACTTCGTCCCGGCCCTGATGTTGGCCCGACGCTCCCGGCTGCGCACGCTCAAGGACGGCGTCGACCGAGCATTTCGCCACTATCTCGTGTGGTACAGCCTGGCCGTCTTCGCGCTCGTGTTCATGGGCGGCACCGACCTGAACCGCTTCCTCACCTACATGGTGGTCCCCCTAGCGATCGCCGTCGGCGGATTGGCCCTGCTCGCCCCGCCGATCGAGCTCATCGTCGCCGCCGGGGCCACCTTTTGGTTCAACCGGCTCGGAGAACAGATCCCCGACGACTCCGTCCTGGACTACAAGAACTTCTGGGGCGCCTACAGCGGGCTTGTGAACCCCGCCACGTTGCAGCGCTACCTGTGGGCGATGGCCTGCGTGGCCCTGGGCTGGGGTGCGCAGCTTCTCACCAACAAGGACCGGGGTCGGACCCACCGGCAGGTGCGCAAGCGTTCCTGAGGGCGCCGTTGTCGGGCGCCCGGTGCCAGAAAAAGCCCCGGACCGGGCGAAGGCTCGGCCAACCGACGAAGCGGCGCTGGCCGCCGGGAAGCTCCGGGGGCCAGCGCCGCTTTCCGGCTTGGCGCCACCCGGAGATGGCGGTCCCTCGCGGGCTACTTGACGGTGTACGCGGACGAGGTGGCGGTGCCGCGCTTGAAACCGATGTGGGAATGGGTCACGGTCAGCGAGATCCTCTTACTGCCCTTATCCGACTTGGTCAGCTTGTAGGTCGATTTCGTGGCACCCTTGATCGCGGCCCCGTTGCGCCGCCACTGGTAGCTCTGAGCGGAGGAGCGTTCCAACGGATTGTTGCTGGCTCGCCAGCCCGTGGGCTTAGCGTACACGGTCCCACCGACCTTGAAGCTGCCCTTGACGTAGACGCCGTACCTTTGCACCCACTCGTCCATCGGTAGGGCCTTGCTCACCTTGACCTCGGAGTCCTTGACCTCGACCTTGGTCTCGAGAGACCGGAAGCCGATCTGGCTGTAGCGCATACGCACGATGTACTTACCGTTCGGCAGCCCGGCCAAGGTATAGCGCCCAGAGGAGTCCGTCCGGGCACGCGACATGACCTCGCGCTCCGAGGTATCGCTCAACGCCGTCACGTCGACGTCGCGAACGGCCTTCTTGGTATCGGAGTCCGTCACGACCCCGGTCACCTCCTCACCCTTGGTGAGCTTGACCGTCTTGGCGTTCGTGGTCTCCTTCAGCTCGACCGGGTAGCTCGTGGCCTGACCTTGCACCACGCCCATGTCGGCGCCGGCCTTGGCCCACCCCGTGATATACCCGGCCTGGCCCAGGTAGCCGATCCGCACCTTGTACTTACCCGGGCGGAGCGAGAACTCGTACTCACCCGACTTGTTCACATCCACCTGCTGGGCCATCTCGTTCCCGGCGTCGTAAGCCATGGCGATGGTGTCGGCTCCGGGCGGGCCGGTGACGCTACCGCGGAGGGTGCCCAGCGGGACGCGGGTCTTGAGCAACGCAAAGTCGCTCGTATCGCTCTTCACCGCCTTGCGTGCATCGACGACCGTCACCCGCACGTAGTAGTTGGTGTTCTCCTTCAGCCCGGTCAGCCGAACACTGGACGCCTCCACCGGCGGAGCCGTCTTTGCACCCGAGCTCAGCGACGAGTTCAAGCCGTAGCGCACCGAGTACAGATAGCCCGATTTCATGTTCGCGGGCGGGGTCCAGCTGAGGTCGACCGCGTCATGAGTGGCTTTGGAGGACTTAAGGTTGGTTGGCGCCAACAATTCGCTGTTGGTGGTCTTCACGCTGTAGGAGCTCGACCACGGGCCGAGCTGCAGAGCCGGAACGTTACTCACGGCCGGAGACTCGACGTAGACGCTGAACTTGTAGGTGGTGTTGCGCACCAGTCCCTTCAACGTCGCGCTGCTGTTACCCGAGGAGGCATAGACGGTTGGCTTGCCCGACGCGGTCGCCTTCACCCGATACCCAGGCGCGCCGCTCACGTGCAACCATTCGAGTTCGACCTGGGTGGCGCCGACGTTGACCTTACTGAGCTTAGTCGGCGCGGCGAAGGTGTAACCGGGCTTGGCCGACACCTTGCCGGAGTAGTCCGAGAGCTTTTTCTGGTTCACTTTGTCTACCGGGGCCACCCGGAAATACCAGGTCTTGTTGGGTGCCAGGTTGGTGACGATGGCCGAATTGGTCGTCAAGAACGTGCTGGCGCCTCTGGCGGGAACGTACAGCGAAGACGACATGTTGGAGTTGGCCGAGTACTGCACCCGATAACCGGGCGCCTTGGGCACCGCCGTCCAGGTGAGCTTGACGGTGTTGGCTCCCAAAGCGGTCGCCTTGAGACCCGTCAACGCCTGGGCGGGGGAAACCGAAACGTACCCGGCCATGACCACCACGAGGGTCAGACAAAGGGCGAGGCCAACCTTGACTCGCCTCGAGAAGCTCGCTCCTGCGGCTCGAAGGGTGCCTGTCGTCTCGGCGATCGCTGGCTCCGAGCGCCACGTTGAGTCTGAGGTCAGCACTTGGTGGCTCCTTGGGAAAGCTCGTAGTAGCCCGTCAGGTAGGTACCGTAGGCCCGCCGCATGGGCTCCTGAAACTCCGGGGAGGCTCTGCGGGTGTCCATCGTGATGACGTGCTCGTCGCTATAGCGCAGGCCCGACGTGCTCATGTTCGCGGTGCCGCTGAGCACGCGACCCTCGGTGCCGGTCATCGGGCCGATCAGGATCATCTTGGTGTGCATGGGGATGGCCGAACACTTGAACGGCACCTTGGCCGCGTTCAGCGTCTTGACCACCGAATCGGCCAGCACCAGGGCACCGTAGGACTGCGAGAGCAGCAGTTCGACGTCACACCCGCTCTTCTTCAGTCGCGCCAGCGTCTCGGCCATCCGTTGTGCCTTGGAGTCGGTCATCTTGAACATCGCGATGCGGACGCGCTTGTCGACAGCGCAGTCGACGCCATCGAACTGGGAGATGTAGTAGTCGGGCGCGCTCGGGGTCTGCGGGCTGAACGAGACGGAGGTGCCGCGTCCGGAGTCGGTATAGCGGCGGTAGAAGGGGTCCACCCAGATGGAGCGCTCCGATTTCAGCTGTAGCGCTTTGACGGGGGCCCCACCCTTGGCGCAGCCGGGGCTGGCGCAGTACTTCATCCCGTTGAAGCGCAGATCGAACTCTTTCCAGAGCTTGTAGTCGTCGTAGACCACCGTGGACTCTTGGAGGTAGTTGCGGATCTGACCGCGGCTGAAGTTGCCCGACGTGGACAACACCACTGGGTGGGGCCCCTTCTTGGGGTTGGCCCACGTCGTGTCGCTGACGGTGATGAACTTCTCGTGGTTGATCGCGTACTTGTACACGCTGGACTTATTGACGTTGAAGCAGCCGTTCACGCAGTAGGACACGTCCGCTATGCCTTTGAGGCGCTGGGTGATCTGGGTGCGCGTGGCCCCCTTGTGCAGACCGTCATCCAGCACCAGCGAGACGTTGACACCGCGCTTCTTCTTCACGTATTCCAGCGCAGAGACGATGACCTCGGTGTCGGATTCGGGGCGCGCCACCGTGCCCACGAGTCGGATGAAGTACATGCCGAGGCGGACTTGCGAGCCTTCCTTGGCGCCGCAGATCACCTGCGCCACCCGAGAGGCGAAACTCCACGGCTCGTTGTTTTGCGGATCCCACCAGCCACGAGATTCCGAGTCGTCGGTGTTGAGGAAGACCTCGAAGGGCGCCGGCGTGCTCGGCATCGTCGGGCAGGTTCCCGGCGTGGCCGGCTTTACTACCCCCTTATCGTCTCGGTCCCAGCTGATCGCGCTGGCGGGGGTGCTGCCAACGGCCAGGATGCCCGCCAGGATAAGCGCCAGGAGCGTCGTTAGCACCCGCCGACCGGTTGGGCGCCGGGACGTCACCGGGGCGTGGGAATGCTGAGGTTTTGCCGCGTTCAAGTCTTGACCCTTCGTCATGCCGCCCACACCATCTGCACACCGCGGCTATAGCTCACTGAAGATTGACCAACCCAAAGACTCCCCGGGTATAGCCAAGACCCTAACCTTTCGGGCGGTGTCAAAGCCAGTAACCCCCGCGCGACACGACATCGGATGTGGCGATGCGACATACTGGGCGGGTACGACCCCGATTCCAAGGAGCTGCGTTGACCCCGCCAATTCGGCACGCTAGTGGCGCCAATCTGCTGGCGAGCCTGCTCAGCGCGCTCGCCTTGAGCCTGGTGGTGCTCGTGTCGGCACCCGGCCCGGCGTACGCCAGCCAGGCCCTGGTGGCCAGCGATCCGCAACCCCAGGCCGAGCTCGAGCGCGCACCCGGTTGGGTGAACCTCGCGTTCGATTCGCCGGTGGACGCCGGGATCGCCAAGGTGCTCGTGTTGAACGCCGATGGGAAGAACGTCACCACCGGCGACCTCATCGTCGAGTACAACACCATCACTACCCAGCTGATCGACAGGCTCCCCCGAGGCACCTACACCGTGCAGTACCGGGCCGATGACGCGGGCGCACCGCTTGGTGGTTCCTTCCAGTTC
Organism: Propionibacteriales bacterium; assembly: GCA_038259365.1. Lineage (GTDB taxonomy): Bacteria > Actinomycetota > Actinomycetes > Propionibacteriales > Propionibacteriaceae > JBBSOW01. The sequence continues at coordinate 17,100 of JBBSOW010000051.1, forward strand.
TCCTACGGCCCCGGCACGTTCTCCAAAGACGCCGCCACCACCTGGGAGGGTACCGACGCGGAGCCCGAGGTGATCAAGAACCCCGATCCGAACGCCACCACCACCGCGCGAGCCCCGCAAACCACGGCGCCCACCGAGCCACCCCCGGTCGAGCCCACGGAGAGTGATCCTGTCCCCACCCAAAGTGATCCCGAACCCGCCGAACCCTCCACGGCGCCTGCGGACTCGCCGGCCGCCACCGATGGGGGCGCGGCGGCTGACAGCGGGAACGATGCGGGATCTCCGCCGGTCTGGCCCTGGGCGGTGGGGGGTCTCGTCTTCATCCTCGCGATGGGTGGGGTGACGTTGTGGTATCTGCGCACCCGCACCGGCTCGCGACCCTAACACTTCAAGGCGCCGAGCCAGCGCGGAAACCTGCACTTTCGCGGTGACCCTAATAGGCTCGGGCGAGCATTATCTATGAAAGGACCATGCGTGCGCGTCATCACTTACGGAACCTTCGATCTGTTTCACGACGGACATCGACGCCTGCTCGAGCGAGCGAAGGCCCTAGGCGATCACCTCATCGTCGCGGTGACCACCGAGAATTTCGACGACGCCCGCGGCAAGCTCAACGTCCGCCAAAGCCTGATGGAGCGCATCAACAACGTCCAGGCCTCCGGTCTGGCCGATGAGGTGATCATCGAGGAATACGAGGGTCAAAAGGTCCAAGACATCCAGCGCCACAAGGTCGACATCTTTGCCATCGGTTCGGATTGGCTGGGCAAGTTCGACTACCTCGCCGACTACTGCGAGGTCACTTATCTGGAGCGCACCAAAGGCGTGTCCTCCACCCAGCTTCGCAACGAGGAAGCCGGCGTGCTCAAGCTCGGCGTGGTGGGCGCGGGCCGCATCGCCCACCGGTTGGTCGACGAGGCCCGCTTCGTCAGCGGGGTCAACGTCGAAGGCGTCTTTTCTCGCACCTTCGCCAGCGCCCAGAGCTTTGCCGAGGAGCACCAACTCAACTTCGCCAAGCAAGACTTCGACGAGCTGCTCGGCGCCGTCGACGCGGTCTACATCGCGACCCCGCACGACACCCACGTCGGGTACGCCACGCGGGCGATCGAGGCGGGCGTGCACGTCTTGTGCGAGAAGCCGATGGCGTTGACCAAGGCCGAGACCCAGGACCTCTATTCGCTCGCCCTTCAGCACAATGTCGTCCTCGTGGAAGCGATCAAGACCGCCTTCTCCCCCGGCTTCCAGCGCATGGTCGCGGTGGCCCGCTCGGGTTCAATCGGCAAGGTGCGCTCCGTCGATGCCACCTTCACCAAGCTCGTCGACGAGGGGCGTGAACTGCAAGCGCCCGATGGCGGCAGCATCACCGAGTTGGCCAGCTACCCCCTGCTGGCGATAGTCAAGCTGCTGGGGATCGACTACAACGACGTCCGGGCCACCTCGCTGCGCCCGGACGGTTCCGAGGTCGAGGTGTTCTCGCGCATCGACGTCGGCTACCCACACGCGGTCGCCTCGGCCCGGACCGGACTCGGCGTGAAGGCGGAGGGCGATCTCGTCGTGGCCGGTACTAAGGGTTACATGTACGTTCCCGCCCCTTGGTGGAAAACCGAGTACTTCGAGGCTCGGTTCGAAGATCAACGCGATAACAAGAAGTACTACTACAAGTTCGACGGCGACGGGCTGCGCTACGAACTCGCCGAGTTCGCCTCGATGATCCGCAACGACACGCCCGAGTCCTTTAGGCTCCGCTCGGCCGAGTCGGTCGCCATTGCGGCCATCCTGGAACAAGCTCGCGCCCACGCGAGCATTATTATCTAGCATGAAGGCCAGGCTCAAGCGGCTGATCTCGAAGGCTGCCAAGCAGTCCGCCCGCTCGCAACGCCCAGAAATACAACGGGCCTACCATCTGGCGCGCAACATTGCACGGGCCGTGCTCAACCGGGCAACCGGAGCCCGACTGGGCTGGGAATGCTCGTTGCGTAGCGCCCGGTGGAACGAGGACGAATTCGAACTCGTCGGCTGGGCCTACAGCCGGGGCAACGGCTTCACCCTCCAGGCGCCCGCGATCGAGGTATGGCTCGAGTCCCCGCGCGGGGAACGGGTGGCGGCCCGCGTGCGCCCCCAGCACAACGTCGACGCCAACGCGAACGCCAAGAACGCGACCGCCGACTACGCCAACACCGGTTTTCGAGCCACCATCGCCATGGAGCGCGTCGTGGATCTCGTCGAGGATGAGCGAGGAGCCGGCCGCGGTTGGCAAACGAAGGTGCGGGTCGGTGATGCTCAAAGGAGCTGGACGGGAGCGTTCAGGAATCGCAACCGGCTCGGATCCGCGCGGTACCTGCGGGCCCAGGCTTTCGCGGGGAACATCCTGGTCCAGCCGACTTGGCGCCGCCAACAGGGACTGGTGTTCTCGGCTCGGCGAGCATCGGCCATGGCCGGCGATGTCACCATCGACGGGCGCGACATCAACGTTGCGCTGCGCGATCCCGACTTTGCACCGGTGTCGGCCTACCTGCGCTCGACCGACGGCCAGACCCAAGCCCTCACCCTGGACCGGGCCGACGACGGGTGGAGCGTTCGCGGAACGGTGGCACTGCCGGCCCCCAAGGTGGGCGAGGTAGCCGCCGAGGACGAGCCGGACGACGTCGATTTCGACGTCGTCCAGAACGATCGCGCGGGCACGTCGGCGCCGCGCACCGTGAACCATCAGCTGTTCTTGACAGACGCCGGGGGCGTCTCGTACCACGTGTCGGCCGGCCTAAACGGGGCGACGCCCTCGACGCGCCCGGATTCGACACTTTTCGCCTACGGCAGCATGAGTGGACATCTCACCCTGCGCGATACTCCCGGGATGGCGATCATCGATAGCGTCAGCGCAGACCTCGACGACGACCCGCGCCTGCAAATCACGGGTCGATTCCTCGGCGCGCTCACCGATCCCGTCCTCGTCCTCTCCGGCGCCAGGCAGCGCGTACCCGCCGAACTCGAGATCGCCGCGGACCGCAGCTTCACCGGCCACGTTCCGCTCCTCGCCTCGGAGTGGGACGGCCCCCGACTACCGCTGTCCGTCGGCGCGTCGCGTTTGCGCGGCATCGACGCGGACGGCCTCGGATTCCGGGTAGCCTGCGTGGACGCGGTGATCGCCCAAACCCCGCAAACCCATTCCGCCCCGAGCTTTCGGTTGAAGCTGCAGATGAGCACCAAGCGGCGGTTGCGCGTGGCGATCGGCCCGCCCCGCCGCGACGACGAGTTGGGTTCGTTCCACCAGCGCCGACTGGAAACGAGCTACCGCAAACGGGTGTTCGAACCGGCCGAGGCCGTGTACTTCGAGAGCTTCTACGGCCGCAAGGCCAACGACAACCCGTACGCGCTCGACCGGGTGATCGCCCGCCGCCACCCCGAATTGGCGCGATACTGGGGCGTGGTCGACGCCTCGGTCCCGGTCCCGTCCGGCGCCGTCGCGGTCATCGCCGGCACCAAGGAGTGGTGGCAGGCTCGCGGCAGCTCTCGCTACGTGATCATCAACGATTGGATTCGCGGCCGCTTCGTGCGCCAGCCCTTCCAGATCGTCCTGCAGACCTGGCACGGTTCCATGTTCAAGCGCATCGGGCTGGACCGGCCCAATCCGCCCGCCAGCACGCGGAAGGCGCTGGAAACCGAGAAGGCCAAGTGGAGCGCGCTCGTCTCCCAGAACCGGCACAGCAGCGAGATCTTCGCCACGGCTTACGCGTGGGACGGGGTGTTGTTCGAGGAGGGTTATCCCCGCAACGACGCCATGAGCACGTCCAACGGCGCCGCCATCCGGGCCCGGCTGGGCATCCGGCCCGACCAGACGGTGGTGCTCTACGCGCCCACGTGGCGAGACAACGCCTCGACCATGCTGGCGTTCTTGGATCTGGCCAAGCTAGAGACAGACCTCGGCGAGGACTACGTGCTGTTGCTGCGCGGACACTCCCGAACGCTGGGGGTGCACACGCGCCTGGAAGCGGCCGGGGTCATCGACGTCACCACCTACCCGGACGTCACCGAACTCTTCCTCGCGTCCGACGTCCTGGTGACCGACTACTCCTCGGTGATGTTCGACTTCTCCGTCACCGGCCGGCCGATGATCTTCTTCGTGCCCGATCTCGCCGAATACCGCGACAGCATTCGCGGGGTGTACTTCGATCTCGCCGCCGAGGCTCCCGGCCCGGTGGTCATCAGCCAGGACGAGGTGCTGCACAGCCTGCGCCGCCTGGCTGAGGACCGCAGCACCTACGCCGAGCGCTACCGGTTATGGCAGGAACGCTTCAACCCCTACGACGACGGGCACAGCGCGGAGAGGGTGGTCGATCGGTTGTTCGGGCTGCCCGCCCCCATCGTTGCCGACAGGGCATTCAGCCCGAACCACCGATCTAATCCGGTCTAATCCGGCATCCCGGCTCGGGACCCACTTCGGCTACGGCAGGTGGACCGTCGCGCGCTGCGGGTTGTGATCGGCGGGGATGATCCCCTTGAACTGGCCCGTGGAGTTGACGTCTACCACGTTCTCATACTCCGACA
>JBBSOW010000052.1:0-21574 GCA_038259365.1 Propionibacteriales bacterium
CGCACCCCGCGCGGTGCACTCACGCTCCGATCGGTGTGCGGCATCGCTCAGGACTGCAGGACGTGGCCGATGGCGTGCTCGACGGCGGCGAGCGCCGCCTGGCTCTGCTCGGGCCGACTTCCGCCCCCCTGGGCGAGGTCGTCCTTTCCGCCGCCCCTGCCGCCGAGGATCTCGCACGCGGCGCTCACCAGCGCGCCGGCGCGAAGCTGGCGTTGCCGCGCTCCCTCGTTCGTCGCGACCACGACGGCCGCCTTCTCGGGCGTTCCGCCGATCAGGCATACCACGCCTGGGCGCCCGCCCAGGCGCTGACGGGTCTCGACGGCCAGGGTCCGCAGATCTCCCCCGGCCACGCCGGGCAACACCTTGGATACGTAAGCCACCCCCCACATCTCGTGGACGGCGTCGATCAGCCCCTGCACCTGCCCCATCGCCTGCTGGGTCTTGAGCTCGGCGATCTGACGCTCGGCGCTCTTCAGCTCCGCGACGACCTTGGCCACCCGCTCGGCCAGCTGCCCTGGCTGCACCTTCAACATCTCGGTGAGCGAGGCCACCAGCGCGCGCTCGCCGGCGAGCTGGTCGAACGCGTCGGTGCTCACCAACGCCTCCACCCGGCGCACGCCCGAGCCCACGGACTGCTCCCCGAGCAGGCTCAGCAGCCCGATCTGGGAGGCTCGCTGAACGTGGGTGCCGCCGCACAGCTCGCGGGACCACCGACCGCCCATCTCGACCATCCGCACCACGCGGCCGTACTTCTCGCCGAACATCGCCATGGCACCCATCGCCCTGGCCTCCTCCAGGCCCATCTCGTTGGCCGTGACCTCGAGGTCGTCGCGGATGGCGAGGTTGACCCGCCCCTCCACCTGCTGCTTGAGGTCGGTGCTCAGCCCCTGACCGGACGAGAAGTCGAAGCGCAGGTAACCGGGCTTGTTGTAGGAGCCCGCCTGGACCGCGGTGGGGCCCAGGTATTCGCGCAGGGCGGCGTGGATGAGGTGCGTCGCCGAATGGGCCTGGCAGGCGCCCATCCGGTACTGGGTGTCCACGGCGGCCTCGAGCTCCTGCCCGGTGTGCAACTCACCGTCGCCGACGACGACCTTGTGCACGATCAACCCGCCGATCGGGCGCTGCACGTCGATGACCTCGGCGTCGAGCCCGGCCGCCAGCAGGCGACCGGTGTCGGCGTCCTGGCCGCCCGCCTCGGCGTAGAACGGGGTCTCGGGGAGGACGACCTCGACGGTGTCCCCGGGCCCCGCGGTGTCGACGAGTTCGCCGTCGCGCACCAGCCCGAGCACGCTGGCCGGGATCGACATCTGCTCGTAACCGACGAACCGGTTCTCGCCGCGATCGCGAAGGGTGCGGTAGGCCTCGACGGCGGCGGTACCGCCCTTCTTGGCGCGCGCGTCGGCCTTCGCCCGATCTCGTTGCTCGGCCATGAGGACGTCGAAGCCCGCACGATCCACGGCCAAACCCTGCTCTTCGGCCATCTCCAGGGTCAGATCGATCGGGAAGCCGTAGGTGTCGTGCAGAGCGAAGGCCCGCTCGCCCGAGAGCGTCTCAGACTCCGGTCCGGCGCCCTGACGCGTCGCGGAGACCGCGGTGTCGAAGAGCTGCGTGCCCTGGCTCAACGTGCGCCGGAACGCCTCCTCCTCGGCGTAGGCCACCTGGCTGACGCGCTCCCACGCGGTGGCGACGTCGGGCCACGATGGCGCCATGACCTCCTTGGAGACCGGCAGGAGCGTCGGCAGCACGGGCTCCCGCACGCCGAGCAGCCGCATCATCCGCACGCTGCGGCGCAGCAACCGGCGCAGCACGTAGCCGCGGCCCTCGTTGCCGGGAGTCACCCCGTCGGTCATCAGCATGAGCGAGGAGCGGACGTGATCGCCGACGACGCGCAACCGAACGTCGTCCTCGCCGCCGTCGCCGTAGGACTTACCCGCCAGATCGGCGGCAACGTCGATGACGGGAAAGACCTCGTCGATCTCGTACATGTTGTCCACGCCCTGCAGCAACAGCGCCACGCGCTCCAGGCCGAGGCCGGTGTCGATGTTGTTGGCGGGCAGATCGCCGCGCACGTCGAAGTCGTCCTTGGCCCGGACCGCGGAGAGCTCCTGGGTCTGAAAGACCAGGTTCCAGATCTCGAGGTAGCGATCCTCATCGACGATGGGACCGCCCTCGGCGCCGTACTCGGGGCCGCGATCGATGTAGATCTCCGAACACGGACCCCCCGGTCCGGGGACGCCCATGTGCCAGTAGTTGTCCATGAGCCCGCGACGCTGGATGCGCTCGGCGGGGACGCCCTGGTTGAGCCAGAGGTCGGCCGCCTCGTCGTCGTCGAGGTAGACCGTCACCCAGACCAACTCCCGGTCGAAGCCGAACCCGCCCGCGCTGGGCGAGCCGGTCACCAGGTCCCAGGCGAAGGAGATGGCCCCTTTTTTGAAGTAGTCCGCGAAGGCGAAGTTGCCGGCCATCTGGAAGAACGTCCCGTGCCGGGTGGTCTTGCCGACCTCCTCGATGTCGAGGGTCCGCACGCACTTCTGCACGCTGACCGCCCGTTTGAAGGGAGGGGTTTCCTGGCCGGTCAGGTAGGGCTTGAAAGGGACCATGCCGGCGTTGACGAACAACAGCGTGGGGTCGTTGTACAGCAGCGGCGCCGAGGGGACCTCGGTGTGGCCGCGAGCGATGAAGAAGTCGAGAAAGTGCCGTCGGATGTCAGCGGTCTTCATGATGGGTTTCCTTCGGGTGAGGCAACGTGCGTGAGTGGGACTTACCGCGGGCTGGGGAGCGCTAAGTCGGCGTGGACTCAGCGCTCGCTAGCTCGCTCCGGCCGGGCGGTATCGGTAAAGTCACGATCCAGCGGGTTCGCGTTGACGGGCGAATCCGGGTCGGCCAGGCCCAGGCTGTCGCGCAGCTCGGCCTCGCGCTCGGCCATCGCGTGAGAGACGGTGCTGGTGAACTCGCTGATCCGGGCCGCCAAGCCGTGACCGGAGTCGACGACGCGTCGCTGCACGGCCGCGGGGGTCGCCTTACGGGCGTAGTCGCGGGCCTTGATCAACACGAAGACACCGACTCCCGCGCCGACGGTGAACCAGAAGATCCGCCTCACGAGGTGCCGCGCTTGCTCGCCCGCTTGGCCAACTTGCCGCCCTTGAGCGCGGTGCGCACGCCGTAGCTGAACGCGGCCGTCTTCACCAGCGGGCCACCCAGGGTGGCCGAGAACAGCGCGGCCAGCTGGGCGGCGTTCTCCGAGACGACGGTGGCGTGCCCGGTCACCTTGGAGAGGTCGTCGGTCACGACGCTGACCTTCTCGAGCTCGGTGTTGGTCGCGCTGACCGTGCCGCGCAGCTCGGTCAGGATCGGCACCGAGCTGTGGCCGATGTCGCGGACGGTGATCCGCAGTTCCTCGAGGACCCGGCCGAACTTCAGCAAGGGCACGGCGAGAAAAACGACTAAGGCGACCGCGGCGATCGCCGCGATGAGTCCGGCGATTTCTCCGACGCTCATGCAAATCCTTTCAAGAAGTAGCTGCGCGAACTGGTGAGTAGGTTCTGGCGGCTTGGTGACGGCGGGGGGCGCCCGCAGGGTTTCGCGGGCAACGCTACCCTAATGCACCCGGGCCCCGAGACCGTCGTGACTTTACGGCTGGCGGCTGTCTGAGCGGCCCAACAGATCCTGGATGCGCTCCAGTCGGGCGGCGATCTGGGCCTCGTGGCCGTGCTGGGTGGGCCGGTAGTAGATGGCGCCGGCGAGCTCGTCGGGCAGGTACTGCTGGGCCGCCACCCCGTGCGGCTCCACGTCGTGGGCGTAGACGTAGCCCCTACCGTGTCCCAACCCCTTGGCGCCCGGGTAGTGCGAATCGCGCATGGCGGGCGGCACGGTGCCGACCCTGCCGGCCGCAACGTCGACCACGGCGGCGTTCAACCCGGCGTAGGCCGCGTTGGATTTGGGCGCGCTCGCGCAGGCGACGACCGCGTGCGCCAAGTTGATCCGCGCCTCGGGCATGCCGATGAGTTGGACCGCCTGGGCGGCGGCAACGCACAGGGTGAGCACGCTGGAATCGGCCATGCCGATGTCTTCCGAGGCCAGGATTACCAGCCGCCGGGCGATGAAGCGAGGATCCTCTCCCGCCTCGATCATCCGGGCCAGGTAGTGCAGGCTCGCCTGCACGTCCGATCCCCGCATGGACTTGATGAAGGCGCTGATGACGTCGTAGTGCTGGTCTCCGTCGCGGTCGTAGCGCACCGAGGCCTTGTCCACGGCGTGTTCGACGATGGCGGTGTCGATCTCGCCCACCCCCAGGGCGGCGGCCCCGGCCGCGGACTCCTCGAGGAAGGTCAGCACCCGGCGAGCGTCCCCGCCGGCCATCCGCAGCAGGCTCGCCCGCGCCCGGTCGTCGATCCGGACGCTGCCGCCGAGCCCGCGCGGGTCGGTGAGGGCGCGATCCAGCAGCTCATCGAGGTCGGCGTCGGTGAGCGGCTTCAGGGTCAGCAGGAGCGAGCGGGACAGCAGCGGAGAGATCACCGAAAAGCTCGGGTTCTCGGTGGTGGCCGCGATCAGGGTGACGATGCGGTTCTCCACCGCCGGGAGTAGCACGTCCTGCTGGGTCTTGGAGAACCGGTGCACCTCGTCGACGAACAGCACCGTCTTGATGCCCTTGGCGAGATCGCGCCGGGCCTGATCGAGGGTCGCGCGGACCTCCTTGACCCCGGCCGTCACCGCGGAGACCTCCACGAAGCGCCGATCCGTGGCCTGGGACACCACCGAGGCGATCGTGGTCTTTCCGACCCCGGGCGGGCCCCACAGGAAGACCGACATCGCCGCGTCCCCCGAGGCGAGCCGGCGCAGCGGGGAGCCGGGCGCCAGCAAATGTTGCTGCCCCACGATCTCCTCGACAGTGGTGGGCCGCATCCGCACCGCGAGCGGTGCCCCGGAGTGGGCGAGGTCGCTGAGGCTGCCGCCGGCGGCCGCTGTTTCGGCCGGGCGGGTGGTCGTCCCGAACAGATCTTCATCCATGACCGGCTCAGCCTACGCGGCGCGACCCGGGGCGGAGAACCCGCCAACAGCCGGCCCTCGTCGGCGCCCGCAGGCGCACGGCTGTTCGCCACGGGCGACCGATGGCAGATCATCGGTCAACCGCTCCGCCGAGCGGTGCCACTAAGCTGGGCCGATGTCTACGACCTCGGCCAGGCGCCAGCGTTTCGACGGCGCGATCGCCGGGATCGGCACCACCTCCGGTACCCGGATCGTGATCGGGATGTGGCCCCGCTCGCCGTTGGGCTCCTTCACCGACGTGATGCTGGAGCGCCCGGACGGGCATCGGGTGTTGCTGGCGCCCGACGAGCGCGTGGTGGAGTTCGTCTCGGCCACCTACAACTTCGACGAAACGGTCGTGTGCGAGGTGACCCGGGGCCGAGAGGGCGGTCACTGGTGGGTCCGGGCGGGCGGGTTGCGGGTGGAGTTCGAGGTGGGCAGACGCACGGGGCTCGGCTCCCTGCTGCGGCTGGTTCCCCAGGCCGTTGCCACCCAGCCGTGGTTCACCGCCGCCATCGATCCGATCGCCCGCGTCGTCTTGCGTGGGGTGCGCACCAAGGGCAGCGCCGCGGCGGGGCGCATCGAGTACTACGCCGCCCTGGACCAGCACCGGATCGTCGCCGCGGAGGCGAGCTGGGAAGGCTCCCCGCTAGGCACCCTCACCCCCGTCGAGCCGCCGGTCAGCTTCGGGTTCGGCTCCACCCCAACCGCCCCCTCGATCGTGCGGATCGTCACCACCATCACGAACTAGCAACGCCACCACCGCGCACGGGGTAGCGCAGGAACCCCCGGATGGTGTTGCCCGGTTGCCGCTCGGGCGGTCCTCCCGGTTCGAGACCTGGGAAACGCGCTGCAAGCATCCTCAACGCGACAGCGCCCTCCAGCCGAGCCAGCGGGGCACCGACACAGGCGTGGATCCCGCTGGAGAAGGCTAGGTGTTCACTCGCGTCCTCGCGATCCGGGTCGAAGACGCCAGGTTCGGTGAAGGCGGCCGGGTCACGGTTCGCGGCGGCGAAATCGACCAGGATGGCCCGATCCTCGGGCACACGTTGCCCGGCGACCACACATTGCGCGTGGGCGACCCTGCCGGTGAACTGGACGGGCGGATCGAAGCGGAGGGTCTCCTCGACGACGGCCTCGGCCCACTGCGGCTCCTCGGCCAACCGCCGCCACATGCCGGGGTGGGTCAAGAGGGCGTGCACCCCGTTGCCGATCAGGTTCACCGTCGTCTCGAAGCCCGCCAGGAGCAATACGTTGCAGGTCGAGACCAGCTCCTCGGGGCTGATCTGGCCAGCGTTCTGGGCGGCTACCAACATCGAGATCACGTCATCGCTGGGGGACTCGACGCGGTCCGCGGCGAGCCTGGTGAACAGGGCGTGCAGCTCGGCGGTCGCCTCGGCGAGCTCGTCGGCCATCGCCAACGAGCTGACCCCGCTCAACGCCACCCCGGCCACGAGTCCGATCTTGGCGAAGCGTTGCCGGTCCTGCGCCGCAATGCCCAGGAGATCGCTGATCACCGCCACCGGCAGCGGTTGGGCGAAGTCTTCGATCAGATCGAACTCGTCTCCCTCCCCCAGCCCGGCCAGCAGCTCCTGGGTCACCCGCCGAACGGACTCGGAGTAGCCCCGGATAAGCCTGGGGCGAAACGCCGGCGCCACGATCCGCCGCAACCGGGTGTGATCGGGCGGGTCCTGCAACAAAAACGAGTCCCTGACCGGGCTGTCGATCCCGGCCGTCACCGGATCCTCGCCGGCCACGGCCCGCTCGCTGTTCCGCACCCCGAACCGGGGATCGCGGAGCACGGACAGGCAGGCCTCGTGGCTGGTGACGGCGTCGAGCCCGAGGCGACCCCGAACGTAGGGGCCACGATCGGACAGCTCCTGGTGCCTGGCGTAGAGGTCGTCGCGGGGCGAGGCGCTGGCCAGCCGCGCGATGGGATCGCCCAGCAACGCCACCACCCGGAAGAACACCCGTCCGCCCAGCATTCGCGCCCGCAGGCGCTGCCGGGTCAGCTGATGTCTTAGCTGGAAGATATCCATCCCTGACCTCCATTCGCCTCGCCGGAGCGTGGCCGTGGGTGCACCGATTGGGGTTCGGCGGTCAAACACGATTAGGATAGAGACCTTGCGAAGTTGAACTCAGCTTCCCTGCGCTGTCAGGTCTCCTCGGCATTGGTTCGGTGTCCACCCCCCGGTCCGCATTGTCCAAGTATCCTCCTCTCGGCGATCGGGAGCACCGTCCGGTGCTGCCACCACCTGCCAGCGTTGGTTCTGCCCCATCTGTGAAGTGCGGCGGGACTGGGCGATCCACCGCAGCCTGGCGCATCGAAAGGCTCTTCCATCGCACATCCCACCGCTTCGGTGAACACCACCTTTGAAGCACTCGGCGTTGCCTCCCCCATCGTGAAGCTACTGGCCAGCGACGGCATGACCGCCGCCTTCGCCATTCAGCAGGACACGCTGCCCGATACCATCGCCGGCCGCGACGTTCTCGGCCGCGGCAAGACCGGTTCTGGAAAGACCTTGGCGTTCGCGATCCCGATGGTCTCCCGCCTGGGGGAAACGCCCCGCCCGAACTCCCGCAAGGCCCAGCGTCCACGCGGCCTCGTGCTGGCACCGACCCGCGAGCTGGCGACCCAGATCGAGGCGGTGATCAAGCCGTTGGCGGCCGCGTATGGCATGAAAACCACCAAGATCTTCGGCGGCGTCGGCGCCGGCCAGCAGATCAGCGCGCTCAAGAGCGGGGTCGACATCGTCGTCGCCTGTCCCGGACGGCTGGAGGACCTGCTGCGCCAGCGCGCGCTCACCCTCGACGCCATCGAGATCACCGTGCTCGACGAAGCCGACCACATGGCCGACCTCGGGTTCCTTCCGGCCGTCACGCGCCTGATGGAGAAGACGCCCGGCAACGGTCAGCGGATGTTCTTCTCCGCCACCCTGGACAATGGCGTGGACAAGCTGGTGCGGCGTTTCTTGCACAACGCGGTGTCGCACTCGGTTGACGCCCCGGGCTCGCACGTGTCCGCGATGACCCACCACGTCTTCGAGGTCTCCTCCAACGAGAAGTCGACCCTCATCGCCAAGCTCGCTTCGGGCACCGGGCGTCGCCTCTTGTTCACCCGCACCAAGCATCAGGCGAAGAGGCTGGCCAAGCAGCTCACGGTTCAGGGCATCCCGGCCAAAGACCTGCACGGCAACCTCTCCCAGTCCCAACGCGATCGCAACCTCGCCGCGTTCGGCGACGGCAGCGTGCGCGTGCTCGTGGCCACCGACGTCGCGGCGCGTGGGGTCCACGTCGACGCCATCGAACTGGTGGTCCACGTCGACCCGCCAGCCGAGCACAAGGCCTACCTGCACCGCTCGGGCCGCACCGCCCGCGCCGGCAGCACCGGCGACGTCGTGACGGTGGTCCTGCCGGAGCAGCGCAGGGACACCCGCGATCTGCTGCGCAAGGCCGCGGTGAAGGCGTCTCCGGTGACGGTGACGGCCTCCTCGGACGAGGTCTCGCGGCTCGTCGGCGCCGTCGCAGCCCACGTGGAGCCCGCTCCGCCGGCACCGCCGGCGCAGGCTCGCCAGAAATCGGGCCGCCAGCCTGCGGGTCGCCAGAGTCCACCCGCCCAGCGGACGGGCTCCGGCGGCGGACGCCGCCGGCGCAGCGGGCAGCCTCGACGAGGCGGAGCGGCCGGATCCCGCGGCGGTCGCGGCTGAGCGGTCAACCCCGCGCTGGTGCGACCTCCCGGGCGTAGCTCGATCTCCGGTACTAGGTTGGCGATCATGGCGACCTCGCTCTTCGACGGCCACCCGGGACTGGATCAACTCCTCCCGAAGATGTTCGCGGCCCGGCAACGGTTCGATTCGAGCGCCGTCGACGACGTCGAGGCCGCGCTCAACGAGTCCCTGCGGCGCGCCGCCCGGCTCGTCCGCCCGGGCGCCAGGATCGCCGTGGGGGTCGGTAGCCGCGGTATGGCGGAGCTGTCGCTGCTCGTCAAGACCACCGTCGACTTCCTCACCGACCACGGCGCCGAGCCGTTCATCGTGCCCGCCATGGGCTCGCACGGCGGCGCCACCGGCGCGGGCCAAGCGGAGCTCCTCGCCGACTTCGGGGTCACAGCCACCGCGATGGGTTGTCCGGTGCGCTCGGCGATGGACGTCGTCGAGGTGGGCCGGACCCCCTCTGGAACGACGGTGTACTGCGACACCCGCGCCGCGGCCGCCGACGGCATCGTGGTCATCAATCGGGTCAAGCCGCACACCAACTTCAAGGCCGACCACGAGTCCGGCCTCGTCAAGATGCTGGCCCTCGGGATCTCCAAGCAGGCGGGCGCATCGGCCTACCACGAGCTCGGCTTCACCGCCTTCGAAGAGTTGCTGCCGGCCGTGGCGGCGGTGATGATCGACCGGTTGCCGGTCCTGTTCGGGGTGGCCACGGTGGAGAACGCCGACGGCACGGTTCGTCGCGTCGAGGCGGTACCGGGCCACGATCTTGTTCGGCGCGACGCCGAGCTGTTGATCGAGGCCAAGGCGGCCATGGGATCGATCCTCGTGCCGAGGCTCGATCTGTTGATCCTCGACGAGATGGGCAAGAACATCTCCGGGCTCGGCATGGATCCCAACATCACCGGTCGCTCCTCGATGGGACTGCCCGGCTTCCCCCGCGACGTCGCCGAGCGCATCGCCGTGCTGGGGCTCACCGCCGCGTCGCGCGGGAACGCCCACGGAGTGGGAGTCGCCGACGTGATCACGAGCCGCCTGCTCGGCGCAATCGACTTCGAGAGCCTGTGGATGAACGGGCTCAGCTCACACGCCGTCGCGGGTTCGCGTATCCCGCTGGTGGCCCGCACCGATCGGGCCGCCATCGAGATCGGGCTGCACTCCTGCACGGGCGTGGGAGCCGACGGACATCGCGTGGCACGGGTGCGCTCCACCGCGGAGCTGACCCTCATCGAACTCTCGGAGAATCTCCTCGAGGAGGCGCGGCTGATCGACGGCATCGAGATTCTCGGGGAGCCGCGCGATCTGCGCTTCGATGCCCAGGGCGGCCTCCTCGGCGACTGGGGCTAGCTGTCGAGATAGCCCTTGGCCAGAGCCTCGGCCATCAGCTCGACCCCCTCGGCGTTGAGGTGGTCGCCGTCGTCAGCGAGCCAGGGCGAGGGATCGTCGAGCCCTTGCGCCCCCTTGACGGGGGCCACGAGGTCGACGTAGGTCATCCTCCGCGCGATCGTCTGCCGCTCGATCTCGAGATTCGCGGCCGCGGTGACCCCTGCGGCCCAGTCGACGAAGCGCGAACCCTCCTGCTCTTCGGCCACGTCACCGTCGAGGAAGACTCCCCAGTAGCCCATGACGAGGTAGGTCCTGGACGGCCCGCCGGGCAGCGCCCGCAGCTTGTCCAGAATCTGACCGACGCGGTTGCCCATGGCGGAGACGACCGGCTCGAAACACGCGAATGAACACCCCCCGTCCTGCCACCGGTCCTCCACCTTGCCCAGGTCGTTTGCTCCCGAGACGAGCACGATGACATCGGCCCTGGCCACGGCGCGCTGTGTTTCGGGGCGGTCTAGTTGCCGGACCAGTCCTCGGGTGGTCTGACCGGATACTCCGAGATTGGTCGAGTCGATGCGGCGCCCGAGGTCGGCGTGTAGCTTACGCGCCAAGACGTTCATCGGTCCTTCGCAACCGCAGTTGTGGCCGGTCATCACCGAATCTCCCAACCCCAGCACGTGGAGAGGCCCGGCCGCCTGCGGTTGCACGGACTGCGGGCCTTGGGACGTCGACGGCGCAACGGACGTCGGTCTAGGGGCAGAGCAAGCAAGAACCAGCACGCCGACGAGGACCAGGGCAAATGCCGTGCCAAGCCCGCGCCGGGCCGCTCCCGCGCTCATCGGCCGAGGCCGAGGCCGAAGGGGTGTCGACGGCCGTTGCTCGCGGGCGTCGTGGCGTCCGGCGCCTCATCGATGGATCGATGGGTGGGCACGGTCACGGTGAACCGTGCGCCGCCGAGCTCGGGGCTGCTGTCCACCCAAACCGAGCCCTCGTGCGCGGCGACGATCTCCGACACGATCGCCAACCCCAGGCCCGAGCCTCCATCGTCTCGAGAGCGCCCCTCGTCCAGGCGGACGAAGCGCTCGAAGACCCGGGTCCTGTCCTCCAGCGCCACCCCCGCTCCATCGTCACTGACGGCGATGCGTGCCCGATCGTCTTGCTGATCCAACTCGATAAGCACCGCCCCGCCGGCGTGCCGAGCGGCGTTGTCCACGAGGTTGCGCAGCACCTGAGCCAGCTTGGCTTCATCCCCCCACACCCGCACGGCGCGCACCCGCAAGCGCACCGGCACGTCGCTGATCTCGCGCAGGCGGTCCGCTTCGCTGAGGACGATCTCGTCCAAGTCCACCTCCTCGAGGCTCAGGGAAAGGCCCTGATCGTCAGCCCGCGAGAGCAGGATCAAGCCGGACACCAAACCCTCCAGCCGGGCGGCCTCGGCCCGCAGCAGGGGCGCCAACTCGTCCCACACCGCGGGATCGTCGGCGGTTGTGGCCAACTCTAGGGCTGCCGTCAAACTGGTCACCGGAGATCGCAGCTCGTGGCTCGCGTCGCTGATGAATGCCTCGGTGGCAGATTGTGCCCTCTCCAGCCGCTGCAGCATCGTGTTCATCGTCCGCGCCAGCGAGGCGATCTCGTCTCGCCCCGGCGGTACGGGCACCCGCCGATGCAGGTTGGAGGAGGAGATACTCTCCACCTGGGTGCGGATGGCTTCCACCGGGCCGAGCGTGCGACCGATGAGCAACCAAGCCAGCAACCCGCTGGCCAGCATCAGCACCGGAATACCGCCCAGCAGCCGAGCGGCGGTCGTATCGATGATCTCGGCGTTGGGCTCCTGCGGGGCCGACACGAGCACGATCAGCTCCTGGCCCTCGTGCGTGGTGCCGGTCGCCTGCACTAGGGGTGGTTGAGTGTCCCGCCACGGTGTCCACCAGCGCTGGATTCCCTCGATCGAAGACTCCCCCGCTCCGGGACGTAGCTGGCTGAGAACGCCCCGGAGCGACGTCGGTGAGGCCGCCAGCGACGCTCCCGGTTGCGAGAGGACCTGAGCCCTATAACCGTCGGGGAGGTCGACCTCGCTCAGCGCCGACGGGCCATCGTCGGCGACGGCGGCCACCACCGCCGCGGACTCGGTGTCGAGCGTCGCCCGGAGCTCGCCGCTGACCGCGCGCGTCAGCAGCGTCACGAAGATGGCCAGCCCGAACAACAGCGGCAGGGCCACGAACAGGGCGGCCAACAGCGAGAATCGCGGACGAATGCCCAACGGGCGCCACCCCCCGATCACCGCATTGCCCATATCGCCATCTTGCTCCCCGTGTCGTCGCCTACCAAAGGATGCCCCCGGGCGACGGCCCGCCCGTGGGCGCCGAGGAACCCAACGCGGCAAACCGGCACCGTGCGGGGGCGTTTCAGGTTGCGCTCAGCGGTCGTTCTGCAGACTGGCGATACGCCCTTCCCACTCGTCGGGCACGAATCAGTCTGGAGACCCGATGTCCATCACCAGCCCTTATCTGTTCCCGCTCATCGTCTGCGCCGCCGCTCTCGTGGCGGGGCTGATCGTGTTCCTGTGGACCCGATCCAAGGGCGCCCGCGCCCGAGGAACCCGCTCTCCGGGCGTCCTCGGCCGGGCGATGGCCGTGCTCGGACGGGTCGGTCTCCTCGGGCTACTACTCGGCCTGGCGGGGTCGGCGCTCTTTTTCAAGGTGAACGACACCTTCGGCTTCTACGCCAACTGGTCCGACCTCGCCGGAATCCAACGCAATCAGCCCGACGCCGTCAGCGCCGCCGGGCTGGTGACGGGCAAGGGAAAGCTGGAAAAGCTGACGGTCGACAAGGGGGTCGCCGGGGTCAAGGGCCAGGCCCTGGTGTGGCTGCCGCCGCAGTACAACGACCCTGCGTGGGCGAACAAGAGATTTCCCGTCGTCATGATGCTTCCGGGACAGACCGGCCCGGCCCCCCTCATTCGACACTTCGACTTCGGCCAGCAGGCCACGAAAGCCGTTACCCGAGGCAGGATTCCCCCCTTCGTCGCGGTGTTTCCCCCGATCGTCATCGCTCCACCGCGCGACACCCAGTGCATCAACGTGCCTAACGGCCCCAAGGCCGAAAGCTGGCTCACCAAGGACGTCCCCGCCGCGTTGCAACGCCACTTCCGGGTCGACAAGCCCGGCCGGAAGTGGTCCATCGTGGGCTTCAGCACCGGGGGATTTTGCGCGGCCAACCTGTCGTTGCGTAATCCGCAGACCTTCGGCGCCGCCGTGGCCCTCGGAGCCAACTACGTGCCCTACGCCGATCACACGACCGGGGATCTGTTCAACGCCAACCCCACGAGGCGAGACGGCAACACCCCGGAATGGCTCTATCGTCACAATGGCGGAACTCGGGGGGTGAAGCTGCTCATGGTCTCTGGCAGGCAAGACCGGGAGACCTGGAACCAGACCCACGCGATGCTCGCGCTCAGCAAGGGGGATCCCCACGTGAGTCTGCGCTCGTTTCCCCAGGGAGGGCACAACTATCGCAACTACCGCAAACAACTCCCCTACTCCTTCACCTACCTCAACAAGGTAGGTGCGCTGTGATGAGGGGGACGGTGCGACCGCGCACCTCGGCGCTCAGAACCTCCCGGCCCCCTAGACTCGACAAATGCTTAGCGAACGCGGCCGATGAGCCCATGCGCGTGTTGGTGATCGAGGACGAACGGAGCCTGGCGACGCTTATCAAAAGGGGTCTCGAGACCGAAGGCTTCAGCGTCGATCTGGCGGCCGACGGCCGCAGCGGTCTCTGGGCGGCCCTGGAGAATTCCTACGACGTCCTGATCGTCGACATCATGCTGCCCGTCCTCAACGGCTACCGGCTCGTGGAGGCGTTACGCGCCAAACAGGTGTGGACGCCGGTGATGATGCTGACCGCCAAGGACGGCGAATACGACCAAGCCGACGCCTTCGATCTGGGGGCCGACGACTACCTCACCAAGCCGTTCAGCTTCGTCGTCCTCACCGCCCGCCTGCGTTCCCTGGTGCGCCGCGGGGCGCCGGCCCGCCCCAGCGTGCTGGTGGCGGGAGATCTCAGCCTCGACCCGTCCACGCGCTCGGTGGTGCGCGCCGGGGAATCGGTGCGGCTCACTAGCAAGGAGTTCGCCGTCTTGGAGTTCTTGATGCGGCGCAAGGGCGACGTTCTCAGCAAAACCAGCATCATCGAGAACGTCTGGGACGCCGCCTTCGACAGCGACGTCAACATCGTCGAGGTCTACGTGGGCTACCTGCGCAGGAAGATCGACGCCCCCTTCGCCAGGCACAGCCTCCAAACCGTCCGCGGGGCGGGCTACCGGCTCGACCCCGACGGCGGATAAGCCCGACGGCGGATGAGGAGGAGCTGCTACTTCCTCTCCTGGCCGGCGGGCTTGGCGTCGACCCCGGCCTCCCTGCGCTGCTGAGGGCTGATCGGGGCGGGGGCCTTGGTCAGCGGATCGTAGCCGCCGCCGGACTTGGGGAACGCGATGACGTCGCGGATGGAATCGAACCCGGCCAGCAACCCGACGATGCGGTCCCAGCCGAAGGCGATGCCGCCGTGGGGCGGGGCCCCGTAGGCGAAGGCGTCGAGGAGGAAGCCGAACTTCTCCTGCGCCTCCTCGGGGCTGATCCCCATCATCGCGAACACCCGCTCCTGGACGTCTCGCTGGTGGATACGGATCGATCCGCCGCCGATCTCGTTGCCGTTGCAGACCATGTCGTAGGCGTAGGCCAGCGCGTTGAGCGGATCGGTGTCGAAGGTCTCGAGATCCTGGGGCGAGGTGAAGGCGTGGTGCACCGCGGTCCAGGCGCCCCCGCCGACGGCGACGTCCCCGGCGGCCACGGCGTCGGAGGTTGGCTCGAACAGCGGCGCATCGAGGACCCAGACGAACGCCCACGCGTCCTGATCGATCATGTCGGTGCGGCGCCCGATCTCCAACCGCGCCGCCCCCAGCAGTTCCTGGGAGGACTTGCGCTGGCCGGCCGCGAAGAAGATGCAGTCGCCGGGGGTGGCGCCGACGGCCTCGGCGAGGCCCGCCTTCTCGGCCTCGGAGATGTTCTTGGCCACGGGGCCGCCGAGTTCGCCCTCGGCCGAGACGGTGACGTAGGCGAGGCCGCGGGCGCCGCGCTGCTTGGCCCACTCCTGCCAGGCGTCGAAGGTGCGGCGCGGCTGGCCGGCCCCCCCGGGCATGACCACGGCCCCGACGTACTCGTTCTGGAAGACCCGGAACGGGGTCTCGGCGAAGAACTGCGTCAGCTCGACGATCTTGTTCCCGAAGCGCAGGTCGGGCTTGTCCGAGCCGTAGTCGTCGAGCGCGTCGCGGTAGGTCATCCGCGGGAACGGGGTCGCCAGCTCGACCCCGATGAGGGCCCAGATCTTGACCGCCAGGGCCTCGCTCAGCTCGATGATGTCGTCTTGGGTGACGAAGCTCATCTCGATGTCGAGCTGGGTGAACTCGGGCTGGCGGTCGGCGCGGAAATCCTCGTCGCGGTAGCAGCGGGCGATCTGGTAGTAGCGCTCCAGCCCGGCCACCATGAGCAGCTGCTTGAACAGCTGGGGGCTCTGGGGCAGGGCGTACCAGGAGCCGGGCGCGAGCCGAGCCGGCACGAGAAAGTCGCGGGCACCCTCGGGGGTGGAGCGGGTCAGCGTCGGGGTCTCGACCTCGACGAAATCGCGCGCGCCCAACACCTCGCGGGCCGCGGCGTTGACCTTGGAGCGCAGCTTGATCGCGGCGGCCTGGGCGGGACGGCGCAGGTCGAGGTAGCGGTAACGCAGCCGCGCCTCCTCGCCGACGTTGACCCGCTCGTCGATCTGGAACGGCAGGGGTGCTGAAGGGTTGAGCACTTCGAGCTCAGAGATGGCGACCTCGACCTCGCCGGTCGGCAGATCGGTGTTGGCGTTGCCCTCGGGCCGTGCCTCGACGACACCCACCACCAAGATGCAGAACTCGTTGCGCAGATCGTGCGCCCCGGAGGCGTCGAGGACCTCGTCGCGCACGACCACCTGGACGATCCCACTCGCGTCGCGCAGGTCGATGAAGGCCACGCCGCCGTGGTCTCGCCGCCGCCCGACCCAACCGGTCAGGGTGACGGTTTCTCCGGCGTGCTCGGCGCGTAGCGTACCGGCCTCGTGCGTGCGAATCACAACGTTCCTTCCAGGGTGGGCGCACCGAAGCGCCCCTCTCGCCTTGTTTGGTTTGCTAGCCCCCGCGATGGCCGGGTCAGCTCGCCTCAGCCTACGAGAGTCGCCCGTCGGGCGCGAACTGATTACCGACGCTGACGCGGGCCGATTACCCCGGCTGGCGGGGGCGGGGCACGAACTTGGGCACCCACCAGAGCGCCCAGGCCGCGCCGACCAGGCTGAGGACGCCGGTGGCCATGCTGGCGGCGACGACGGTGGAGGCCGCCGTCACCACGGTGATGAGGCCCGGACCGGCGAGGGTTCCGGCACCGGTCAGGCTGTTCCACACCCCGAGCCAGCTCGCGCGGTCCTTGCTCGGCGTCAGATCCGCGCTCAGTGTCTTGTTGATGCCCGAGCCCAGGCCGTTGCCCAACGAGAGCACGATACCGATCGTGAACAGCCCGCCGACGCTGGCTGCTAGCGGAGCCAGCAAGAAGGCCACCCCCATCGCGAGCAGGCACGGCAGTAGCACCGCGAGGCGGCCGAACCGGTCCATGATGATGCCCGCGGGAACGACGAGGGCTATCTCGATGGCCGCCGTCACGGCGAACACGATGGACAGCAACTGCGCCGAGTGCTCGAACTCGCTGCTGAGGAGTGGCAACAGCAGATCCCGGTTGGTCCGTCCCGCCATCAAGATCAGCACGGCAATGCCGACGAGCACGATGGGGCGCAAGATCTGGCGTCGGGTCCGATCGGTGGCCCCCACGGTGGTCGGGTCCCCGGGGGACCTGCCGGGGACGTCGGACCCGCCGGTCTGGGGGGTGATGAACAACACTACCCCGGCGATGCACAGCAGCGCCGCCACCAGGTGGATGACGAACACCGAGCCGACGCCGGCGAACGTGATGGTGAGGGCCCCGAGGAGCGGTCCGATGAGCCGGCCAATTCTCATCGTGCCGCCGAACAGGGTCATGGCCCGGGCGCGCAGATGCGCGGGCACCTGCTCGGCCAGATAGGTCTGCCGGCCTAGATCCCAGGTGAGATCGCCGAGCGCCAGCAACCACAACGAGCCGACGAAGAGAGCGGTGGCCCAGTTGGGATCCTGCGCGGGCGAGCCTTCCACGAGGGTACCGGTGGCGGCCAGGCAACCGGCCAGCGCCAGGCACGCGATTGCCCCGCCGAGGATGAGCCCGTTGCGCTCGCCGATCCGCGACATCACTCGTCCGATCGGGAGCGGACCCACCACCGCCAGCACCCCCGCGATCGTGGCGACTAGGGCTACCTGGGTGACGTCGAGACCGAGTCGCAGCCCCACCAGGGGCACCACCGGGACGATGGCCGAAGCGCCGACCATGTAGATCATCGTCGGCACGTAGATGGGCAGCGTCAACCGGCGCAGGAGGGTAGCGAGTTCCGAAGGAGGCGGGGCCGTCGGCCGCTTGCCCATGACCACTCCCCCCTCAGAATCTATCTTGACGTCAAGATACTACGTCACGCAGGTGATGAGTGTGATCCCGGTGGGTCTTACCGGGGGCGACGCTCAATCTCTCGGTGAAACCACCCGAGGGCGCCGGTCCGCCTCGGGGGGCAGCCAGGACTCGGGGTCGGCCTCGTTCTGCTCGCCGGTGCGGATGTCCTTCACCTCGTCGCGCTCCCCGGGGCCGAACCAGACGAACGGGATGCCGCGACGCTCGGCGTGGCGGATCTGCTTGCCGAACTTGTCCGCCTTCGGCGCCACCTCGCACGCCACCCCCCTGGATCGCAGTGCGCTCGCCACCCGGGTGGCGGCCGGGCGCGAATCCTCGCGATCCAGGGCCACCAGAACCGCGCTCGGCACCGACCGGGAGGCGGTGAGTTCGCCGCGCCCGATCGCCGGCGCCAGCAGCCGGCTGACGCCGAAGGAGAAGCCGACGCCGGGATAACTCTGCTTGCCGTCGGTGGCGAGCGACTCGTAGCGCCCGCCCGAGCCCACCGAGCCGAGCAACTCATGCCCGAGCATGGTGGTCTCGTAGACGGTGCCGGTGTAGTAGTCCAGGCCGCGGGCGATCTTGAGGTTGGCCCGCACCTGCCCGGGAGCCAGCACCGACGTCGCCTCGATCAGCGCGGTCAGCTTGGCCAGGCCCTCGTTCAGCAGCGGGTCATCGACGCCTATTGCGAGCACCCGGTCGGCGAAGGAGGCGTCGGTGGCCTGGAGGCCCGAGAGCCGCAAGCAGGCATCCACCTGCACGGCGCTGAGGCCGAGCTCGGCGCTCAGCAGCTCCCCCACTGCCACCGGGCCCAGCTTGTCGAGCTTGTCGATGCGCTGGAGCACCGCGGCGGTGTCGTCGATGCCCAACCCCCGGTAGAACCCCTCGGCGAGCCGCCGGTCGTTCACCTGCAGCTGGATCCGGGGCAGGCCGAGATCGTGGTGCAGCCTGGCGAAGGCCTCGACGGCGACGAGGGCGATCTCGATGTCGTGGTGATCGGCGAGCGTCCCGTTGCCGACGACGTCGATGTCGGCCTGGGTGAACTCGCGATAGCGCCCCTCCTGGGGCCGCTCGCCCCGCCAGACCTTCTGCGTCTGGTAGCGCCGGAAGGGAAACGCCAGTTGACCGGCGTTCTCCAAGACGTAGCGGGCGAACGGCACGGTGAGATCGAAGTGCAGGCCCAGCTCGTCCACGGCGCCCTCCTCGGCGTGCAGGCGGCGGACGACGTAGACCTCCTTGTCGATCTCGCCCTTGCGGGTGAGCTGTTCCAGCGGCTCGACGGCGCGGGTCTCGATGGACCCGAAGCCGTGCAGCTCGAAGGTGCGGCGCAGCACGTCGAGCACCGACTGCTCCACGATCCGGCCGGCGGGCAGAAACTCGGGAAAGCCCGACAGGGGCCGCGGTCGGCTCATCACAGATCACCACGCATTAAAGGACACCTTCGAGATAGCTGGCTTGCAGGTAGGGGTTGGCGGCGCGCTCGCGGGCCATCGTGGTCTGGGGGCCGTGGCCGGGCAAGACGGCGCTGGTGTCGGCCAGGGTGAGCACCTGCTCGGCCAGGGACACCCGCATGGCCCGATCGTCGCCGCCGGGCAGATCGGTGCGCCCGATCGCGCCGGCGAACAGGACGTCGCCGGAGAACACGAGCGAATCGATGTCGCCCAAGGTTCGCGCGTTGACGGGCGACCCGGGCGCCAATCTCTGGGAGAACATCACCGAACCGGCGGTGTGGCCGGGCGCGTGGCGGACGTCGAACTCCAGGCCGGCGATGGACACTGTGGTGCCGTGGCTCAGCTCGCGGACCTCCGAGGGCTCGGAGAACGTCGCCAACCCACCGGTGAGCTGGCGCAGCAGCTCGTGGGAATCGGCGCCCATCCCGCGCATGGGATCGGCGAGCAGGTGACGATCCTCGGGATGGATCCACACCGGCGCGGCGTAGCTGGCGCACACGGGGGTGACCGAGAACATGTGATCGAGGTGGCCGTGGGTGGTGAGCACCGCGATCGGCTTCAACCGGTGTTCGGCGACCAGTTCGGCGACGCCGTCGGCCGCCCCGTAACCGGGATCGACGATGACGCATTCGCTACCCGGCTCGGTTGCGGCTACGTAACAGTTCGTCTGCCAGGGGCCGGCGGGAAAAGAGGCAAGCAACACAAGTTCAACCCTATCGGGCAAGATGGAGCCCATGAGCGAACAGGAAAGTCCCTTCGGTCGCGTTGCCGACGACGGAACGGTCTACGTACGCACCGCCGACGGCGAAAGAATGGTCGGGCAGGTCCCCGATGTCGACAAGGCCGAGGCCATGGCTTTCTACACCCGCCGCTACGACGCGCTAGCGCTCGAGGTCGAGCTGCTGGCCAAGCGGGTGGCCTCCGGGGCGGTCGGCCCCGACGAGGCGCGCAAGTCCATCACCAAGGTGCGCGCCGCCGTGACCGACGCCTCGGCCGTGGGAGACCTGGGCTCCTTGCTCGGACGACTCGATGCCCTCGCGCCCGTGCTCGCCCAGCGCACCGAGGCCCGCCGGGCCGAGAAGGCGAAGGCGGGTGAGCAGGCCAAGGCGGCCAAGGAGCAGATGGTCGCCGACGCCGAGAAGCTGGCCGCCGGCAACGACTGGCGCGGAGGGGTAAATCGTTTTCGCACGCTGCTGGAGAAGTGGCAGTCCCTGCCCCGCATCGATCGCAGCACCGACGACGCCCTGTGGCACCGCTTCTCCTCGGCTCGCACCACTTACACCCGTCGGCGCAAGGCCCAGTTCGCCCAACAGAACGAGCAACGAGAGCAGGCCAAGGCGGTCAAGGAGAAGATCATCGCCGAGGCCGAACCGCTCGCCGCCTCCACCGAGTGGGGCCCCACCAGCGGTGCCTTCCGCGACCTGATGACGCGATGGAAGGCCGCCGGCTCGGCCCCCCGCGACGTCGAAGAGAAGCTGTGGCAGAAGTTCCGCGGGCTACAGGATCAGTTCTTCGCCGCCCGCCAGGCCGCCAACGACACCGAGAACGCCGAGTTCGCCGAAAATCAGGCGGCCAAGGAAAAGCTTCTCGACGAGTACGAGCCGAGCATCCAGCCCGAGGACGACCTGGACGCCGCCAAGGCGCGGTTCCGCGACCTTTTGGAGCGCTGGAGCGAGATCGGCAAGGTGCCCCGCGACGCCGTCCGCGTCCTCGACGGCCGGCTCCGCAAGCTGGAAACCTCGCTGAAGCAGGCCGAGGACGAGCAGTGGAAGCGCACCGACCCCGAGGCCCGCGCCCGCGCCCAGGAGACCGCCTCGAAGCTAGCGGCCCAGATTTCCGAACTGGAGGCCAAGGCGAACAAGGCCGAGGCCAAGGGCGACGTGCGCGCCGCCAAGGACCACCGCGGCGCGGCCGACACCTACCGCAGCTGGTTGGAGCAAGCCGAGAAGGCCGTCGTCGACTTCGGCGGCTGAGCCTCCCCCCTTTCCCCTTCGCCCGGCCCCCGCGTCACCACGGCAGTGCGCTGGGCACCGCGGCAGTGCGCTGGGCACCGCGGCAGTGCGCTGGGCACCGCGGCAGTGCGCTGGGCACCGCGGGCACCGCGGCAGTGCGCTGGGCCACGCCGGCACCGCGCTCGGCTTCGTGTTTCGCGCTCGATTTATGCATGGAGCGAGATGCGGCAACCCGAGCCGGGCCAGCAGTATCCTGAGCGCGCCGCCCGATCCCGAGCGCGCTGCACCAAGCCCAAGCGACTGGGTCAACCAAACGGGCCGCTCGCAGAAGGCCTGGGGGAAGTCATCGGTGGCGACTCAACCGGTGGGGGCGGGACCCCCCAAACTCCACACGGTGCAGGGAAGCGACGACGCGGGACCCCCCAAACTCCACACGGTGCAGGGAAGCGACGACGCGGGACCCCCCAAACTCCACACGGTGCAGGGAAGCGACGACGCGGGACCCCCCAAAC
>JBBSOW010000053.1:0-21370 GCA_038259365.1 Propionibacteriales bacterium
AGAACCGTCAGCGCACAAGCGCGACCGCAAGAACTCCGATGGTGGCGTTGGCGAAGAAGTGGACGATGCAGGGCACCACGATGCCGCCGCTACGTCGGCACCGATCGCAGCGTTGCCAGAAACGGGGAAACCTCGGGCCGCGGCAGGACGGCGAACAGGTCCAACACCAATTCTGACCTGTCGTTGGCGAAGTTGCGCAAACTTGGGCGTGGACTTGGCCAACGGCGGGCACGACTGGTCATAATTGCGGTTCGGGATCCGCGGCCAGCGTGGGTTGTCCGATGTCTGGCGACGTCCTACACCAGCTCGAGCCCGGCGGACACGTGGCGGAGCGCCCTGGTGGTGCATGGGGTCGCCCCGGATCGTTCCCAACGCGCTGTCACTTCAACGCCGCCGCCCGCTCCTCGGCCTCACCGAGCACGCGCGCGATGTTGCGCCAGCCCAGCTTCTCCAGATCGTCTTGGGCCCAGCCCCGCCCGGCCAACGCGTCGAACAGGCGGGGGTAGCCCGACACGTCCTCGAGTCCTTGCGGGAGTAGATCCACCCCGTCGTAGTCCCCACCCAAGCCGATGTGGTCGATGCCCGCGACGTTGCGGACGTGTTCGACGTGCGCGACGACGTCGTCCAACGTCGCCTGGGGTGCTACGTCGGGGTGCTCGGCCTCCCAACGGTCCATGGCCGTGAGGTCGCGCACGTCCACGCCGGCGGCGGCCGCCTGGGCCTCGCGTTGGCCCTGCCACTCATAGGCCGGCTGGCTGACGAATTTGGGGACGAAGGTGACCATACAGACGCCCCCGTTGGTGGGCAATTGGGCCAACACGTCGTCGGGGACGTTGCGCGGATGGGAGCAGACCGCCCGGGCGGAGGAGTGGCTGAAGATAATCGGCGCGGTGCTCACGGCGAGGGCGTCGCGCATGGTCTCGGCGGACACGTGGCTGAGATCCACCAGCATCCCGAGCCGGTTCATCTCGCGGACGACGTCGATGCCGAACTCGGTGAGCCCGCCGTGCTTCGCCTCGTCGGTGGCCGAATCGGCCCAGTCGGTGTTCTCGTTGTGGGTCAGGGTGAGGTAGCGAACCCCGGAGCGGTAGAGCGTGCGGAGGGCGGCCAGGGAGTTGTTGAGCGCGTGCCCGCCCTCGGCGCCCATGAGGCTGGCAATCGGGCCCTCGGTGGTCGTGCCCTCGACGAGTTCGGCCGCCGTGGTCGCCAGGCGTAGGCGCTCTGGGTATTCCTCGGTGAGCCGGTGCACCAGATCCACCTGTTCCAGCACCGCTTGCAGGGCCTCGGCGCCGGTGAATGAACAGGGCACGTAGACCGACCAGAACTGGGCGCGGACCCCGCCGGCCGCGAGACGCTCCAGGTCTGTGTGTAGGTCTGGTTGGGGATCGGTCAGCGTGCGCGGACGACTGGTGCGGATCGCCCAGGGAAGGTCGTTGTGGCCGTCGGCGACTGCGATATTGAACATGGTGACCAGGCTAGGCTGGCGCCCGTTCGGCGATGTTGTCGGCTCCCCACCAAGCTGCGAGCCCCGGCGGGTCGTGTGGGCAAGCACACCCCGCGTCGATTAGGCCGGGCCTCTATCGCGCTGGTAAAGTCGCTACTTCTCGCAGACAAATCTGCAGAGTTCTCGCGCGCTTCACGCAAGTGTGAGCGACATAGGTTCGTCTTCCGCCTCCTTTGCGCAATCTTGATCGGGAATGTTCCCTTTCCGGGTGGACGTTGACGTACCTCTCAACGGGCCCGACGACGGGCGGAAGTAGTGATAATGGCTAAGGTTCAACGCGCCCCGGGCGCGCCCAAAAAGAAGTCCGGCAAGGTCAAGAGCCACAAGGCTGACGGCACCCCCAAGAAGCGCTGGTCCGCCGCCGAGCGGTCCGAACGGGGCCACGGAGTCCGCACCAGCGGAGGACGCAGCCGCTCTGATCGTCCCGAGCGCGAGGGCTCTTTCAGCGCTCGTCCGGAGCGGTTCCGCCCCGAATCGGCCCGGCCTGATCGCGCGTCGCAAGACGACCGTCCGCGCAAGTTCGATCGTGACGAGCGACCCCGCAGCTTCGACCGCGACGAGCGACCCCGCAGCTTCGACCACGACGAGCGCCCCCGCAGATTCGACCGCGATGAGCGTCCTCGGGCCAAGAACCGCGACGACCGTCCCCGCTTCGAGCGTGATGATCGTCCGCGTAGGTTCGATCGGGAGGATCGCCCCAGCTTCAACCGTGATGATCGTCCGCGCACCGCAAACCGCGATGAGCGTCCTCGCTTTGATCGCGACGACCGGTCCCGCAGCTTCAACCGCGATGATCGTCCGCGTAAGTTCGATCGTGACGATCGCCCTAGCTTCAGCCGTGACGATCGTCCGCGCACCGCAAACCGCGATGAGCGTCCTCGTTTCGATCGCGACGACCGGCCGCGCAAGTTTGACCGGGACGATCGCCCGCGCACCTCTAACCGCGAGGACCGCCCCCGCTTCGAGCGCGAGGACCGCCCCCGCTTCGAGCGCGACGACCGCCCGCGCAAGTTCGAGCGCGACGATCGCCCGCGTAGCTCCGATCGCGATGATCGGGAGCACCGGCACGGCGCGCACAGCGAGCGCGGCTTCCGTCCCCATCAGGACCGCTTCGATCGCGGCGATTCGCGTCGCTTCGACCGTTCCTCGTCCCGCTCGGACGAGCAGGAGAATCCCGATCAGATGAGCTGGACGCCCACCGAGGCGGACGCGTCGACGTCGGTCTCCGACGCCGCGGCCACCGGCGAGGGTTTCGCCGGTTTGGGCTTGCGCGCGGAACTGGTCAACCTGTTGCAGTCGCAGGGCATCGTCGATCCGTTCCCCATCCAGGCGGCCACGATTCCCGACGCCCTCGAGGGCCTGGACGTGCTCGGCCGCGGCCAGACCGGCTCCGGCAAAACCCTGGGCTTCGGCCTGCCGATGCTGTCCCGCCTGGCTGAGGGCCAGGGCCGCGAACCGCGCGGCATCGTCGTGGTGCCCACCCGCGAGCTCGCCATGCAGGTGGCCGACGTGCTGAGCCCCCTGGCTTCCACCCTCAAGCTCAAGGTGATGCTCGTCGCCGGTGGCATGGCCTACGGGCCGCAGATCAAGGCCTTCGCCCGTGGCGTCGATGTCGTCGTCGCCACTCCCGGCCGCCTCATCGACCTGATGGATCAGGGTGCCGTCGATCTCAGCAACGTCGAGACCGCGGTTCTGGACGAGGCCGATCATATGGCCGACCTGGGCTTCCTGCCCGACGTTCGCCGCATCCTCGATTCGGTCCCCGTGGGCGGGCAGCGGTTGCTGTTCTCCGCCACCCTGGACCGTGGCGTCGACACGGTGGTGCGCGAGTACCTCAACTCACCCGTGACCCACCAGGTGGACGGCGACACCGCCAGCGTCACGACGATGGATCACCAGCTGTTGCACATCCGCCCCGCGGACAAGCAGCCCCTGACCGCCGAGATCGCCAACCGCGACGGCCGGACCTTGGCCTTCGTCCGCACCCAGCGCGGGGCGGATCGCGTCGCCGAGCAGTTGCGCGACGCGGGCGTCATGGCCGGAGCCCTGCACGGCGGACTCACCCAGGGCGCCCGTAGTCGAGTCATGGGGGCCTTCAAGGAGGGCACCGTGCCCGTGCTCGTCGCCACCGACGTGGCCGCCCGCGGCATCCACGTCGACGACGTCTCGTGCGTGCTCCAGATCGATCCGCCCGCCGGGTCGAAGGATTATCTGCACCGCGCCGGGCGCACCGCGCGGGCCGGCGGCAAGGGCGTCGTCGTCACGCTGGTCCTGCCGCACCAACGCCGGGAGATCTCCCGGCTGGTACAGCGCGCCGGCGTGGACGCCTCCCCGCTCAACGCCGCCCCCGACGACGAGCGCGTCTACCGAGCCACCGGTGCTCGCAACCCGAGCAAGGATCCCATCGTGGACGCCGATTACCAGGCGATCATCGCTCCCCCCAAGGCCAAGAGGGGCGGCGGCGCGCGTCGCGGCGGTCCCGGCGGGCGGGGCCAAGGTGGTGGCGGCTTCAAGGGTCGTGGCTACGCCGGCGGGCGCCGTCGCGGCTGAGCTGGCAACTTCTAGGATGGCGTGGTGGCTAGCAGCAAATCCGGGGTGATCAAGGTCGGCAACGAACCCCTCGTCGCCGCCGGCGAGCTGGAGATCACCCTCGCCGTGGACGACGACGCCGAGGCCATGCTGGCCGTCATCCACGCCGCGTTCGGTGCGCGAGGAGCGGTCTCGCCTCCTCCGCCGGCCCTGCGGGAAACCCTAGACAGCGTGAAGTCCGGGCTGGCGCGCGGCGCGGCCGTCATCGCCCGGGTCGGGGAGCGCCCGGCCGGGGTGATCTTCGTGCTGCCGGTCGGCGAAGAGGGCGCGGCCCGACTGCAGCGCGTCTCTGTGCACCCCGACTTTCAGGGCCATGGCGTAGCGGCCGCCATGATCGGGTCGGTCCACGCGCTGGCCGCCGACCTGGGCTATCGCAGCACCGAGCTGTCCGTCCGTCTCGAGTTTCCCCGCCTGCGGGGGTGGTGGGAGCGGCACGGTTACCGCGCTGTCGGCCTTGCCTGGGGTGACTCCCAGGATCCGACCGGCGCCACCCTGTCTCGGCTCCTGCCCACCCGCGTCGAGGTGCCGACCGCGCCCGCGATGCGGGCCTTGGGTGCAGGGCTCGCCGGCCTGTTGCGCGCTGGGGACGTATTGATCCTCAACGGCGACCTGGGCGCCGGAAAAACCACCCTGACCCAGGGCATCGGCGCCGGCCTGGGCGTGCGCGGGCCGATCATCTCCCCAACGTTTGTGCTGTCCCGCGAACACCCGGGCCGGCTAACCGGATCCAAGGTCGTCGGACCCGGATTGGTGCACGTCGACGCCTACCGGCTGAGCTACGAGGCCGAGCTGAGCGATCTCGATCTGGAGTCCGAGCTGGAGGCGCGGGTCACCGTCGTCGAGTGGGGCCAAGGCCTGGCCGAACACCTCAGCGACAACCGGCTGGAGATCGACATCGACCGCAGCGATCAACGACGTGACGTGTGGATTCAACCCATCGGACCGCGCTGGGACGATGTCGATCTCGGTTTCCTGGCCGGGGGGAGTCGTTGATGTCGCGCCACCTCGCCCTCGGCATCGATACGGCCTCCTGGGTCTCGGTCGGCCTGGCCGACGGGGCCGGCCCAATCGCGCGTCGCACGCTGGACGATCCCCGCGCCCACGTCGAACAACTCATGCCGCTCGTCATGGGTCTACTCTCCGGCGCCGAGCGCACGCTGGCCGATCTGACCCGGATCGTCGTCGGCATGGGCCCCGGCCCCTTCACCGGGCTGCGCGTCGGCATCGCGACCGCCGAGACGCTCGCCTGGTCCCTCGACATCCCCGTCCGCCACGTCTGCAGTCTCGACGTGCTCGCTCAGCAGGTGCTTGAGCGGGACGACCCCGAAGGTCCGCGCGAGTTCGTCACCGCGATCGACGCTCGACGCAAAGAGCTGTACTGGGCGCGCTACTCGCCCGCCGGTCGGCGGATCGAGGGCCCCACCGTCAGCGGTCCGGGCCAGGTACCCGGGCTAACGATCCATGGGCCCGGGACCGCGCTATTCCCCGAGGTGCTCGGCGGGCGGGCGTGTGGGGGCGAGGCCGTGGACGCAGCGCTGGCCGCTTTCCTCGGGACGGGCCCCCGGGCCGATGAGCGGCTCCCGGAGGTGGGCGCCGAACCGCTGTACCTGCGCCGCCCCGACGCGAGCCTGCCCGGCAAGAGGAAATCGACGCTGGTCGTGCCGAGGGTGCGTAACCGGATGGTCGTGCCGAAGGCGCGCAGGCGATGACCAACGAATCCAACGGGGGCGGCGAAACCATGTTCGACATCGGCAAGGCCCAGATCGGCGACATCGAGCTGATCATGGAGATCGAGGAATCCTGCTTCGACCCGCGCGAGCAGTGGAGCCAGCAGAGCTGGGCAGGCGAGTTCTTCGCCGGTGATCGCCAGATCCTGGTGGCCCGCAGGGGCGATGGCGGCCTTTTGGGCGTGATCACCGTTCAACTCGTCGGCGATACCGCGGACCTGCACCGGGTGGCCGTCGCCAGCGGATCCCGTCGCGTGGGTGCCGCCTCGGCGTTGATCAACTCGAGCATCGCCGAGGTGCAGCGCCGCGGTGCGGGCCGGGTGATCTTGGAGGTGGCTCAAGACAATCACGTCGCCGTTTCGCTGTACACCAAGCTCGGCTTTGTCGAGACAAACCGCCGGTCGAACTACTACGGCGATGACGTCGACGCGATCATCATGAGCAAATTTCTGGGGTGATTGTGTCGGCTCCCTCGGAGCCGAACCCCTTGCGCTCGTTCGCTGCATCGCCCCAGACACTGACGAAATCCCCACGCGGGTCTAACCAATCTCGCGCAGCACCTGTGCGACCTCGGGGATAGCGTCGATGTAGCCGTTCAGTAGCTCTTGCGCCACCGAGACCGAATCGACGAGTGGGTGGAGGGCGAAAGCCAGTAGTGCCTCGGTGCGGGACCCGGTGAGGGCGGCGGAAATGGTGTGCCGTTCGACCGCTTTCACCTGTTGCATGAGGCCGATCTGGTCCATCGAAGGTGGAGCAGTGGTGAGGGGATGGACACCGTTCGCGTCGATCATCGTCGGAACTTCGATAACGGCGTCGGCGGGTAGTCCGGTCACGGTTGACTGGTTGCGAACGTTCAGAATCATCGTGGCTCGTTCGTTGCGCGCGATCGCCGCCATCACACCGAGCGCAACGCCAGCGTAACCCTGGTGTGCCGGGTCGGATTCGAGGTCGCGGTGGGTGGCTGGGGCGCCCTGTACGCCGCCTTTGGCCTCGGCCATGTAGCTTGCCCGGCGGGTGCCCACCGCCTCCTTCCAAAGCTCTGCGGTGCAGCTGCCCGCATCTTGAGCTGCTTCGAAGAATTCGGTTTGGGTCTTCGCCAGGAAGTCACCACGCGTACCGCCCGAGGCGTTGATCTTTCGAACCGCATCCCGGTTGTAGTAGTAGTAATAGAGGTACTCGTTCGGGATCAGCCCCAAGGTGGTGAGCCAGTCGGTTCCAAAGACTTTTGCTTCCTCCAGTTGCTGGAGTAGAGCGTGGTCATTCAAGAGTTGGGGCAGGACGTCTTGGCCGTTATAGATGAGCCGACGCATCCAGCCCAGGTGGTTGAGCCCGACGTAGTCCATCTGGACACGGGTGTGGTCGAGGCCGAGCAGCGCGGCCATCCGACGGCCCAGTCCAGATGGGGTATCGCAGATCCCCAGTACCCGGTCACCGAGGACGGATTGCATGGCCTCGGTGATGATGCCCGCCGGGTTGGTGAAGTTGATCAGGTAGGCCCGGGGTGCCAGCTGGTTCACCAAGCGGGCGACTTCCATCATCACCGGGATGGTCCGCATGGCGTACGCCAGACCCCCGGGGCCGGTGGTTTCTTGACCGATGACGTCCAGGTCGAGCGCGACGTGCTCGTCACATTGGCGCCCCCGCAGCCCACCGACTCGGATAGCGGCGAAGACGAAGTCGCTGCCTTCGATGGCTGTTCGCAGCGAGGTGGTCGGCATCAGCCGGGGGGCGTCGTCGAAACCGACGGCGAACTGTTCGAGGATCGTCGTCATGGAGCCTAGGCGTCCCTCGTCGACGTCGTACAACGCCACCTCCGTGACCCGAGGTGACCCCTGGTCGCGGAGGAGGGCCTGGTAGACGTTCGGGGTACGGAATCCTCCCCCTCCCAGAATGCAAAGCTTCATGCGATGATCACCTCTCCACCGGCGTTCCGGCATAGGTCGAGTGTTTCCGCGTTGGCACCGGGCGTGGTGATGACGGTGTTTATCTCGGATAAGGAGCACAGGCGTAGGGCGCCCGTGCCCGGGAATTTGGTTTCGCTGGCCAGGAGGACGACCCGGTCCGCGGCTGCGATCATCGCCTGCTTGAGGGGTGCTTCGACGGCCATGTTGTCCACGACGTGGCCAGATGGTCGGACGCCGGTACAGCTCAGCATGAGAACGTCGGCACTCACCTGGGTTAGGGCGGACTGGGTGAGCGAGCCGACGAAGGAACGATAGTTGCGCCGAAAGACGCCACCCAGCATGACCAGCCGGACGGTCGAGTCGTCGCGTAGCTCGTCTAACACAGCCAGGTTCGTGGTGATGACGGTGATCGGCCTTCCTTGGAGCCGGCGAGCCACCAAGGGGGTGGTGGTGCCAATGTCGAGTAGTACTACTGACTGGTCGGGAATCAGGGCGGCGGCCTGGTCTGCCAATCGATGCTTCATCTCGCTGCCCCCGTCGTGAGTGAAGGATCCCTCGACTCGGTGGGGGTCACCGGTCTCGGTGACGGTTTCACCGGGCCGCAGTGTGGCGCCGCCGTAGGTACGGGTGAGTTCGCCGTCGCGGTCGAGAAGGTCTAGGTCTCGGCGGATGGTCGACTCGCTCACGTCGAGCGACTGGGCGAGATCGCGGACGGACGCTGCGCCGCGAATGCGTAGAGCGGTGACGATGCGATTTTGCCGCTGCTGAACGATCACTGTTCCAGCCTACGACTGGATGACGCGATCTGCACAGGTTGACAACGAAATCGTGATAGGCCTGCGCATCTGGCGGTCTTTGTCGTAGAGTTTGCTCATGTTTGTGACGTCGATGACGCAGACTGACCAGGTTGCCCGGATACGGCCGAGAGGGTCGAGCGGTCTCATCGGCTCGTCCTGGGAACCAGCGGAGCAGCTAAGGTGAAGATCGTCGACTCCGCGCATGTGGACTTGCTGTTCGCTGGCACGATATTTTGCGATCTCGTCTTCGCGGGAGTTCCGATGCCCGCGCCCGGCGAGGAGGTGTACGCCGAATCGTTCACGATGACCTTGGGCGGAGTGGCGACTCGCGCCGTGGCCGCCTCCCGGATGGGCGCGCGGACGGGCTTGTTGTCTCAGCTTGGCGATGACGTCCTCGGCGTGCACATGGCGGCGCTCCTGAACGCCGAACCTCATCTGGATCTGACGTGGCTGGGCCGCAAGCCAGGATTTCAGAGCCCCATCACAGTGGCGTTGACCGGTGGCCAGGAGCGGAAGTTCATTACTTACCAGGAGGAGGCCGAGCCCTTCGAGTGGCCACAGGGTCGTCCGACGGTGGGTGCGCTCCATGTGAGTATGCAGCGCGCCCTTCCCCCGTGGGTGACCCGGTTACGGCAGCAGGGCACCGTGGTCTACGGCGGGGTGGGATGGGACCCAACGGACGAATGGTCGAGCAAGGTGCTGCGCCAGCTCGACCAGATTGACGTTTTCGTCCCCAACGACCTCGAAGCCATGCGGTACACCCACACCGGGAATGCTCACGACGCTGCTCGAGAACTGGGTCGCTATGTCGGATTGGCCATTGTCACGTGCGGAGCATCCGGGGTCATCGCCTACAAGTCCGCCACCGACGAGTTGATCGAGGTGCCTTCGGTGGCGGTCCGGGCCATTGACCCCACCGGAGCCGGCGATATCTTCGTGGCCTGTTTGATGGCCAGCGGCGTCCTGGGTTGGCCCATCGAGGAGCGACTACGGCTGGCGTCGGTATCGGCGGCCTTCTCGGTCCGCACGCTCGGCGGCGCCGCCAGCGCGCCGCGCCCCTGCGACATCAACCGTTTCCTCGACGAGGAGTCACCACCTGGTGACTGGTCAACGATTCGGACCTGGATCGCGGCGCACCACCGCGGTCCCTGATCGCTGTCGCCGACTCGCTCCCTACCGGGCGCCCCTGCAGATCGAACCCCGCAAAGACGCACTAGATTCAAAGGCATCCAACGACGACGGAGGAGAAGATGAACAGGTTCACCAAGAAGACGGCCGTCTTAATAGCCTCGTTGGCTCTGACGATCGGCGCGGCGGCCTGCGCCCCCGGCGGCTCGACCACAGACGCTCCAGCAGCCGGCGTTTCGACGGGGCCGGTGTCGAAGGATGTGGCAGCAGCCGGCGATGTCACGTTGACGGTGTGGGATCAGAACACCGACACCGGTATCAACGACGCTCAACAGGAGCTGAACGACCAGTTCGAGAAGAAGTACCCCAACGTCACGATCGAGCGGGTGAGCCGGTCCTTCGCGGATCTGAAGACCACGCTCAAGCTGGCGTTGACGTCGAAGACGCCGCCAGACGTCGTGCAAGCCAACCAGGGATACCCCGATATGGGGTCGTTCGTGTCCGGCGGTTTACTGCGCCCGGTGGATGACTACGCCGAGCTCTACGGCTGGGACAGCTACTACCCGCAACAACTTCTCGACCTCAACACGTTCAGCGCCGACGGCAAGGATTGGCAAAAGGGCAACCTCTACGGCGTCTCCCAGACCGGGGAGATCGTCGGCGTCTTCTACAACCGGAAGATCTTGAAAGACCTTGGCCTGGAGGTGCCCAAGACGATCGGCGAGTTCCAGGACATGCTGCCGATGATCAAGAAGTCGGGCATGCTGCCGATCGCCTACGGTGATGTGGAGAAGAGCCCCGGCATCCATATCTACGGCGTCACCCAGGCGGCGATCGCGGGGAAGCAAGCGGTGAATGATCTGGTCACCGCCAGCGGCGGCGCCTGGACTGATGAGTCGTCGGTGAAAGCCGCCCAGACTGTCCAGGACTGGGCCACCAAGGGATACATCACCAAGGGAGCGAACGGCATCTCCCGCGACGACGCCCTCGCGGAGTTCGCCGATGGTAAGGCGGCTTTCGTCATCACCGGGACGTGGGAACTACCCAAGGTCATCGACGGCTTAGGCGAGGATGGTGGTTTCACCGCCCTGGCGCCCGACGGCTCCGACTCCCCCGTCACGACAGGCGGAGAAGGACTAGCTTGGGCTATCACCTCGGGGAGCAAACACCCCGATGTGTCGGCGGCCTACATCGACTTCATCACCGACGCCGAGGCAAGCCAAGTCCTCATCGACAACGGCAACTTCCCAGCGGTGCCACCTGCCGACTGGGCCCCCAAGAAGGGTTCTCTCCAAGCCGACGTGGCCAACGAATGGAAGCGCATCAACGCCGGTTCGGGCCTGGTGCCCTTCCTGGATTACGCCACCCCCACGTTCTACGACACGTTGTCGGCGGCGGTCCAGCAGCTCACGGCCAAGAGGCTGACCCCGCAAGAGTTCGCTGAGCAGCTCCAAAAGGATTACGACGCGTTCCTGAAGACCAAGTAGGCGCCCGCTATGAGTGATTCGGTATCCACCCCGACTCGAGTTGAACGACATTGGGGGAGAGGATCTGGTGGCAAGCGTCGTGGGCGGAAGAGCAAGGTGCAGTGGAAGGCTTACCTCTACATCTTGCCGGCGTTTGTGCTGTTCGCCGTCTTCCTCGGGGTGCCGGCTGTGCAGACGGCGCAGTACTCGCTGTACCGGTGGAACGGCATCGGCCCGTCAACCTTCGTCGGGCTGCAGA
The DNA here is from genome assembly GCA_038259365.1 of Propionibacteriales bacterium. Classification (GTDB taxonomy): domain Bacteria; phylum Actinomycetota; class Actinomycetes; order Propionibacteriales; family Propionibacteriaceae; genus JBBSOW01. Next base: position 11,375 of record JBBSOW010000053.1, read on the forward strand.
ACTGGAAGGACCTGTTCGGCGATTCGGTACTGCGCAGTTCCTTTTGGCACTCCGGTGTCCTGATTGTGTTCTACTCGATCATCCCGGTCGTGTTGGCGCTCATCCTCACCTCCATCTTTTCCCGCGGGGCGAGGATGAAGGGGATGTCGGTGTTCCGCACCCTGTTGTTCCTCCCGCAGGTGGTCGCCTCGGTCGTTGTCGCCACCACCTGGGTGTCGATCTACTCCCCAGACGGGCTCAGTAACCAGCTGCTTCGCCTCCTGGGGCTGGGTTCGCTGACCCGGGCCTGGCTCGGTGACTTCGATACCGCCCTGTTCGCGGTCGGGATCGTGGGCAGCTGGTTGGGTATTGGGTTGTGCCTGGTGTTGTTCCTCAGCGGTGTGGCCAACATCCAGCCGGAACTGTTCGAAGCGGCCCGACTGGACGGTGCGGGTGCGGTGGGGGAGTTCTTCTCGATCACCCTGCCCGCGCTGCGCGGCCAGATCGCTGTGGCGTTGACGCTGACGGTGGTGGCGGCGCTGAAGACGTTCGACCTGGTCTACATCACCACCCGGGGCGGGCCGGGTACCGCCACCACGCTCCCGGCGTTCGAGGCCTACAACCGGGCCTTCAACACCGGTCAGGTCGGGTCGGCGGCGGCCGTCGCGATCTTCTTGACCGTGCTGATCTTAATCATCACCATCGTGATCCAACGGATCCAACCGAAGGATGTCGAATGAGCCCGGCGGCGACGGGAGTGCGACGATGAGGCGCAGCCCGGGCGAGATTGGCCTCAACTACGCGGTCCTGGTGTTTTTTAGCGTGATCGCCGTCGTCCCCTTGGCCGGGGTTCTCTTGTCGGCGGTCACACCGCCAGGCGACCCGCAGGGCGGGTTTCGGCTCCCCTCCAAGATCGACCTCGGTAACTTCGCCGAAGCCTGGAGCCGCGGACGATTTTCCAACTACATGGTTTCCAGCCTCCTCGTCACCGTGACCGTCGTCGCTTTGACGGTTGTGCTGGCTACGCTGGCGGGTTTTGCGTTCGCGCGGATGAACTTCCCGATGAAGAACCCCTTGTTCTATCTGCTGCTGTCGGGGTTGCTGCTCCCGGCCGAAGCGTTCATCATTCCGCTCTACTACAATCTGCGCACGGTCGGCCTGACCGACACCTATTGGGCGTTGATCTTGCCGCAATCGGCGCAATCACTCGCCTTCGGGATTTTCTGGATGCGCAACCAGTTCCGAACCTTCCCCACCGAGATCATGGAGGCGGGCCGCCTCGACGGGGCCACGGATTGGCGGCTGCTGTGGCGGGTCGTGGTGCCGCCGTCGATACCGGCGATCGTCACCATGTGTCTGCTGGTGACAATGTGGACCTGGAACGAATTCTTGATCCCGCTGATCATGGTCACCGGAGAGAACCTGCGGACCGCACCGCTTGGACTAGCCTTCTTCCAGGGCCAACACGTCACCGAGTACTCCCTACTCGCCGCGGCCGGGACAATCGTGGCTTTTCCCATCGTGGTGCTCTACATCTTCCTGCAGCGCCGGTTCATCTCGGGAATGCTGAACGGCATCTCGAGCCGTTGAGGACCCACATCAGGGTTGACGGGCTCCGGGTGGTGAAAACGGGGTCGGGTCATGGTGAGCGCTACTGTTGGCGCGATCACTCGATGAGCGGACTCTTCCGGGCGACCACCGGCCGAGCGGCTGGGCTCGCGAGCGGCAGGTCCAACTCATTGCGGTCACGAATCAGCCTGCTCGCAGAGTTGGCCGTAAATCGGTCGGGAAGGTTTGGCATGTCACGCGTTCAGCCGAAACCGCCTGCGCCGATCGATCCGGCAGTGGTTGGTCGGCCATGAGCGGGCCGCTGATCCTGGGCATCGAGTCCTCCTGCGACGAGACGGGCGTGGGGATCGTGCGCGGTCACGAGCTGTTGGCGAACGAGGTCGCCAGCTCGGTGGAGCTACACGTGCGGTACGGGGGAGTGGTGCCGGAGGTAGCGAGCCGGGCTCACCTGGAGGCCCTGGTGCCGACGCTGCGGCGGGCCTGCGCGAAGGCCGACGTCTCCCCGAGCGAGTTCGACGGCATCGCGGTCACGGCGGGCCCGGGCCTGATGGGAGCGCTCGTCGTCGGTCTCGCCGGGGCGAAGGCGCTGGCCCAGGCGACGAACAAACCGCTCTACGGGGTCAACCACCTGGCCGGTCACGTCGCCGTCGACCTGCTGGATCACGGCCCGCTGCCCACGCCGTGCATCGCGCTGCTGGTCTCGGGTGGGCACACCTCGCTGCTGCGGGTAAACGACATCGCCACCGACATCGTCCAGATCGGTTCCACCATCGACGACGCCGCGGGCGAGGCCTACGACAAGGTTGCCCGGTTGCTCGGGCTGGCCTATCCCGGCGGGCCCGTCATCGACAACGCGGCCGCAGACGGCGACCCGGGGGCGATCCGCTTCCCGCGGGGGTTGACAGCGCCGCACGACATGGCCGCGCACCGCTACGACTTCTCGTTCTCGGGGCTCAAGACGTCGGTGGCTCGGTGGGTGGAGACCCGCGAGCGCGACGGCGTCGATGTGCCGATTGCCGACGTTGCCGCGAGCTTCCAGGAGGCGGTGTGCGACGTGCTCAGCGCGAAGGCGATCGCCGCCTGCGTCGATTACGGCATCGAGAACCTGCTCATCGGCGGCGGCGTGGCCGCCAACTCGCGGCTGCGCGTGCTGCTGTCCGAGCGCGCCGCATCGGCGGGGGTGCGGCTGCGGACGCCACGGCCCGGACTGTGTACCGACAACGGCGCCATGATGGCCGTCTTGGGTGCCGAGGTCGTCTCCGCCGGCTTGTCGCCGTCGGCCCTGAGCATTGGTGCCGACTCTGGGCTACCGGTGAGCCGAATTCTGCTCTGAACTCGGCAGCTCGTTGTGTTTAACATTTGTCGAACACGCGCTAGAATCGTTTGCATGCCCCCATCGATCGGTTTTCGCCCTACCCCCGACGACGAGCGCATCCTGCGTGAGGCCGCCAGGCCCGGTGAGAGCACCTCAGAGACGCTGCGTCGGGCGTTGCGGCTCCTCGATCACGACCGCTGGCTAGCGCAGTTCCGGGCTGACGCCGAGGCGCTGAAGGGTGAGGATCTCAGCGCGGAGCCTGAGGCCTGGTGATTCGCGGAGCGGTCTACCGGATCGATCTGGGACGGCCCCGTGGCCACGAGCAGGGCGGTAGGCGCCTGGGGCTGGTCGTGTCGCCGGTCGATTCGCCACTCTCGGTCGTGACGGTGATCCCGACGTCGACGTCGGCCGGGCCGTCCATCCACCGCCCCGAGCTGGTGATCGCCGGCCGCGTTACGCGGATGCTGGTTGACCAGATCCGCTCGATCGACATCGACTACATCGTCGGCGACCCCGTCGACTACCTGACCGGGGATCAGTTCGCAGAAGTCGAACTCGCGGTGGGTCACTACCTCGGCTTTCTCGACGCCAGCCCACCGCGATCCGGGTAGGGGACTGCTGCGATCCGCTACGGAGCAACCTTGAGAATGGTGCACCGGGCAGTCACCTCAACGTCTGTCCCGGGCCGATCTCGATCCCGAACGATACGTTCGAGCACGCTGCCAGGTGGCCCGTCCGGTGGGCTGGTGAGCGGTGTCTTCGCTATCGACGAGTATGTTGCCCGGCGCGCGGCGCGCCGACGGTCTGCTCGACGCGCCGACTGCGAGTTTCCGACTTCTTCGCGTCCTCGATCCAGCGCACCCACTCCAAGCGGTGAGTGTAGGAGAGATCATCGAAAAGCTCGCGTGCCGGGTTCTCGGGCGCGAGCGCTTCGAGCAAGTCGGCTGGCGAGAATATCTCGCGCGGTGCCACATCGAGCACGATGTCGACATCGACTTCTTCGCCGGCCGCCACGCCAGCGGCCGCTCGGTTCGCCGCACTGAGCGGCAGGAGGAAGCGGCCACCCATTCTTTCGACCCAGCTCGACCCTCGCGCGAAACCTCACCTCTCCAGGATGCAGCATCCCGTGAACGTCATCCCCCCAATCGGTGACAGCCAGCTTACATCATCCCATCCGTAGTTGACCGGGTAGTCGACTGAGTATCGGCAAGCCAACTCCCCCTCACCCCACCACCTCGTGCTCGCCTCGGGCCTCGATCGCGTCCTGCCGCGCCTCGGGAGGCAGCTTGCGCGGCCACCAGAACTTGTCGCGAAGCACGAGCGCGATGGCGGGCACCAGCACCGTCCGGACGACGAGGGTGTCCAGCAACACGCCGATGCAGATGATGGCACCGATCTGGGCCAGCACCACCAGGGGCAGCACGCCCAGCACCGCGAACACGGCCGCCAGCAGGATGCCGGCGCTGGTGATGACGCCGCCGGTGGCGGTGAGGCCGCGGATCATGCCCTCGTGCGAGCCGTGGATCTTCGCCTCCTGCCACGCTCGGGTGACGAGGAAGATGTTGTAGTCCACCCCGAGCGCCACGAGGAACAAGAAGGCGAGCAGGGGAGCGCCATCGTCGAGGGCCTCGAATCCGAAGACGATGGTGAACAGCCACCACGATGCCCCCAGGGCGGCCAGGAACGTGGCCACCACCGTCGACACGAGGATGAGCGGGGCGACGATCGAGCGCAGCAGGAGGACCAGGGCCACCAGGACCAGCGCCAAGATCAACGGAATGATGAGCGCCCTGTCCCTCGCCGTTCCCTCGGCGGAATCGAGCGATTGCGCCTCGGAACCGCCGACGAAGGTGGGCGCACCGCCGTCCAACTGGGTGCGTAGGTCACGGATGGCCTGGGCCGCCGCCTCGCTGCTGGGATCGGCGTCGAGCACCACATCGACGCGGGTCAGCCCGCCGGCGCTGTCACCGACCCGGGCGGAGTCGACGTTGTCGACGCGCTCGGCGACGTTCTTGACCGTGTCCCCCGAGCCCTCGGTGATGATGATGACCGGATCGGAACTGCCGGCGGGGAAGGACTCCGCGATGCGTTCGGCGGCCGTGATCGCCTCGGGCTTGTCCAGGAACTGGTCGGTCTGGGACAGGCCCGTCTGCACCTGCGTGAGGCCGACCCCCATCACGATGAGCAGGACCATCGCCCCGGCGATGAACGCCAACGGTTTCTGGGCGACCCGGTCACCGATCCGGCGCCACAACGAGTTGGAGTCCACCAGTTGCGCCTGACCGACCTTGGGAACCTTCGGCCAAAAGACCCAGCGGCCGAACAGCACGAGCACGCTCGGCAGCGCCACGAGGGCGAAGAACACCGCCACGACGATGCCGACGGCGCTAGCCAGCCCCAGGCCGCGGGTGGACGGAATCACCGAGAGTAGGAGGGTCAGCACACCGAGAACGACGGTCGTGGCGCTGGAGAACACGGCCTCGCCGGTCTTCACGACGGCCCGCGACATCGCGGCGAAGCGACTCTCGAAGCTGCGCAACTCGTCGCGGTAACGCGAGATCAGCAGCAGCGCGTAGTCCGTGCCGGCACCGAACACGAGGACGGACAAGATGCCGATCGTCGATTCGTCCCACGCGACCTCGACCGCGTTGAGGACGCGGGTGGCCAAGACGCTGGCAACCCGGTCTCCGACGCCGATGGTGATGAGCGGAATGAGCCACAGGATCGGGCTGCGGTAGGTGAACAGCAACAGCACGGCGACGACGGTGGCCGTGGCGGCCAGGAGCCGGAAGTTCGCGCCCTCGAAGACCGCGCCGAGGTCGGCCTGGATGGCCGCGGGGCCGGTCACCTGGGCGGTGACGCCCGCGGGCGCGAGGTCGCGCATCTGGGCTCGGAGTTCGGCGACGGCGGCCGAGGTTTCGGCGTTCCCGACGGCCTCGAGGGGAACCACGCTGATCGCGGCGGTCTCGTCCTCGCTGACCTGGAAGGGGCTGCCACCGGTGCGAAGCTTGCGGAGGCGACCGGCGTCCAGGGTGCCGTCCTCGGCGGAGAACACGACGATGGCCGTCGCGCTCTCCTCGGGGGGGAACCTCTCCTGCAACTCGGTCACCTTCGCGCTGCCCGATCCCGCGACCAGGGTGTCGGTGTTGGCCGACATGGATTCGCCCGGGCCGAGGAGTCCGATGAGCAGTCCGCCGCCGGTGAAGGCCAAGACGGTGACGGCGATGGCGCGCCGTACGGTTATCAGCTTGGGCGCGGTTGGCTGGGAGGCGGCCGGTAGTGATGGCCGCGCGGCCGGCTCTGCCGGGGGGCTAGCGGTTGGTTCGGCCGGCGCCATCCTGCGCGGCGCCGGGGACTCGATCGCGTGTCTCGCCTCCACCGGGGCTTCCTCGGGGAGATCCCCATCTGCCTGGACCAGGTGGCGAGGGGCGTACGCGGCCGTCAGCGCCGAGCGTCGGCCCCTCGAGGCCACCCGGAACAGGGAGACCGACGCGATGAGGCTGAACAGGATGGCGAACTGGTGGCCGCGTCGGGCGATGCGCCGCGCGAGCGACGGTCTGCTGAAAGACATGCGTCCTCTGTAAGATGGGCGATAGATAAGCAGGTAACTAAAAAGGTTGCTAACTAGATGAGTGATAATACACGAGCCGGCGAAGCCGTCGAGCCGTGGCAACAGACCGAGTCGTTGCTTGCCCTGCGCGAGCTGATGTCGGTCGGGGCCGAGGTGGGGCCAGTCATTGCCCGGCGAGCGCGGCTGAGCCATTCCGAGCTCAAGGCCCTGGAGCTGTTGATGGAGAACCCGATGGGTCCGGTGGAGCTGAGCAAGGCGCTGGGGGTGACCTCGGCCGCCTCCTCGGGCATCGTCGACAGGCTCGCCGGCCACGGCCACGCCGAACGCGTCGCTGACCAGCACGATCGTCGGCGCACCCACGTCTTCATCACCGAAACCGGTCGCCGCGAGGTTCTGGGGCACCTGATGCCGATGTTCGTCGCGCTCGCCCGCCTGGACGGCTCCTTGACCGACGCCGAGCGGGATGCGGTGACGCGCTACCTGCACGGCGCGGTGGCGGCGATCAAGAGCCTCATGTGAGCGGTGATCGAGCCAGCCCCGACCAGGTGGGATTTCTCACCAGCCCGGCCGGTCAAGACACGCTGGCCGAGGTGGCGGGCTGGGCCGACGTCGGATCCCTGGCCGCGGCGACGCGGTTGCGCAAGCGGCTCGCCCCGGAGTTGGCGGCCGCGGTGGTGAGCCAGGTCGGGCTGCGGGCCAAGGCGAAGACCAAGCTGGGAGCGCTGGCCGATTCGTTGCTGTTCACGGCGGCCGGGTTGGAACAGGCCACCCGGCTGGGCGTCGCGGACCACCGCGCCGGACTGGTGAAGGCCGCCGGGTTCACCCGGGTGGTGGATCTGGGCTGCGGCCTCGGAGCGGATTCGCTCGCCCTGGCGCGGGCCGGAATCGGGGTGATAGCGGTCGAATCCGATCCGGTGACCGCCGGCTTTGCTCGACACAACCTGGCCGCCGGGGCGGGGGTGGGTGCCGGATTGGTCGAGGTGATCACCGGTGACGCCATCGAGTTGGCGCCGAGATTAGTGGAAGCCGACGACTTCGTCTTCGCCGATCCCGCGCGTCGAACCGGCAGCGGGCGGACCTGGCGGGTCGAAGACCTCAGCCCGGCCTGGTCCTTCGTCGAATCGCTGCTCCAGCGCCCGTCCTGGGTCAAGATGGGCCCGGGGACGCCGTATCGGCTGATCCCGGCCCCCGTCTCCGCGCGCTGGATCAGCGAAAGCCACGACCTCGTCGAGACCGCGCTCACCACCGGATTGCACGAACCAGGAAGCCGCGGGGCCGTGCTGCTACCGGAGGCGCACGAGTTGCCGTCCGGAGCCGACGCGGAGGTGCTCGAGTCGCCGATCGAGGCCGGCCAGGTGCTGTACGAACCCGATCCGGCCGTCATCCGGGCGTTAGCCGTGGGAACGCTGGCCAGGTTGCTGAACGCCCAGCCGGTGACCGCGGAGATCCCCTACCTGGTCAGCCCAGAGCACACGGTCACCCCGTTCGCGCGCGCCTTCGCCGTCGTCGAGGCGATGCCGTGGAAGGACAGGACCCTGAAGGCCTGGTGTCGAGAGCACTCCATCGGCGTGCTCGACATCAAGAAGCGGGGTATCGAGATCGATCCCGCGGCGCTGCGGCGGCGGCTGAAGCTGCAGGGCAACGCGAGCGCCACCGTCGTCATCACCCCTGCCCCGACGGGCGCGCGGCTGCTCGTCGTCGAACGCGCTTAATGTCGAACGCGCTTAATACGGTGCCGGCCCGGCTCGAGTTGGCGCTTCCCGCTCGATGTAGAAACCAAGCGGGAACCAAGATGTCGAGCGCGACGAGGTGTCGCTTGGCTCAGCCCTCGACGCGGATGCGCCGCGAGTCGTAACCGGTAGCGCCGTTGGGCGCCACGGCCGCGGTCTCCTCGCTCTGCAGGATCCCGCCCGCGTCGGTGGCGCGCACGCGGACGACGTGGTCGCCGGGCTGAGGGGACCAGTCGAGGCGCCACTGGCGCCAGGTGTCGGGCCCGGTGACCTCGGCCAGCCGGGCCTCGAGCCAGGATCCTTCGTCGATCTGCACCTCGACCTTGGAAATGCCGGTGTGCTGGGCCCAAGCGACGCCGGCGATGACCGGATTGGGGGTCTCGCCCAGGCTGACCGTCCGGGAGACCTTGGGGGTGTCGATGCGCGAGCCCAGCTTGATGGGCCCCAGCGCCGACCATCCCCGCGGGGTCCAGTAGCCCTGATCGGAACCGAAGGTGGTCAGCTTTAGCTCGGTGACCCACTTGGTCGCCGACACGTAGCCGTACAGCCCGGGCACGACGAGGCGGGCGGGGAAGCCGTGCTGGGCCGGCAGCGGCTCGCCGTTCATGCCCACCGCCAGCAAACACATGCGGTCCTTCTGCCGCAGGATCTCCAGCGGCGTTCCGGCGGTCCAGCCGTCGGCGCTCGTGGAGAGCACCATGTCCGCGCCGCGCTGGGGCTTGGCCCGGGCGAGCAGTTCGCGGAGGGGGTAGCCGAGCCAGCGAGCGTTGCCGATCAGGTCGCCCCCGACGGGGTTCGAGACGCACGTCAGGGTGGCCACGTGCTCGGTGAGGGGGAGGGCCAGTAGCTCGGCAAAGGTGATGCTGAACGGCTCGTCGACCATGCCGGTGATCTTGAGTTCCCACGTGTCGGGGTCGACGCTGGGCACCTGCAGGGCGGTGTCGATCCGGTAGAAGTTGTCGTTGGGGGAGACGTAAGGAGCGAGCCCGGGAAGAGTGAAGTCGGCGCCGGCCGGGATGGGAGGTGCCGGCGTGGCGGGAGCGGGCAACGTGATCCCGACTCGGGCGGCGGCCGAACGCACCCCCTTCTCGATGGCCGTCTGCGCCCGGGCGCCCGCCAGAGCGGCCGCCCCCAGCACGACGACTCCGGCGATAAGGAAGTTTCGACGGCTGGCGGCCGCTCCGGCGGCGGGGGCCCACGTCGTCTCCACCTGCGAGGCCGCGGTACCCGCGCGCAACAGCAGCCCCAGCGTCGCGAGGGCCGCGACCATCGCGAGCGTGGCGGGCACGAAGGAGACCCAGGTGGCGGCAGGCTGGAGATACGCCGCGACGACCGCGAGCAGCGTCAGCGGGACGTAGACGGTCTTGGCGCGGCCCGCGCGTCGGGCCTCCCAGATTCCGGCGAGCACGGTGAGGGCCAGCGCCCCGGCGGCGACGAGCCCGAGCAGCACCGGCTTGTCGGCCAATCCCAGGAAGTCCTTGCCGAAGTTGATGAGCGCGTCGGGTAGTACCGAGATGATCAGCCCGCCGATGGCGGACAGGGGAGCCGCCGACGGCGCGACGAAATAGGCGAGCACGGTGGCCGTCGCCAACCCGAGGACGCCCGCGGCCAGCCCTGCAAAGCCGGCTCGCCAGGGCGCGATGGGTTTGTCGCCGGTCTCGGGGCGGGCCAGCGTCGCTGAGGTGCTCATGCCCCCATTGTCCTCCCTGGAACCGCTTCACCAGCATGCGCGGGCATTAACGGTTGCTAACGCTGCGGCCGGTTCCGGGACGGATTTTGGCACTCCACTTGACCGAGTGCTAACGCCCGCCATAGATTCGGATTAGCACTCT
>JBBSOW010000054.1:0-20839 GCA_038259365.1 Propionibacteriales bacterium
CCGAGGAGCCACCCGTTGCCGTCGACGATGCGCTCCAGCTCACCGCCTCGCACCCGCGCGGCGATCGCGCCGGTGCCGCAGATCAGTGCGTAGCCGTCCAGACCGGGGGTGCCCGAGTGGAACATGGCCAGCAGGTCGCCTTGGGGACGCATGTGCTGCACACCGAACGCGGCCAGCCGCGTTTTCAGCGCGGCGAGATAGCTCGCGTCGCGTTCTCCAGCCATGGCGATGATGGCCAGCCGCGGCCGCTCGGCCACGTTCGTCGGGGCGGCCGGGGCGGCCGGGGCGGAGACGGCTTGGCCCACCGCGTCGGCCACGGAGGCGGCGGCGGATGTCCTCCCGGCCGAGGTGGGGTTGCCGCTGCCGGAACGGCCGTAGCCCAAGATGGCGCCGTCAGGCCCCACCACGGCGGCCCGCGTTTGGGTGCCTCCCGCGTCAACGGCGAGAAGCGTCGTCATCGTTACCGTTTTGAGTCTTGTCATCCATGAGGAACTAGCGTACGGTAAAACTAATTTTCATCTCAACGCGGAGGGGGAGAGTAATTATCATCGTCGATCAGCCGCAGGTGACTCATGTAAGCGAGTTGCCCGTGGAGCAAAGGATCCGAGCATTGTTGCCCGAGATGCCCTCTGCGACGGCGAAGGTGGCGCTCTTCCTCCTAGAGAACCCGCAAGCCCCGTTGACCCTCTCGATCGGCGAATTGGCCGAGCGGGCGGGAGCGTCCGCGGCGACTGTCACCCGGTTCTGCCGCACCATCGGCTTCCGCGGCTATGTCGCCCTCCGCGTCACCATCGCCACGGATCTGGGCCACAACACCGCAATGGATTCGGTGGCAAAGAGCTCGCTGGCCATGGAATCGTGGGTTTCGGAGATCGGGGAGTCGTTTGGCCCCGAGGATTCCGCGGACGAGCTGTTGAACATGCTGGTGGGTGTGCACACCCGGACACTGCGCGAAACCTCTGCCTCGATCGATCTCAGTACATTGAGCCAGGTGGCGGCGTTGATCGCCGCCTGCGAACAGGTGGATATCTACGGCGTCGGCGGCAGCGCGCAGCTGGCCAGCGATCTCCAGGGTCGGCTGTACCGCATCGGCATCCGCGCCTATAACTGGGCCGAGGTGCACACCGGGCTGGCCAGCGCGGCTATCCAGGGCCCGGGCACCGTGGCGCTCGGGGTGTCGCTCTCGGGCCGGACCGAGGAAACGGTCCAGATGCTCGATGAGGCCCGAAACGCCGGGGCGCACACCGTCGCCATGGTGACCGATCGCCACTCCCCGCTGGCCGAACTCGCCGAGTACCGCATCGTGACGTCGATGACCGATCATTTCCTCAAATCCGACGATCTGTCCGCCAATCACGGCCAGCTGCTCGTGGTGGATCTGCTCTACCTCCTGGTGGCCCAAGTGAACTTCGATCGCTCCAGCACCAAGCTGGCGGCCTCGGCCAGCGCGGTCGCCCCCCATCGACGTTCCCCCCACACCGATCCGTCCGACGAAGGGCCGCGCCTTGGCTGAATCACCGCCCTATCCGCAACTGGTCAACGAGTTCTCCGGCGGGGTGCAGGACCGCCTCACCGCGATCACCGAGCTGGCCGCCGACGGTGGCCTGGAGCAGGCCATCGCGGTCATGGCCGACGCTATCTCCGCGGGCGGGGTGATCCACGCGTTCGGCACGGGACATTCCGAGGCGTTCGCCATGGAGATCGCCGGCCGGGCGGGCGGGCTCATCCCGACCAACAAGATCGCCTTGCGCGACGTGGTGTTGAACGGCAGCTTCGACGGAGCGGTGTTGACGGCCTCGGAGCTGGAGCGCAACCCCGACATTGCCGATCACCTATGGGCTAGCGCCCCCGTCGATGAGCAGGACGCGTTCATCATCGCCTCAAATTCGGGGGTGAACAACTCGATCATCGGCATGGCGTTGCTGGTCAAACGAGCCGGGCACAAGCTGATCGCGGTCACGTCGTTGGAGCACACCATGAAGGTGCAGCCCAAGCACGCCAGCGGCAAGCGGCTCTGCGATCTCGCCGATGTCGTCATCGACAACCGCGCCCCCTACGGCGACGCCACCCTGGAACTCGCAGGAGGAATCCCGGTGGGGTCGGTCTCCTCGATCACGTGCGCCTACATCGGCCAACTGCTGACCGTTGGGGTGGCCCACCGCCTCGGTGCCGACGGCGCGGTGCCGCCGCTGTACCTTTCGGCCAATATTCCGGGAGGGGACGAGCACAACCATGCTCTCGAAGCCGCCTACGAAGGGAAGATAACGCGCGGTCTGTAGCCAGACCTTCACGAAGTTCACGGACATCCAGCTCGATAATTTCACCATCGGACCGACGCCTTCCAGTTCGGTCAAGCAACCAGGAGGAAAGAACACATGAGTTTCACCGACAAGCCACTACACCGACGAGCATTCCTGCGCGGCGGGCTCGCCGCGGCGGCCATCATTCCGGCCTCGGGGTTTCTGGCCTCGTGCGCCGGCGCGGGCACCACCGACCAGGGATCCGGTGATTCAGAGCCCAAAGGCACCGTTTCGGACACGAACCCGTTCGGTATGGAGGCCAATTCTTCGGTCGAAGCCGTCATCTTCAAGGGCGGCTACGGCATCGCCTACGCCGAGTTCGCCGGCAAGCAGGCCGAGGCGAAGCAGCCGGGGTCCACCTTCAAGGTGCAAGCCGCGACCAACATCGCCCAGACCCTGCAGCCCCGGTTCGTGGGCGGCAACCCGCCCGACGTCATCGACAACTCCGGCGCGGGACTGATCTCGATCAACACCATCCGCGATCAGCTGGCCGAGGTCACCGACGTCATCGAGGCCAAGAACTACGAGGGCCTGGTCATCAAGGACACGCTCTACCCCGGCGTCACCGAGCCCGGCACCTTCGACGGCAAGTTCGTCCAACTCAACTACGTGCTGACCGTCTACGCCCTGTGGTATTCGGCGTCGCTGTTCGACAAGGAGGGTTGGCAGGTGCCCAAGACCTACGACGAGATGCTCGATCTGGGCAAGAAGGCCAAGGCCAAGGACAAGTACCTGCTCGGCTGGGGAAAGGAGGCCGCCACCTACTACCAGACGATGGCGATCGCTTCGGCCATCAAGCAGGGCGGCGACGAGGTGCGGCTCGCGCTGGAGAACCTCAAGCCCGACTGTTGGTCGATGCCGGCCATGCAGGCCGTGTTGAAGGGGTTGAAGGAGATCATCGACGCCGGTTACGTCAAGCCGGGCGGAGCTGGAACCGCGTTCACCGCGGCCCAGGCCCAGTGGAGCAACGCCGAAGACTTCCTCATGTACCCCTCGGGCGGCTGGATCGAGAACGAGATGAAGGACCAGACCAAGGACGGCTTCAAGATGACCGGGGCCCCCGAACCAATCGTCGATTCCAGCTCGGCCATGCCGTACGAGGCGCTGCACTCCACCGCGGGCGAGGGTTACATCATCCCGTCGCAGGGCAAGAATGTCGCGGGTGGCAAGGAGTTCATGCGCGCCATGCTCTCCAAGGAGGCGGCGGTCAACTTCGCCAAGACGACGTTCTCCTCCACCATCGTCAAGGACACGATCCCCGAGGACGGGTTCGGCTCGACGGCGCTGGTGTCCCAGGTGAAGCTGCTGGAGGCGGCCGGGGAGAACGTGTTCTCCTGGCAGTTTGTCGATCTGTACGGCATGAACACCGATATGCTGGTGTTGTGGAACACGTTCATGCAGGGCGGATCCTCGGTCAGCGAGCTGACCAAGGGCCTGCAGGGCATCACGGATCGGGTGGCTGACGACGACTCGATCGAAAAGGTCGAGATCAAGTGAGCACCGAGACCGCGACCGTGGGGGGGCCGGCCAAGCCGAAGACCCTGACGTCGAAGTCGTGGCGGCGGCGTAACCTGACGGGTGACAAGGTCAGCTTCTTCCTCGTCTTCTTGATCCTGCCGGTGGCGTGCTACCTCACGTTCGTGGTCTCGCCGTTCCTCCAGGCCGCCTACTACTCCCTGACCAACTGGAGTGGGTTCTCGCCGAAGATGACGTTCATCGCCTTCGACAACTACCGCAAGCTGTTCAACGACGACATCTTCTTGAAGTCGATGGGGAACAGCATCATCTTCGCCGCCGTGCTGCCGCTCGTCACGTTGGTGGTGGCGCTGATCTTCGCCAGCTTCATCACCGTTGGCGGGCCCAGCCACGGCAACATCAAGGGGCTACGCTTCTCCAGTTTCTACCGGGTCGTGTCGTTCTTCCCCTACGTGATCCCGGCCATCGTCATCGGGATCATCTGGCAGCAGATCTATGATCCCAGCGCCGGGCTGCTTAACGGCTTCCTCACCCAGATCGGCTTCGAGGGCTTCTCCTCCTTCGCCTGGCTGGGCAGTATCTATACGGCCCGGTTGGCGGTCATGTTCGTCGTCGTCTGGGGCCTCATCGGGTTCTATATGGTGTTGTTCATCGCCGCGATCAAGGGCGTGCCGGGGGAGATCTTCGAGGCGGCCCGCATCGACGGGGCCGGGAGGTTTCGCACCATCGTCTCGATCACGCTCCCGCTGATCCGCGAGAACGTGCAGACGTCGATGATCTACATGGGCATCTTGGCCATCGACCTCTACGTCTACATGGCGGCTCTCGAGTCCGGTGGCGGGCCGCAAAACTCCACCCTGGTGATGAGCCAGCAGTTGTTCACGACGGCGTTCACCAGGGGGCAGTTCGGCTACGCCTGCGCCATGGGCGTGCTCCTGGCCGCGATCACGCTGGTCTATGCGGGGTTGGTATTCGCGATAAACCGGTTGACCGGTGGAAGGAACGAGGTGGGGGAATGAGTCTCGACACGCACGACGAAACCACGCAGGACCAGACCACGCACGGGGCCGGTGTGGACCAGACCGAGCTCAGGCACGAGAAGGTCACCGGCGGCGACAGGGCCGTCGGCGCCCTTTCGCACGGGGTGCTGATCCTGTGGTCGGCTCTTGTGATCGTCCCGATGCTGTGGGTGGTGCTCTCCTCGTTCAAGACCACCTCGGAGATCTTCGCCTCCCCGTTCAAGCTGCCCGCAAAGCTGCAGTTCGTGAACTACGCGAACGCGTGGACCACCGCCGGGATCGGCAGCTTCTTCTTCAACACCGTCATCGTGGTGGCCTGCGCGCTCTTCTTGACGATGATGTTCGGTTCCATGGCCGCCTACGTGCTGGCGCGGTTCGATTTCCCCGGCAGCCGGCTGCTCTACTACCTCATGCTGGCGGGGCTGACCTTCCCCGTGTTCTTGGCCATTGTGCCGCTGTTCTTCGTGCTCAAGGGCATCGGGCTATTGAACACGCTTCCCGGGCTGATCATCACCTATGCCTCGTTCGCGTTCCCCTTCACGGTGTTCTTCCTCTACGCCTTCTTCCGGTCGCTGTCGAAGTCCATCTCGGAGGCCGCGGCGATCGACGGGGCCGGGGAGTGGCGCACGTTCTTCTCGGTGATGCTCCCGATGGCCAAGCCTGGCCTCGCGACGGTTGCGATTTTGAACTTCGTCGGCCTGTGGAACCAGTTCCTGCTTCCGATCGCCTTGAACACCAACCGCGACAACTACGTGCTCACCCAGGGCATGGCGGCGTTCGCGTCTCAGGCGGGCTACTCGGTGGACTACGGCGCGCTCTTCGCGGCGGCGGTCATCACCGTCATACCCGTGCTGATCGTCTATCTGATCTTCCAACGTCAGCTACAAGGCTCTGTCTCCCAGGGCACGAACAAGTAACTGGTCTCCCCCCAGTACGCCGATCCCAGTAGAGCCGGGCAGCAGTCCTTGCGCCCGGCCCTACTGCTTTCGGGCGTCCGTGGCGGGTGGGTCGTCGGTGCTGGTGCTCGTGATCCGGATGAAGTCCGGATCGGTGCTGATCGACAGGCGAGGCGCGGCAACAGGCCGGTGACCGTCTCGGCCGCCGTCGACCACTCGCTCGCCGGCTCTGTTGCCACTACTCGAGCATGGAGTCTCATCCGGAGGTAGCGAGCTAGGCTACGATCGGGCGAGAACGCGCACGGCAGGAAGGGTGGTGGCCGATGGGCTGGGGACGCACCACGCTTTCCAGGCGTGGCCTCTTGGCGGGGGCGGCCGGCCTGGGATTGGCCGCCTGCACCGGTGAGAATCCACCGACGCCAAGCGTCGCGCCACCTCAGCAGTCGGCACCCTCGAGCCCGGCCAAGCGCACCGGCAAGCAGGTGAACCTGCAATTTTGGACCGGGTTCACCGGTGGCTCGGGACCGACGATGCAAGCGTTGGTGGCGAGATTCAACGTCGAGCACGCCGACATCACCGTCGACTACAGCGCTCGCCCCTGGGATGAGCTGCACCGAGACCTCACCGAGGCCGCCCGGCTCGGAAAGGCTCCGCAGGTGGCGGCGATTCAGCTGGAGCAGGTGCCGACCTTCGCGGCCCGCAATCTTTTGCAGCCGATGGACGCGCTCGCCGCCAACAACGGCTACGAGGCGAGCACGTTTCCCGCCAGCCTGTGGGCGGCTGGGGTCTATCGCGACGCGCGCTACGCGGTGCCGCTGGACCTCAACACCGTCGGTTTGTTCGTCAACCAGGAGGCGGCGGCCAAGGCGGGGCTGGATCCGGCCGTACCCGTGGTGGACGCCGCCGGCTATCTGGCGGCTCTCGAGGCGGCGAAATCTCGCGGCATTCGAGGGCACTGGGTATCGCCCAATCCCCTCCCCGGTGGCATCAGCGCGCTGAGCCTGCTGTCCCAGTTCGGCGGGCAGGTGATCGTCAACGATGGGTACGAGCTGGGTTGGGCCGGCGAGGCGGGACTGAAGGCGCTGACCTGGTACCGCGATCTCGTCGAACTCGGATACTCGCCCCAACCCGGTGAGACGGCCCCACGCCCCGATCTCTCCGCCTTCATCCGTGGCGACGCCATGTTCCGGTGGGATACCGGCGCGCAGATCGAGCCACTCGCCAAGCTCCCCGAGCTCAGGTGGCACCTGGCGCGGCTGCCCAACATCGGCGGGACGGCGGCCGCCTGGGCCGGGTCTCATCAGCTCGTGCTGCCCGGGAGTTCGCCCGCCACGGAGCGAGAGCTGGAGGCCGCGGAAATATTCTGTGTCTGGCTGATTAACCGCGGGCTCGATTGGGCCGCCGGCGGACAGATCCCCGCCCTGAACACCGTACGCGATTCAGCGGAGTTCCAACGGTTACCCATGGCCAGCCTGGCCCTCCAGCTACCGCAGGCGCGGTTCATTCCAGCCGTCCCGGGCATCTCTGAGGTGATGGCGCCCTGGTACGCCGCGGTGCGCCAGGTGGTCCTCGACCAGCGCGATCCCAAGGCCGCCCTCAACGAACACGGGGCCGCGGCGGCGGCCGTCTTGGCCTCCAACCGCAAACGCTTCGCCTGACGTGTCCCAAGCCGAGCCGCCGGCGCCGAACTACTGGCTGACCTGGACCTCGTAGATCCCGCCCTGAAAGCCACCAGGGGCCGGTGGGAGGTCGGTGAGATACACCAACACGAAGCGGGCCGCGGCGGGCTCGTCCAGGGTGACGTCGGTGTTCTGGCCCGCCTTCGATTCGCTGGCCACCACGCGCCACTGTTCCGCCGAACTCTTTGGCGGTTCGGTCAGGCCGGACTCGGCGGGAACCCGGATTTCCAGATCGGCACCGGGGTCAAGCCGCAGCTTCACCTCGCGCACCTCGCGCACCTGACCGAGATCCACGATGAGGCCAACCCCGTCCTTGAGGTTGCCGAACTTGGAGGTGCCGCGGTAGGTGAGGGTCTCCCACTTGGTCCCGGCGTCGCCGTCGTAGGCGCGCGGCACCTCATTGGTGTTCTCCGTGCCGTCGTCGCCCTGCGGGTCGAAATCGGTGCCCGCGACGATCGGCACCGGTCCCGGGGTCACGCTGGCCGCGGCCGACGCAGACCTATCCGGCGCGTCGCCCAGGGTGCCGAAACCTTGACGGAAGGCGACGCTGAAGAGGCCGAACACCACCGCCAATGCCAGCACCGCCAGCAGGATCAACAGCCAGCGGCGGTTGGATTCCGGCTGGGCCTTGGCCCGAGGGAACTCGCTGATCGGCAGCCGCTCCTCGCGAATGGGCGTTTTACCGGCCGGACGCCGCGAAGTCTGCTGCTCGCCCCCGGCCGGGTCGTCGACGAGGTCCTGGTCGGCGGTGTCCTCGTGGGCGTCCCGGCCGCTCCCCAGCGTCTCCGCGGACGCAAGGCCATCGCGCCGATTCCGCTCGAGCTGAACCGTTTCGGTGACACGACCGGGGTCGCTGCCGGCTAGGGGCACCGGATGCTTGACCCGGCGCTCGAGGTCGTGCGCGGCGTCGGCGGTACCGAGCACCTTGGAGAGGGCGTCGACGACGTCGTTGGCGCTGCGTAACCGGGGCTCGTTGTGGCGCAGTGAATCGGCCAGGATCTGCTCACAAATCCGGTCCAGCGCCGGCGAGACCCCAGCCCGCACCTGGCGGGGGGTGAGCAGCCGCCCACCTTCGCTGGGCGCCTTGGGCAATCCGAAGGCCTCCTGGCCGGGCCACCTTGAGACCAAAGTGGCGTAGAGCATGCGGCCGAGATCCTGCACGTCCACCTGCTCGGCTTCCACCTCGGGAGAGGATTGTTCCTCCGGGTCCATCACGGCCTCGAGCAAGAAACCGACGATCTTGACGTTGCCGGCCGGGGTGATCACGACGGTGTCGGGGTTGATGCGCTGGTGGTAGAGGCCTTGGGCGTGCATCGCCGAGAGGGCGTCGGCGAGCTCGCGCGTCAGCCAGGCGGCCTCCAAGGAACTGAGCGGGCCCTGGCCCAACAGCACCTCGACGGACTGGCCGGGGGCGTATTCGCACACGATGTAGGAGCCCGTCCCCTCCTCAGTGCTGTGGACCGCATCGAGCACGCGCAGGAAGCGGGAGTCGGTCGCCACGGCCGAGCGCCGCGCCGCTTCCAACAGGTTCGGGGTGCGCGGATCCTCCGAAGGCAGGACGTGGCACAGCACCGCGCGGGAGAGCACCTGATCGAAGGCCCGCCAGGTGGAGGTGTTGCCGCGGTCGGCCACGATCTCGTCGAGGCGATAGCGCCCCGCCAGGACCTGTCCGGACCGGGGAGCCGAGGAGGATGACGGCGAGTGGGGCGTGGAGGGGCCCCCGCCGTGCTCGTCGTCGACGGCGTAGGGGTCGAAGATCTGGGTGTCGTCCCCGACGTCGGACACCGCGTCCTCGCCACCTGCCTGCCCCACCGCTGTCTCCTCGCCTTCTGCCGGTCCGCCGGCGTTGGACTCTTCGCCGGTCCTGAACTCATTGTGCTCCGCGGAGTGTGGAGCGTCTAACCCCGTCATGGCTTGGGTCTCGTCGGTGAGTTCTGCCAAGTGGGCATCCTCGTCGGCGTCGGTGGGCTTGGCACCCCCGCCGCGCCGCCGGATGACGTCCAGGATGTCGCCCACCTCGCTGATCCGTAAGACCCTGGCCATGACGATGAAGATCCCGACCGCCGAGACGGTGGCCAGGATCAGTGCGAGAGCGAGCACGAGTCGGCTGTCGGACCAGCGGGATAGCAGGGCGGTGATGGCCCAGGCCACTACGATGCCCGGCGCAATGGCCAGGCCGACCCGCACGAGATGGCGGAGGACCGCTACCCCGGAAAGCTCGGGGAGGCGCTTCTTGAGCAGCCGGAACGAGATCAAGACGCCGATGACGTAGGACAACGAGTAGGCCAGAGCCAACCCCGCGGCCACGAACCCGGGACGGTTGACCACCATGACGAACACTACGGCCAGGCCGGCGTTCACGGCGGCGATGACGAGCTGGAGGAGAAAGGTGCTGCGGGTGTCCTCGAGGGCGTAGAAGGCTCGCAGGCAGACGTACTGGATGGTAAAGGGGACGAGACCGATGGCGAAGGCGATGAGCGCGTAGGAGATGAAGCGATAGTCGTCGGCTCCTTCGCCGTTGCCGAACGGGAGCCGGGCAATGGGATCGGCGAGCACGAGGAAGGCGATCGAGGCGGGCAGCAGCAGCGTGGTCGCCAGCTTGATCGTGTTGGTCGTCTCGCGGCCCACCCCCGCCAGGTCGCCGGCGGCCGCCATCCGCGAGGCCGAGGGCAGCATCGCCGTGGCGAGAGAGATCGTGATCAGCGAGTGCGGCAGGATCCACAACAGGTAGGCGTTGTTGTAGGCGGTGATGCCGGCACCGGGGCCCTCCGTGGTGGCGCTGCTGGCCAGCCGGTTCACCACCACGAGCACGAGCTGGTTGGCCGCGACGAAACCCAGCGTCCACTTGGCCAGGCTGAAGGTGTGGCCCAGACCGGTATTGCGAAAGTCGAAGCGTGGGCGGTAGCGAAACCCGGCGGCCTTGAGGAAGGGGATCAAGATGGCCGCCTGGATGATGATGCCGAGCGTCGCACCGCCCCCGAGGACGAGCTCCTGGGTGGAGGTGAACGGCCCCATCCGGTTGCCTCCGGGGGGCCAGATGAGCACGTAGGCGCCCAAGATCACGATGGACACGAGGTTGTTGGCGATGGGCGCCCACATCATCGGCCCGAACCGGCCGCGGGCGTTGAGCACCTGACCGGCCAGGAAGAAGGCGCCGTAGAAGAAGACCTGGGGCAGACACAGGTAGGCCAGCGTCACCATGGATTCGTACTGGGCGGCCAGGGACGGGTCGCGCCAGCCGTCGGCGGTGTAGATACTGATGATGAACGGAGCGCCGAGGGTCACGATTAGGGTGATCGCGGCGATGATGGCCAAGAAGGCCGTCATGATGCGGTTGGTGTAGGCGATCCCGTCGTCGGCGTCGTTCTTGGTGGCCCGCACGATTTGCGGCACCAGCACGGTGTTCAACGCCCCACCGGCGAAGAGGATGTAGAGGCTGGTGGGGATGGTGTTCGCGATGGAGAACATCTCCACCTGGCGGGTGCCGTTGCCGAGCACGTAGGCGATCAAGAACGCCCGGGCGAAACCCAGGATGCGCGAGAGCATCGTGCCGGCGGCCATGACCGCGCTGGCCGAGACCAACGACCGGTTGTTTTCCTGGCTCACTGCCCCACCCCGGTTGTCGAACCCGACCCGCCGGTTTTACCGCGACGGACTGTTTCGCCGCGACGAACCTGACGGATCCGCAGCACGGTGCCCCCGATGAGTATCACGCCCGCCCCAATGACCAGAATCCAACCGGCCTTGCCGACGTTGCTGGCCTCGACCGTGATGGACTTGGACTTGCCGATGTCTTCCCCGCCGGTAGTTCTCAGCTGGGCCCGCACGGCGTAGGTGCCGTTGCTGTTGGCGTGCGGGGCGGCGTTGAGGGTGACCGACTCCCCGGCGCCGACCTCGACATCGGTGATCTTGGGAATTCGCAGGCGCTGAGGGTTGTCGGCGGTGAAGACCACCTGAACCGTCACACCCACGTCGAGGTCGTTGGTCACGCTGATCGGGAAGTGGCCGTCCCGTCCGGCCATCACCACCGGCGGGGGGGTGCTGAGACGGACCGAGGTCCCGTTGAGCTGCTTGCGTAACCGGGTCAACTCATTGTCGACGAAGCCGGCGGATTCCGCCCGCAACCCGCGCCACCAGCTCGAGATCGCCTTCGCGACGACGGCCGCACCGTCGGACTCGACTGCCGTGGAGTCGCCTTGCAGGTCGGCGATGGTGGCGTAGGTCTCGGCCAGCTTCTGTGCCTGCTTCAGCTGCTTGGCGCTCAGAGGCTCCGGGACCGGCTGGTTAGGGGAGGGGCCGGAGTTCAGCTCGCCCGGCCACGCCGGGGGCTTGGTCGGGATTGCCTCGTCGAGCTCGACTCTGTTGAGCCACGGCGCGTCCAGGATGGACAATACCCGGGTGGCCTCGACGGAGTTCACCAGCAGGACGCGCGAACGCGGAGACTCGGTGAGGAAGAGCTCGGCGAGCAGCCGCTGCCTGGCCTGCAGCGTGGTGTTCTGCGGCGCCGGGCTCGGGCCCCCCTCGAGGAAGGCGGATCCGTAGTTGACCAGGGTGGTCTTGGGGGCCACGGAGCTTCTGCCGAAGGGGGTCGAGACTGCCGCGTCGTGGAGGAAGAAGACGGCGGGCTCCAACGTGGCAGCCAGCCTCAGCGAACTCCGATCGGCCCAGCCGCCGGCCGCGATGACCGCCAGGGGCAGCTTCTCGGTGCTTTTATCCCGCTTCCCGGCCGCGAGGGTGTACTTCAAGAGGTCGGTCTTGGAGTGCCTGGCCAGCGCGAGGAGATCGGGATGGGCGTAGGGCACCCGCCAGCGATCCCCGGTCAGCGCCTCGTAGCTTCGCAACCACGCGCTGGCGTTGCCTTGCTGGGTGCCTTCGACGACTCCCGCGCCGGTGCGAACCCGATACTTGCCGGTCATGGCGCGGACCTGCTCCGGAAGGGCCGGATCGATCAGCACGCTGACTCCCTTTCTCGAGGCCGCGGCTAGGAGCTCGCTGAGGCGGCCCCCGGGAGCCACCTCCTGCTCAAGGTGGTTGTCGGTGAAGGTTCCGTCGGTGGCGAGCGAGGGGCGGGAATCGAGCTGGACCGCCGTCGTCAACTCGACGGGATCTGCCGCTCCGAACGGCACGAGGGTGCGGGCGCGCCCCACCGTCTGGTTGCGTCCTCCGTATACTCCTCGCATCTGGACGCCGACCAGGTAGGCGGCGCCTTCGGCGCCGAAGCCGAGTTCGTCGACGCTGGCGGAAACGGTGAAGGTGGCGCTCGCGCCGACGGCGAACTCTTGTCCCAAGTCTTCGGTATACGCGCCAGGGACGGTCACCCGGCTACCCACGGGAGAGGTCTGCTCCGAGACGAGGGCGGAATCCAGGTCCTGCCTCGTCCGTAGCGGAGCCCCCGATCGCCACAACAGCACCTGGGGGATACCGATGGCCTGGTCGCTGACGTTGATGATCCTCCCGCTGACGCTGAGGGTGTCCGCCGGGCCGAGGGTACTGGGGGTGAGTGCCGTTATCTCGATCCGGACAGGGTTCGCACCCTCCTCGGCCAGGGCCACTGGCGATCCCACGCACCCGATCACGAGCATCAGCCCGGCCATCAAGGCGACGCGGAAGACCCGCAACAGCCGCTGCGGCCGCCGAAATCGCACCCGTTCAGGCAGGGAGCGGGTGGTGGCATTCACCCGCCCATCCTAGGTGGCCTGGCTCGGCTGATGCCGGATTCGGCTCCAAGACTGCGCGCCGGATTCGGTTCCATGGCTGCGCGCCGGGCTCGGCTTCACGCTGCGTGCGGGCCCTCGGTTACACGACTGCGGGCCGGCCTCGGTTCCACGATTGCGGTCCGAACCCGGCTCTTGCCCACGACTGCGGGCCGAACCCGGCTCTTGCCCACGACTGCGGTCCGAACCCGGCTCTTGCCCACGACTGCGCGCCGACCTCGGCTCTTGCCCGTGGCGGAGCCTCGTCCGCTTCGCGTTCGAGTTCCGCCTTTACGCCCACCACACCATGAGCCGAGGTCGGCGCTTCGTCGTTCCCTGCACCGTGTTCAGTTCGACGCCACCATTGCTCGCTATTGGTGCAGCCGCTTGGGTTTGGTCAGCGCGCTCAGTATGTTGCTGGCCTGGCTCGGGTGCATGTTGCACGCTCGGGATAGGACCTGAGCGCGAAACACTAGATCGAGCGGGCTGCCGGGAGTCGGCCGTGCCGACGCGCGGCGGGTAAGATGGCTCGGCGTGCCTAGTCTGACTCAAGCCCAAGCCAACGCGGTCGCGCAGATGTTGCGGATCACCCCCGCCGTGGGGCGGTTGGCCGAGCTCTTCGAGACGGCGGGGCACCCGCTGTTCCTCGTCGGCGGATCGGTGCGCGACGCGCTGCTGGGCCATCTGGGTAACGACCTGGATTTCACCACCTCGGCCCGCCCGGACGAGATCGAGAAGCTGCTCAAGTCCTTCACCAACACCACCTGGGACGTGGGTCGCGCGTTTGGCACCATCGGGGCCAAGGTGGCCGGTCGCCAGGGCGGGCCCGACTGGGACATCGAGATCACCACCTTCCGCTCCGACCTCTATCGCAGCGATTCGCGTAAGCCGGAGGTGCATTTCGGCGACACCCTGAGCGGAGACCTGCTGCGTCGCGACTTCACCGTCAACGCGATGGCCATCGAGGTCCGCAGCCCCGGAGCCGGCAGCGTCGGCGTGATGGGGGAGTTCGTGGATCCGCACCACGGCCTGGACGATCTGGCCGCCGAGCTGATCACCACCCCCGCCACCGCGAACCAATCCTTCTCCGACGATCCGTTGCGGATGCTGCGGGCGGCTCGCTTTACCTCCCAGCTGGGGTTTCGGCCCGCCCCGGAGGTGGTGTCGGCGATGGCGTCGATGGCCCAGCGCATCGAGATCATCTCGGCCGAGCGGGTGCGTGACGAGTTGACCAAGCTGCTGCTCACCGATCAGCCCCGCGCCGGGTTGGATCTGCTCGTGAGCACCGGCTTGGCGGGTTATGTGTTGCCCGAGCTGCCGGCCCTTCAGCTGGAGCGCGACGAACACCACCGCCACAAGGACGTCTACGAGCACAGCCTCACGGTCCTGGAGCAGGCCATCGAGCTGGAGGATCGGCTCGACGAAAGCCCCGACCTGATCAACCGCCTCGCCGCGCTGCTGCACGACATCGGCAAGCCGGCCACGCGCCGGTTCGAGGACGCCGGGAAGGTGTCGTTCCACCATCACGACATCGTGGGCGCCAAGCTGACGCGCAAGCGGATGAAGGCGCTACGCTTTTCCGAATCCGAGATCAAGGCTGTCTCGAAGCTGGTGGAACTGCATCTGCGTTTCCACGGCTACGGGGACGGGAATTGGACCGATTCGGCCGTGCGCCGCTACGTCCGAGACGCGGGGCCCCTGCTGGAGCGCCTGCACGTCCTCACCCGGGCCGACTGCACCACCCGAAACGCCCGCAAGGCGGCCCGGTTGCGCACGGCCTACGACGAGCTGGAATGGCGCATCGAAGAGCTGAGCCAGGCCGAGGAGCTGGACGCCATCCGGCCTGACCTCGACGGCAACCAGATCATGGCGATCCTGGGCCTCCCGCCCGGCAAAGAGGTGGGCTCGGCCTACAAGTTCCTGCTCGAGCATCGCCTGGAGCACGGCCCCGTCGACGAGGCGGAAGCGAGCGAGGTCCTCAAGAACTGGTGGGAGCAGCAGCAGCGGTGAGATCTTCGGTGCCGCGGTTGAACACCTCGCCACCGATCCGTCGGCTGAGCAGCGAGAACAACACCGCCACGAGTGCGAAGGCGACGGCAACGCCGACGAAGATCGGCACCGACACCCCGTCGACCGGCAGGATCAACGCGCCGAGCACGGCCGCGCCGACCAGCGCGGCGTTGAAGATCATGTCGTAGATGACAAAGACCCGGCCCTTGAACTCGTCGTCCACGTGGGCCTGCACGAGCGTGTCGACGCAGATCTTCAGCGATTGCGAGCCCAGCCCGAGCAGGAACGAGGCGATCACCAGGGTCCAGCGTAGGAAGATGGTGCCGGGAAACAGCTGAAACACCGCCATCGCAACGAGCAGGACGACCATCCAACGGCGCACCCCGAGGCGGGCGGTCATGGGCGGGGTGAGGACGGCCGAGAGCACGTAACCGGCACCGGTGGCAAGCGCCCAGATGCTCAGATCGCCCATCGCCGCGTCGACGTCGGCGACCTCGTGGAAGTAGTTGCGGTAGACCAGGATCACTGCCACCGTGACGACCCCGTAGGCGATCCGTTGCAGCCCGATGACGCCCAACCCGAGCGCGGCCGGGCGGCGCTGGGCGAGGTGGGTGAAGGCCGCGGTGAGCCCGGAGATGACCTCTCCCGCCCGAGGGGCGCGCACCTCGTCGGGGCCGAGCTGATGGCGTCCGATGCGCAGAGCCAACACGACGCTGACGACGAACCCGATCGCCGCGATGGCGAAGACGGCCGCGTCTGCGGCGGTGGTGCCGATGACGGGGCCCAGCCCGAGCCGGGTCCCCGCCGCCACCGCGGCACCGAAGATGACCCCCGCCGGGCCGACGGTGGGCATCACGGAATTGGCGATCAGGTATTCATCAGGGTCGATGGTGTGCGGCAGCGCCGCCGAGAGCCCCGCCAGCAGGAACCGGTTCACCGACATGGCCACCAACACGAGGGCGTAGAAGCCCGCCATGGACGCAGCACCGCCCGCGCCGAACAGGATGAGGGCGGCCAGGCCCAGGGCGAGCAGGATGCGAACCCCGTCGCACCACACGATCACCTGGCGACGGTTCCAGCGATCGAGGACGACGCTGACGAAGGGGCCGAGGACCGAGAACGGCAACAGGGTGATGGCCAGCACGGTCGCGATCGACCACGCGTCGGGCTGGCGT
This sequence comes from Propionibacteriales bacterium, assembly GCA_038259365.1. Taxonomy (GTDB): domain Bacteria; phylum Actinomycetota; class Actinomycetes; order Propionibacteriales; family Propionibacteriaceae; genus JBBSOW01. The sequence goes on from JBBSOW010000054.1 coordinate 16,249, forward strand.
TGGGGGGAGAACAACACGTAGGAGGCCATGCCCACCTGCAGCACTCCGTCGGAGGCCTGGGTGGCCACCCGGACGGCGAGCAGGCGTCGAAAAAGTCGATGGCGCCAGAGCCGCTTGAGCGCGGAGACGAGCTGCACCGGCATCCTCTCCCATGGCAGTGAAGGCTTAGACCCTGACCACTGACTCGATCGAGCGGAGGTCGTGCCCCGATGGTACGTGCCCCGGCCCCGAGGACGGAAAACCTGAGCGTCCCGGCGCTGTTCCTCGAACCCGATGCGGGCCAATGACCCTCGCGCGGTCATTCTCGCGGGGGACGGTGTCACATGAGCGGGGCGAATACCCTCAGCACGGCCTGCAGCAGGCGCTTGAACACGTTGCTATCGGTGAGATCGTCGGTGGTGATGCGCCGCGACACGGCCAAGGTGGCCTCCACGTCGCGTCGGAGTTCGACCAGGGCGGGAGTGTCGTACATCCAGACCGCGCACTCCTGGTGGAGGTAGAAGCTGCGGAAGTCGAAGTTGATGGTGCCGACCATCCCGAGGCGGTCGTCGACGAGCATGGACTTGGCGTGGATGAAGCCCGGCGTGTACTCGTAGATCTCGACCCCGGCGTCCATGAGCGGGTGGTAGTAGGAGTGGGTGGCCAGGTCCACGTACCACTTGTCCGGGATGCCGGGCACGACGATGCGCACCCGGATCCCGGAGTGGGCGGTGGCGGCCAGCTGGGCCACCATCGCATCGCTGAGGACGAGGTAGGGCGTGAAGATGTCCACGCTGCGGGTGGCCGCCTGCATGAGCTGTTGGTAATTGTCGGACCCGAGCGATTTCTCATCGAAGGGTGAGTCGTCGAAAGGCACCACCAGCCCCTTGCCGCCCACGCCTACGCCGCGTGCCACGGGCAGAGCTGAGCCGGCCGCTCCGGGGGTGCCGGTGGCTGTACTGGACTCGACAGCGGCGGGCTGGGGGAGAAAGGTGGCGTAAGCCACCTCCGAGCGGCTGACCAGTTCCCACATCTGCAAGAACATGACCGTGAGACCCCACGCTCCGGGCCCCTCCAGGCGCAGGACGGTGTCCTTCCAATGACCGAACCTCTCGATCTCGTTGATGTACTCGTCGGCGATGTTGATGCCGCCGGTGAAGGCCACCTTGCCGTCGATGCTCAGGATCTTGCGGTGATCACGGTTTTGGAACGTCAAGGTGAACCCCAGGCCCACCGGGTTGACGGGGATGACCGCGATCCCCGCTTCCTCGCACCGCTGTTTGAACTGCATCGGCAGCGTGAAGAAACTGCCGAGGTCGTCGTAGAGGAACCGCACGTCCAGGCCCTGGGAGGCTTTGGCCTCGAGGGCGCCGATGAGCCGGTCGAGCATCGTGCCGCCCTCGACGATGAAGTACTCCGCGAAGACGTAGTGCTCGGCGGCGCCAATAGCCTCGATCATGGCGTCGAAACCAAGCTCACCGAGCGGGTAGTAGGCGGTGTCCGTGCCCTCGAAGAGGCGGTATTGGCTCGTGTTTTCCAGGTAGGTGTACTGCCTCTCGACCAGGGCAGGGATCTCACCGGGGGTGAGCCTGAGTGCGGACATCAGCCGGAGGGCCTCACCGGCGCGCTCGGTGGCGGCGTCGAGCCGGGCCCGTTGCGCTTTCGTCGTGAGGGCCGCGCCGTAGAACAGGTAGAACGCTGCGCCCAAGAGCGGGACCGTGAGCACCGGGATGATCCACGCCAGCTTGTAGGTGGCTTCGCGGCGTCCGTTCAGGATCGAGAGCACGACGATGAGCGCCAACGCGGTCTGGACGCCGAGGATCGTCGAGGACCACTCGGCGAAGAAGGTCACGACGGCGACGAGAAGGAGCAGTTGGAGCGCGAACGCGGACGCGATGACCCCGGCACGCCCCCACGTCGTCACCCATCTACGCAGTGACGAGTGCTTGTGGGCCCGCTGCACCTCCGGCTGGGTCGAAGCGTGCAACGCGGTAGCCCCCATGGGCCCATTGTCGCCTAGCCCCGCCGCCGAAGGGGCCAGGGGTAGTGCCGCGCGGGTTCGCTACCGAGCGTGGGGGCGCGCAATGTGGACCCGGCCGTTCTTCGCTAGCCTCGTTCTCAAATAGTGTCGAGTTTGGAGACGTCTGCAGTGGACAACGTGGGTTTGCTCTTCGTGGGTGCGGTGTTGTTCATCAACGGCCTCATGTTGCTGGGGGTGGTGGAGGACCGTGCCACCATCCCGTTGAACGCCTTCGTCGGACTGCTCCAAGTGGTGACCCCCACGTACCTGATCATGAGCTCGAACGGCAACTCCGAGACCATCCTGTTCGCCTCGGGTCTCTACCTGTTCGGTTTCACCTACCTCTACGTGGCGTGCAACCTGGCCTTCGGGCTGGATCCGGCGGGGTTGGGGTGGTTCAGCCTGTTCGTCGTGATCTGCGCGATCGTGTTTTCCGTTCTCAGCCTCGTGAAGAATGGCGATGCCGCGTTCGCGGTGATCTGGCTGGCGTGGGCCTTCTTGTGGACGCTCTTCTTCTTGTTGCTGGGACGCGGCCACACCCAGCTCGAGCGGTTCACTGGCTTCGTGTGTGTGGTAGAAGGTTGGCTGACCGCGGCCGTGCCGGCGTTGCTCCTTCTCACGGGGCTGTGGCCGGAACGCAGCGGCGTCCTTGCTGTGATTCTCGCCCTCGTCCTCGGAGGGAGCTTTTGGCTGGGCTATCGACGCTTCGGGCCGCGCACCCCGATGGGCCAACAGCGTTCCGCCGCTTAAGGGTCGTTCTGCGGGCGCCTGTTCACCTAGCGGACGCAGCGGGTGCGAGGCCGAGTCTCTTGAGAGGGTAGTGCTTTCCATTCGTTCAATCGCGGCTCTGTGGCCCCGTCCTGGTGCGCCCGGAGTGCTGCAGCGTGGTCAGGAGTTCCATGAGTACAACGTCGTCCGCGGCTGAGACCCGCGGGTCCTTCTCGTCGCAACGGGTATTCATCCTGGCCGCCGTCGGCTCGGCCGTCGGCCTGGGCAACATCTGGCGATTCCCCTACGTCGCCTATGAAAACGGTGGCGGAGCGTTCCTGATTCCCTACCTGGTGGCTCTGGTCACCGCCGGGTTGCCCTTCCTGCTCTTGGACTACTCCTTGGGTCACCGCAACCGAGGTTCGGCGCCGTTGGCGTTCGCCCGGATCAGTAGGAAGCTGCAGATGTTCGGCTGGTGGCAGGTCGGGATCTGCTTCATGATCGCGGTCTACTACGCCGCCGTCGTGGCTTGGGCCGTCCGCTTTACCGGCTTCTCGGTCAACCAGGCGTGGGGCTCAGACCCCGAGGCGTTCTTCTTCGGCGACTTCCTCAAGGCCGGCGACCCCGGCCTCACCGCCGAGTTCGTGCCGGGAGTCCTCATCCCGCTGGCCATCGTGTGGGCGATCGTGCTCTTGGTTCTCGTGCTCGGGGTCAAGCGCGGCATCGGCTGGCTCTCGATTGTCTTCATCCCCCTCCTGGTGCTCGCCTTCGTGGGCCTCGTCCAGGCGGTCCTGCTGCCCGGCGCCACCGCCGGCCTAAACGCCTTCTTCGAGCCCAACTGGTCGGTCTTGGCCAGCCCCTCGGTGTGGGCGGCTGCTTACGGTCAGATCTTTTTCTCACTCTCGGTGGGATTTGGGATCATGATCACCTATTCCTCTTACGTCGGCCGCAAGAACAACATGACGGGATCCGGAATCGTCGTCGGGTTGGCAAACTCAAGCTTTGAGTTGCTGGCCGGGATCGGCGTCTTCTCCGCGCTCGGGTTCATGGCGCAGGCCTCCGGGGTCGAGGTCAGCGAGGTCGCGACGAGCGGGCTCGGCTTGGCCTTCATCGCCTTCCCGGCCATCATCAGCGAGGCCCCGGCGGGGGCGCTGCTCGGGCTGCTGTTCTTCGGGTCCCTCGTGGTGGCGGGCCTGACTTCGCTCGTCAGCGTCATCGAGGTCGTCATCTCGGCGGTCCGCGACAAGTTCGAGCTGAACCGGGTCGCGGCGACGCTGGCGGTCGTCCTTCCGTCCGCAGCGATCAGCCTGGTCTTCTTCAGCACCACGAGCGGGGTCTACGTGCTCGACATCGTGGATCATTTCGTCAACCAGTTCGGCATCCTGCTCGTCGCCGTGGCGAGCACCATCGCCGTCGCCTGGGCGGCCCGCGCCCTGCCCGACCTCGCCCAGCACATGAACCGGACGGGTTCGCTGAAGCTGGGTCGGCTCTGGTATGCCTTCATCGGCGGGATCACCCCGCTCGTGCTGGCCTTCGTGCTGATCAACCAGTTCATCGCCGACACCGCTACCCCCTACGAGGGTTACCCGGCCTGGATGCTCCTGGTGCTCGGCTGGGGAGTGGCGGGTGCCGTCATCGTCTTCGCCGTCCTCGCCTCGCTGGTGCGGTGGCGCCCCGATACCTCGCTCAGCGTGCCACTTGGCCGCCACGAAATTGAACCGACTCTGCTAGAGAAGGGATCCGACCGATGAGCACCTCAGCGATCGTCATGATGGTTATCTCCATGCTGGTCTTGTGGGGCGGTCTGGTGTTGGCCATCGTCGACCTGAACCGCCACAACCGAGCCCGCTGACTGAATAGCCACGTTCGGGGCTCGGCGCGCTC
>JBBSOW010000055.1:0-20721 GCA_038259365.1 Propionibacteriales bacterium
CACTCCCGCGCGCGCCGGCCCAGAACTCAGGCCTCGTGGCCCCACGCGGGGGCCGGTCCTGTTGACCCGCTTGCGCGTCGGTGCGGCGCCACCCGACACCCGACTGCGGGCCGCAGCAGCGGAACCAGAGACTCGCTCGGTCGAGGACCGCGCCACGCTCACGTGATCGCTCACGCGGACCGGATCTGCAAGCAAGGTACTCATGATTGACTCCTTGGAGAAGGCGTCGAACGGGTGTTCGATGCATCTTGTCTACCGCACATGTGTTCGATTGCCAAGGCCTGGCTGAACACGTGTTCGATTCGTTACCTAGTCGACCCCGGCTCTACGCGACCGTGGGGCGATGCCAAAGAGTCCATCAGGGGGCTCTGACATTCTTTGCTTCGACGGTGCAGCGATACCCTCCTGGCACGATCGAACCGTGCTGCCGCCGACCCGGCGACACGCCGAAAGTTTCTCGAACAGGTGTTTGATTTTCGGTCTCGGTTCTCCTAACGTTGAGCGCATGAACCAAATTGGCGATCCCACTCAAGGCAAGCCCAAGCGCGGCAGGCCCAGCAACGCCGACATCGCAGCGCAACTCGGCTTGGCAGCAGGGAACCCCGGCGGCGCGCCGGTCCATCCGCTGCCCGATGGACCGGCAGACTCCGACGGTCTGACCCCTCGCCAACGCCGCATTCTCGAGGTGATTCGCGATGCGGTGGAGAGCAAGGGGTACCCACCCAGCATCCGCGAGATGGGCACCTCCGTCGGGCTGGCAAGCTCCTCGAGCGTGGCGCATCAGCTCAAGACGCTGGAGGCCAAGGGGTTCCTGCGCCGCGACCCCAACCGGCCGCGCGCGCTTGAGGTGTTGTTGCCCGGGTCGACCCCGGTGCCGGAGCCAGCACAGCCATCGGAGTCCGAGACCCCGTACGACGAGTCCGGCATGAACGACGCCGTCCCCAACGCCGTCGCCGTCCCCATGGTGGGCCGTATTGCCGCGGGCGGGCCAATCCTCGCCGAGGAACGAGTCGAGGACGTCTTCGCGATGCCTCGACAGTTGGTGGGTGAAGGCACGCTCTTCATGCTCGAGGTGTCCGGAGACTCGATGATCGACGCCGCCATCTGCGACGGGGACTGGGTGGTCGTACGCCAGCAGCCCACCGCCAACAACGGGGATATCGTGGCCGCCTTGCTAGGCAGCGAGGCCACCGTGAAGACGCTCAAGCGGACCGACAATCACGTCTGGCTCATGCCGCACAACGCCACCTACGATCCGATCGACGGCGATGATGCCTCGATCATGGGCAAGGTCGTCGCGGTCATGCGGCGCATCTAGTCGGCGCGTCTAGTTAATGGTCCACCGGGAGTAGACCCGCGGCTAGCCTTCCTCGCCCTGGGCGTCCAGGCGGCGCAGGGCGGAGATCGCCACCTCGCGATCGGTGGTCATCCACATCGGCGGCATCCCGGCGCGCAGGTAACTCCCGTAGCGCGCGGTGATGAGCCGCGGATCCAGGATCGCCACCACTCCCCTATCGCTATGCCGGCGAATGAGTCGACCCGAACCCTGCGCCATGAGGAGGGCGGCGTGCGAGGCCGCGACGCTCATGAATCCGTTTCCGCCCGCCTCGGCCACCCGGCGCTGCCGGGCCTGCATCAGCGGATCGTCGGGCCGCGGAAACGGAATCTTGTCGATGATCACCAAGCGGCAGGTATCGCCCGGAACGTCGATGCCCTGCCACAGCGACAGGGTGCCGAACAGGCTCGTGGCGGCGTCCTTGGTGAAGCGTTTGGTCAGCTCGGGGAGCTGGGCGTCGCCCTGGCACAGGGTCGTCATCTTCGGCAGCTCCCGGCGAACGTGTTCGGCGGCCAGCTTGGCCGAGCGCTGGCTGGCGAACAGTCCCAAGGTGCGGCCGCCCGCCGCCCAGACCAGCTCCGCGATCTCGGCCAGCGCGTCGGCGGAGATGCCGTCGCGCCCCGGCGGGGACAGTTTGCTCGCCACGTAGGTGATGCCCTGCTGGCGGTAGTCAAAGGGCGAGCCGACGTCGATGCCTCGCCACAGCTGCTCGTCTTCCTCGGGTTCGGCGCTGACATCCTCGGTGCGTTCGTCCGGGCGCAGGCCGAGCGATCCGGCGGCACTGAGGAAGTCGCCGCCGATGCGCAGCGTCGCCGAGGTCAACACCGTCGGCGTCTGCGCCAGAATTCGCTCGCGCATCAACCCGGCCACGGTGAGCGGCGCGACGCGCAGCTCGCGCCCGGAGCGATCGCGCTCCACCACCCACAGCACGTCCTGAGCCGAACCGGCCGCCATCCGCTCGGCGATGTCGAAGACTTCTTTGACCGCCGAGGCCGCCTGCCGCTTCTCCGGCGGCGCCTGGGCCGCCTCCTTGGCCAGGGCGCTCACCACGCCACGTGCCACGTCGCGCAGTTGGGCCAGCGCTTGGCGCAGGCCCTCGTCGTCGACCTCGCCTGCCTCGGCGGCGGCCAGCGCCGAGGTGAGGAGTTCGCCCTGTTTGAGAAAGCCTTCACCCTGGTCGTCATCCAGCCAGGTCAGCGTCCGTCGCGCCACGCGTTCCACCAACTGGGGGCTCAGCTCGTCCGAGGCGGCCCCGGTGATCCGGGCCACCACCTCGTGGGCCTCGTCGACGATGAGCGCGGAGTGCTCGGGCAGCGCGGTCCCGCCGTGCATGGCGTCGATGGCCAGCAACGCGTGATTGGTGACGACGAGGTCGGCCGAGCGGGCTTTCTCCCGGGAGCGTTCGACGAAGCAGACGTCGCCGTAGGTGCAGCGCTGGGCGCCCAGACACTCGCGCACGGGAATGGAGACCTGCGCCCAGGCCTGCGCGCCGTGGCTGGGGGCGTCGTCGCGGTCGGCCAATCCCTTGGCTGCCACCTCGGTCTCGGCCCACTCCCGGAGCGCGAGTACCTCGGCGCCCACGACGGAGTCGGGTGCGCTGCCGGAATCGCGCAGGGCCTCGACGACTTCGACCCCGCCCAGGAGGGTGTCTTGGTCCTCCACCTGATCACGGAGCCGCAACATGCACGCGTAGTTGGAGCGGCCCTTCAGCACCGCCGCCTTGGGCCGGCGGCCGGTGACCTGGCGGGTGGCCTCGAGGGCGGTGGGGATGTCGTGCTTGGCGAGCTGATTCTGCAACGCCAACGTGGCGGTGGCGATGACGATGCGCTCGTCGGGGTTTGCTGCGAGTCGGGCTAAGGCCGGGGCGAGATAACCCATCGACTTACCGGTGCCGGTCCCCGCCTGGATGAGCAGATGCTGACCGGCCTGCAGAGAATCCTCGATCGCTTGGGCCATCTGCTGTTGCCCGGGGCGGGCCAGGCCGCCGAGAGTCTGGACGGCCGTTGCCAAGATCGTCGCTTGGGTGGGGTCGGCAGGCACCGCTGTAGATTACCCCCTCTCCGCCAGATTTTGCCGCCCGTGCACAGGCCCCGCCTAGTTGGCCGGGGAGTCGGCGTAGGACTCCAGCTCCCCGGCCAGCTCGGGGTGGACCAACGCCACCACGAGCGTGCCGTCTTGGGTGTGTTCGGAGGTGATGAACTCGCCGGTGCGATGGATCTTGTCGACGAGATCTCCGCGATCCCACGGCACGAGCGCCCGGACCTCGACCTCGGGGCGCGGTAACCGGGACTCCACCACCTGACGCAACTGGCCCATGCCCTCGCCGCTACGCGCCGAGACGAAGACCGCGTCGGGGAATTGCGTATGCAACGCCGCCTGGGTTTGCGCGTCGGCCAGATCGATCTTGTTGAGGACCAGCTGTTCGGGCACCGTGCCCGCGTCGATGTCGTTCAGCACCGCGCGGACCGCCGAGACCTGACCGCCGGGATCGGGATCGGCCGCGTCGACGACGTGTAGGAGCAGGTCGGCCTCGGCGGATTCCTCCAGCGTCGAGGCGAAGGCCTCGACCAGATCGTGGGGCAGGTGACGCACGAACCCGACCGTGTCGGTCAGGGTGTAGACGCGGCTGTCACCGGTCTCGGTGCGCCGCGTGGTGGGGTCCAAGGTGGCGAACAAGGCGTTCTCGACGAGGACCCCGGCCCCGGTCAGCCGGTTGAGCAGGCTGGACTTGCCGGCGTTGGTGTAGCCGACGATGGCTACCGACGGGATGCGGTGGCGTGTTCGCTCGGCGCGTTTGGTCACCCGGTCGCCGTCCATGTCGCGCAGCTTGTTCTTCAGCTGCGAGATGCGGCTGTAGACGCGTCTCCGGTCGGTCTCGAGCTTCGTTTCGCCCGGCCCGCGGCCACCGATGCCCACGCCCCCGGCGGCGCGGCCGCCGACCTGGCGAGACAGGTTGCCGCCCCAACCGCGCAGGCGTTGCTTCAGATACTGCAGCTGCGCCAGCTCCACCTGGGCCTTGCCCTCGGCGCTTTTCGCGTGCGCCGCGAAGATGTCCAGGATCAGCGCCGTGCGGTCGACGACCTTGACCTTGACCTTGTCCTCCAGGTTGCGCAGCTGAGCGGGGGCCAGTTCGCCGTCGCAGATCACGGTGTCGGCCCCGGTAGCCACCACGACCTCGCGAAGTTCCGCGACCTTGCCGCTGCCGATATAGGTGGCGGGATCGGGCCTGCTGCGACGCTGCACCAGAGCCTCCAGGACCTGAGATCCCGCCGTCTCGGCCAACAGCTTGAGTTCGGCGAGGGCGTTGTCGATCTCGGTCTGGGTGCCCGTGGTCCACACGCTGACGAGCACCACCCGCTCCAGGAGCAGCTTGCGGTATTCGACCTCGGTGATGTCCTGGAGCTCGGTAGACATCCCCGCGACGCGGCGCAGCGAGTGCCGCGCCGCCAAGTCTTCTTGCCCGCCGTCGTAACCGAGCTCGTCGTCGTAGGACTGCTGGCGGAGCCGGGTGGCCTTCTCGTCGAGCTCAGGCTGGGAATCGTTTAGGTGTGCACTCATGCTGGTTCAACTTTCCCACGCCGCTCCAACTTTGGCCAGGGATTTATCGCCCCCGCCACCTTCGTTGGCCCGCTCAGCCCTCGACCCGGTCTCGGTGCGGCAGGTTGACATCCCCGCGAGCCACGATGACGGCGGGCCCGGTGAGGTAGGCGGTACCGCCGGTGAACTCGACGGCGACACGTCCCCCGGGGACGTCGACCAGGTAGCTCACCGCAGCGTCGCCGCGCTCGAACTCCCCGGCCAGGTGTGCCGCGACCGCCGCGGCGGCGACGGTGCCCGTGCCACAGGACTTGGTCTCGCCACTTCCTCGCTCGAGGACGCGCATGGTGAGGTGCCGCGCCGCGTCGCTGTGCACGAACTCCACGTTGACCCCGTCGGGGAACCTGTCGGCCGGGCTCCATTGCAGGGGCTGGTCCAGATTGAGCAGCCTCGGGTCGTCGACGTGGACGACCGCGTGGGGATTGCCGACATCGACCGCCAGGGCGGTGTACTCGGTGTCGCCGAGGCGCAGGGTGACCGGCTCTGGATCGATTGTCACCGGGCCCATCTCGACGCGAAAGCTGTCGGCGCCGATCACCGCCACCTCCCGGACACCAGACCGGGTCGCGATCTGCACGCTGTTGCCCCAGGCCAATCCCTCCTCGAGCAGATACCGGGCGAAAACCCGGATGCCGTTGCCGCACATCTCGGCGATGGACCCGTCGGCGTTGCGGTAATCCATGAACCACAGGTCGGGATCGCCGTCCCATTCGGGCAGGCGGGAGGCCTTGATGGCGCGCAGCATTCCGTCGCCGCCCACGCCGATCCGGCGGTCGCACAGGTACCGCACATCGGCGACATCGGGGTTCAGCATGGCGTGACGATCGGTGATGATGACGAAGTCGTTCATCGTTCCGTGACCCTTGGCAAACGACCAGCTACGCACCGGGGTTCCTCTCCTCAGGGAGCCTTTGACAGTACAGGGGCCTTGAAGCAGGCGGCTACTCGGCGCTCGCGCCCCAGAGCGCTGGCGCGGGATCGGCCAGGACCCGATCGGCCAGGTGCGGTGCCCCGACGTCGAACCAGCGAATCCTCTGGTCTCGACGCCACCAGCCGAGTTGTCGGCGGGCAAATCGTCTCGTGCGGTTGACGGCCGACTGTTTGGCCTCGGCCTCGCTGCAGCGGCCCGCGAGGAGATCGAGCACCTGCCGGTAGCCGATGGCGCGGGAGGCGGTCACCCCGTCGGTCAGCCCCCGTTCACGCAGCCCGGCGACCTCGGCGACAAGTCCTTGTTGCCACATTCGCTCAACGCGCTCGGCGATCCGAGCGTCCATCCGCGGCCGGTCTATCGCCAAGCCGATCTGACGCACGCCAGCCAGCGCGTAGGTGAACCTCGGCAGCACCGCGGAGTGCGAGCCCGTCAGCTCGATCACTTCCAGCGCGCGAACGAGGCGACGAGCGTTGCCGGGCGCCATCTCAGCGGCCGCGTCCGGAGCCAGCTCGACCAGGCGCCCATACAGCTCGCCGACGCCGAGCTGGGCCAGTTCGGCTTCCAACCGAGCGCGCACCGCCGCGTCGGTGGGGGGAAACTCGAACACGTCCAGGATGGCCCGCACATACATGGCCGATCCCCCGACCAGAACAGGAAGCACGCCGCGGCGCTGGCACTGTGCTATCGCCTCGCGAGCCAGCCGCTGGAACTCGGCCACGGTGGCGACGTGCTCGATGTCCCATAGATCGATGAGGTGATGGCGCACCCCGCCGCGTTCGGCCGGCGTCGGCTTGGCGGTGCCGATATCCATGCCGCGATAGACCAGCATCGAATCGGTGTTGACGATCTCGGCGGGCACTCCGGCGGCGATGAGCCGCTGCGCCACCTCGACGGCCAGGGCCGACTTCCCCGAGGCCGTCGGGCCGATGATGCTGAGCACGCGGGGCGGGTCTGCCTGCGGCGGACAAGTCACCCGGTCCAGTCTGCCGTACGCCCGCCGACCTGGTAAACATGTCGATCGAGGGAGACGACCCTCCCCCGGCCGGTCAGCGGTATCCACCTCAACGCTGCCGGGCGGGTCATAGGCGGGCCGCCGCGCCCGCCGCCTCGCACGGAAGGAACGACGATGGGAATTTTCGACAAGGCCAAGGACATGGCATCCGAGCACCCGGACCAGGTCGACCAGGGCATCGACAAGGCCGGCGACGCGGTCGACAACAAGACCGGCGGTAAGTACGCCGACAAGGTCGACAAGGGCCAGGAGGCCGCGGATGAGCGTCTCACCGGAGACCAGGCCAACCCCGAGGGCAATCCAGCCTGATCGGCGTCGGGCAATCGAGGGCCGCTCACCGTTTTCGGAGGGCGGCCCTGTTGCCTTGGCCTACTCGCCAGGCCCTAACGGACGGCGCAGCCGTCGACGAGCGGGAGCGGCGCCGGCACCCCGACGGTGGGCAGCCCCAGGCCCACGGCCTTGCTTGGCCGAACGCCGCCGGAGGTGTTTCGGGCCTGCCAGGCGTCGCCACCCGCGGTCCGCCGCAGGCGGGAGAGCCCGGAGTCGGCGTTGAGATGGTGCGGGGCGGCGTAGGTGATCTCGGTGTTCGCCAGGTCGCCCGGCCGGGGTCGCTGCGCGGCGGCCTCGTCGACCGCGACGTGGACGAGCCGGCCGTCTCGAGCCCGCCCCGACATCCGGTGGGTTTCACCGTCCTTGCGCCCCTCGCCGTCGGCGAACAGCACCTCGACGGTCTCCCCGAGCAGCGCCTGGTTCTCCTGCCACGAGATGGCGTTGACGAGCTTGACCAGCCGCTCGTAGCGCTCCTGGACGACGGCCTTGGGCACCTGGTGGGCCATGGTGGCGGCCGGGGTGCCGGGCCGGATCGAATACTGGAAGGTGAACGCGGCCGAGAATCGGGCGGCCTCGACGACGTCGAGGGTGCCCTGGAAATCGGCCTCGGTCTCGCCGGGGAAGCCGACGATGATGTCGGTCGTGATGGCGGCCTTCGGCATTGCCGCTCGCACCCGGCCCAGGATCGCCAGGAATTTGGTGGAGCGGTAGGAGCGTCGCATCGTCTTCAGGATCGCGTCCGAGCCGGACTGCAGCGGCATGTGCAACTGCGGCATGACGTTGGGGGTCTCGGCCATGGCCGCGATGACGTCGTCGGTGAAGTCCTTGGGGTGGGGAGAGGTGAAGCGGACCCGCTCCAGCCCCTCGATCGTGCCGCAGGCGCGCAGCAGCTTGGCGAAGGCCTGACGATCCCCGAACTCGACCCCGTAGGCGTTGACGTTTTGGCCCAGCAGGGTGATCTCTTGGACTCCCTCGGCCACCAGTGCCCGAATCTCGGCCAGGATGTCGCCGGGCCGCCGGTCGGTCTCTTTGCCGCGCAGCGCCGGCACGATGCAGAAGGTGCACGTGTTGTTGCAGCCGACGGAGATGGAGACCCAGGCGGCGTAGGCGGAATCGCGCCGGGTGGGCAGCGTCGAGGGGAACTGCTGCAGGGACTCGGCAATCTCGACCTGGGCCTCTTCGGCGATCCGGGCGCGTTCCAACAGCACCGGCAGGGAGCCGATGTTGTGGGTGCCGAAGACGACGTCCACCCAGGGAGCCTTCTTCGTGATCGTGTCCCGGTCCTTTTGCGCCAGGCAGCCCCCGACCGCGATCTGCATGCCCGGGTGCGACTTCTTCGCGGGCCGCAGGCGGCCGAGGTTGCCGTAAAGCCGGTTGTCGGCGTTTTCCCGGACCGCGCAGGTGTTGAACACGACGAGGTCGGGATCCTGCCCCGTGGGCGTCGAACGATAGCCCGCCTCGTCGAGGAGCCCCGCGATGCGTTCGGAATCGTGCACGTTCATCTGGCAGCCGTAGGTGCGTACCTCGTAGGTGGGGGCATGGGGGCGGGGCGCCGACGCCGCCGGGCCGGCGGTTGAAGCCTGGGTTAGTTGATCGCTGGACATGATGGCTGTGAGTTTAATGCGCCGAGTCTCCGCGGGCGATTCTGCGCAGCGGCCGCCGATCGGGTAGGCGAGGTTTCGCTAGGGTTTGGGTATGCGCCCCAGTGGAAACCAGTACGAGATCAACGCCGGAGGTTACGCCGCGGTGGTCTGCGAGGTTGGCGCCACGTTGCGCGCGTTGGAGTTCGACGGCGAGGCAATCCTCGACGGCTTCGGCGAGAGCGAAAACTGCACCTGGTCTCGCGGGCAACAGCTTGTGCCGTGGCCCAACCGCATCCGCGACGGACGCTGGAGCTATGCGGGGCAGAGCCAGCAGTTGCCGCTGACCGAGGCGGATCGTCACAACGCGATTCACGGCCTGGCCAACTGGATTCCTTGGCTGCTGGTCGAACACACCGAATCCTCGCTCACCCAGCGGGTGGTGCTGCATCCCCAGCCGGGCTGGCCGGCGACGCTCGAGGTCGGCCTGCGGCACCAACTGTCGGCAGAAGGGCTCGCCGTGAGTGTCACCGCGCGCAACCTGGGCGATGCGGTCCTGCCGTTCGGCTACGGGAGCCACCCCTACTTCAGGACCGGGTCCTCGAACGAGGAGACGGTGGCCCACATCCCTGCCAGCAAGTTCCTCGGCGTCGACGCGCGGATGCTGCCCACCGAGCTCGTCGAGGTAGGGCAATCCGGTCGGGATCTGCGCCGGCCCGCGGCGCTGGGTAATCTCGAGTTCGACACCGCTTACACCGAACTGGAGCGCGACGGCGATCGGCGGTGGCGGGTCAGGCTCACCGGCAACCGACGCAGCATCGAGGTTTGGGGGGACGAGAGCTTTCGTTGGGTACAGATCTTCACCGCCAACGAGTCCGGTGTCGCCCTGGAACCCATGACCTGCGGCCCGGATGCGTTCAACCCCGGGGCCACCCACGAGGATCTGGTGTGGTTGGAACCGGAGTCGACTTTCGAGGGCCGCTGGGGCGTATCCGCCCAACCGGGTAAAGATTTGTAACCAAACTGCGACCAAAACTTGCGCTCGTAGGTGGCGAGCGAAAGATAGTCTCGCGGCATGAGCGAAACTCCACCGGGCGGCGCACGGTCAACGGGCGTCCAGCCGTTGGTCGTGTTGGACAAGGTCAACAAGCACTTCGGCGCCCTGCACGTGTTGCAGGACATCAACCTCAGCATCGCCCCGGGCGAGGTGGTCGTCGTCATCGGGCCATCCGGATCGGGTAAGTCCACACTGTGCCGGGCAATCAACCGCCTCGAGACGATCGACTCGGGCACTATCACCATCGACGGTAAGCCGTTACCCGCCGAGGGCAAAGGCCTGGCGAAGCTCCGCGCGGACGTCGGCATGGTCTTCCAGGCTTTCAACCTCTTCGCCCACAAGACGATCCTCGAGAACGTGACCCTCGGCCCCCAAAAGGTCCGCAGAGAGTCCAAGGCCAAGGCCAAGGAGCACGGCCTCCAACTGCTGGACCGCGTCGGGGTCAAGGTCCAGGCGGAGAAGCTGCCGGCTCAGCTCTCCGGCGGGCAGCAGCAGCGGGTGGCCATCGCCCGCGCCCTGGCCATGGATCCCAAGGTCATCCTGTTCGACGAGCCGACCTCTGCGCTCGATCCGGAGATGGTCAACGAGGTGCTCGACGTCATGGTCGATCTGGCCAAGGGCGGCATGACCATGGTCGTGGTGACCCACGAGATGGGCTTCGCCCGCAAGGCCGCCAATCGGGTGGTCTTCATGGCCGACGGCCAGATCGTCGAGGAAAACGACCCCGAGTCGTTCTTCACCAATCCCCAAAGCAATCGCGCGAAGGATTTCTTGAGCAAGATCCTCAGCCACTAACGCTCGCTGGGTGGGTACCCAGCCCTTGTCTCACCCAGACAGCACATGGCCTAACCGGCCGTCCCAACCCGAAAGGCACACGATGAAGTTCCCCACCAAAAAGTTGTCCACCAGAATTTTCACCGGGCTCGCCCTGCTCAGCCTGGGCCTCACCGCCGCCTGCGGCGGTGGCGGCGACTCGGCCGCTCCAGGGGGAGGCGGATCCGGCGATGCCGGTGGTGGCGCGGTCACCATCGGCATCAAGTTCGATCAGCCGGGCCTGGGTCAGCAGATCGGCAGCGACTACAAGGGCTTCGATGTCGACGTGGCCAACTATGTGGCCAAGGACCTCGGCTACTCCTCGGTCAACTTCATCGAATCCCCTTCGGCGCAGCGCGAAACGTTGATCCAAAGCGGCCAGGCCAAGATGATCTTCGCCACCTACTCGATCACCGACGACCGCAAACAGAAGGTTTCGTTCGCCGGACCGTACTTCAAGGCCGGGCAGGACCTGCTCGTGAAGGCCGACAACACCGACATCACCGGCCCGGACTCGCTGGACGGGAAGAAGCTGTGCTCGGTCACCGGCTCGACCTCGGCCAAGAAGATCCAAGACGACTTCTCCAAGGGCGTCCAACTGCAGCAGTTCGACACCTACTCCAAGTGCGTCGAGGCCCTCAACGCCGGATCGATCGATGCGGTGAGCACCGACAACATCATCCTGGCCGGTTTCGCGGCCCAGGATCAGTACAAGGGGAAACTCAAGGTCGTCGGCAAGCCCTTCTCCGAGGAGAACTACGGCGTCGGCATCAAGAAGGGCGACACCGCGCTCTGCGAGAAGATCAACACCTCGCTGAAGAAGATGATCGACGATGGCACGTGGAAGAAGGCCCTCGAGGAGAACGTCGGCAGTTTCGAGTACGACAAGTCGGCGAACCCGCCGACGCCGGACGCCTGTTCCTGATTGACTCGCTGAGGCCGGGGCGTCATTGCGCCTCGGCTCTTCAGCAAGCTAAAGCTCACTCAAGCGAAGGAGGTGGGAAGTGGAGGGATTCCAAACCCTGCTGACCCAGTACGACGTGCTGGCCGCCCTGTGGATGACCATCAAACTCACGGTGCTATCGGCCGTCGGCGCCTTGGTCATCGGCACGGTGGTCGCGGTGTTCCGGGTGTCCCCGATCGGGGTACTCCGCGTCTTCGGGGCCGCCTACGTCAATATCGTGCGCAACACCCCGCTGACGCTCATCACCTTCTTCGCCTTCTTCGGGGTGTCGATCACGCTCGCGATCAATCTCAGCGATCCGACCTCGCCGACCTCCATCGCCGATAACACCTTCCGCTTCGGCGTCATCGCGTTGGCTGTCTACCACGCTGCCTTCGTGGCCGAATCGCTGCGCAGCGGCGTCAATACGGTGCCTCCGGGTCAGGCCGAGGCGGCCCGCGCCATCGGCCTCTCGTTCACCCAGACACTCTCGCAAGTCGTTTTGCCGCAGGCCTTCCGGGGGGCCATTGCCCCGCTGGGCAACACCCTGATCGCCCTGACCAAGAACACGACGGTCGTGGCCACCATTGGCGTGGCCGAGCTGGCCCTCACCATGAAGAACATGATCGAGTTCAACTCCTCTTTGCTGTTCGCCGTCTTCTTGCTCATCGCCGGCTGCTTCGTACTGCTCACGCTGCCCACCGGCATCCTGTTCACCTGGCTCTCCCGAAAGTTGGCGGTGCAGCGATGAGCAACTCAGTCCTGTTCGATGTCCCCGGCCCCAAAGCCAAGGCCACCTACCGCATCGTGGCGGTGATAGTGGTCCTCATTGTGGCCGCACTTCTCTTCCTCATCATCCGGGGGCTGGCCAACCCGGACAACAACCAGTTCACGGCCGAAAAATGGTCCCCTTTCCTCCAGCCCGCCACTTGGACCGCCTTTTTGCTGCCGGGTCTGTTGTCGACGCTCAAGGCCGCCGCTCTCGCCATCCTCCTCGCGGCGATTCTTGGCACCGCCCTAGGTCTGGGCCGCCTCTCCGACATCGCCCCCATCCGAGTAGTCTGCGGCATCTTCGTGGAGTTTTTCCGCTCCGTTCCAGTGCTCATGCTGATGCTGTTCTTCTACTATCTCGCGATCTTTTTCCTTCAGATCCAAGGCTCGGCGAGCTCCTTCTTCGGGGTCGTCGCCGGGCTCACGATCTACAACTCGGCCGTGATCGCCGAACTCATCCGATCGGGCGTGCACTCTTTGCCGAAGGGCCAGCGCGAGGCGGGATTGGCGGTTGGTCTCACGTCCAGCCAGACCATGTTCTCGGTGCTACTTCCCCAGGCCATCACGGCGATGCTCCCGGCCCTGGTGAGCCAGCTCGTCGTCATCCTCAAGGACACCGCGCTGGGCTACATCATCAGCTACGCGGACCTGCTGCGCTCCGGACAGACCCTGGCCAGCGGCCTCGGCAACCTCATTCCGGCCCTGATCGTCATGGCCGCCATCTTCATCGCCATCAACTGGACCCTGACCATCGTGGCCAACCGGGTCGAGAATCGGTTGCGCAGCAAGGGCGAGACGGTCGTCAAGCCGGCTGACCTCCCTGCCACCGTCTGAGCCCTCGTGGGCTACCGAGCAACCTCGATGGCACGGGATTCGCGGATCACGGTGACGCGTATCTGGCCGGGGTAGGTCAGCTCCTCCTCCACCTGCTTGACGATGTCGCGGGCGAGCACCTGGGCACCGATGTCGTCGAGGTGATCGGGTGAGACCATGACGCGCACCTCGCGGCCGGACTGCATGGCGAACACCTTGTCGACCCCCTCGTGCTCCAGGGCGATCTGCTCCAACCGCTCCAGTCGCTTGACGTAGGCCTCGAGGCTCTCGCGGCGGGCACCGGGGCGGCCGCCGGAGATGGCGTCCGCGGCCTGGGTGAGCACGGCCTCGACGGTGCGGGGTTCGACCTCGTTGTGGTGGGCCTCGATGGCGTGCACGATGTCGGGGTGTTCCCCGTGGCGGCGTGCCAGGTCTGCGCCGACCATGGCGTGGGTTCCCTCCACCTCGTGGGTCAGCGCCTTGCCGATGTCGTGCAGGAACGCGGCCCGCTTACACACGGCCACGTCGAGACCCAGTTCGGCGGCCATCAGGCCCGCCAGGTGACCGCACTCCACCAGGTGTTTCAACACGTTCTGCCCGTAGGAGGTCCGGTAGCGCAGGCTCCCCAAGATGGGGATGAGGCCTGGGCTGAGATCCGAGATGCCGACCTCGGCGAGGGCGTCCTCGGCCGCCCGCAGGCAGCGTTCGGCAATCCTGGCCTTGCTGCGCGCGTGGATTTCTTCGATGCGGGCCGGATGAATGCGGCCGTCTTGGACCAGCTCGGTCAGCGTCATCCGAGCCGTCTCACGGCGTACGGGATCGAAGCTGGAGAGCAGCACCGACTCGGGGGTATCGTCGATCATGACGTTGACGCCCGTGACCTGCTCGAAGGCGCGGATGTTGCGCCCCTCGCGGCCGATGATGCGTCCCTTCATGTCATCGCCGGGCAGATCCACCGTCGAGACCACCGACTCCGAGGTCTGCTCCGAGGCGCAACGCTGGATGGCCCCCACGATGATCTGTTGCGCGCGGGCCTCGCCCTCGCGCTGGGCCTGTCGTTCGATGTCTCGGGAAATCACGTGCGCGCTTCGCTTGGCCTCGTGTTCCACCTCGGCCATCAGCCTCGCCACGGCCTGCTCTTGAGTGAGCGCCGCAATGCGCTCCAACTCCTCGCGGTGGCGCCGATCGGCGTCGGCTAGCGACTCCTCGCGCTCGCTCACGGCCTGCAGTCTGGCGTTCAGCGAGTCGGACTTGTCGGCGATGGCTCGCCGCTCGGCGTTGAGCCGATCTTCCCGCTCGCTCACCCGGCCCTCACGCTGGGTGTGGGTTATCCGGAGATCGGAAAGTTCTTGGCGTTGGGCGGCGGCGCGCTCATCGGACTCGCTCCGCCGTCGTTCGGCCTCTCGCACCAGGGAATCCGCCCGCCTCTTGGCGTCGTCGCGGTACTCGTCGGCGGCGGCTCGCACGTTCACGGCGGCCTCCTCGGCCCGGGCGCTCAACGCCACGATCGCCGCGTGTTGACGCTCCTCCGCCTCAGCATCATGGCGATGCTTGCGGGTCAGCGCCCAAGTCAAGCTTCCCAGCCCCAGCAAAAGCACGACGATAAGCCCAAAAAGCACCGCCTCGGTAACTCCAATATCCATGGTGTGCTCTCTTTCGCTCCTTGGCCAAGCTAGGGCGAAATGGAGCGCTTTTCAAGCACCGACGTCGTGCGAGGGCGCCGGATGGCCGGGTGCGCCTAGGAATTCTCACCGTCAATGGCGGCCTGGATCTGGGGCTTCACCTCGTCGAGCACCTGAACCACCACGGGGCCGGGAAAGCCGCGACGAGCCAGCGCACCGGCCAAGCGCCGCTGCTGCACGTGCGGCTCGTAGCGGGCCAAACCCCGCAGCTTCCGCGTGGCCAGCTCACGGGCTGCCGTGAGCTCGTCCTCGTCGTCGACCTCGCCGACGGCCCGGCTCACCGTCTCGGGATCGACCCCCTTGCGGCTCAGTTCTTGACGCAAACCGCGCTTCGACAGCGTGCGTCGGCGTTGACGGGATTCGATCCACGCGTGGGCGAATTCCTCATCGTTCACCAGGCCGAGCTCGGTGTAGCGATCCAGGACCGCGCGGATCGCCTCGTCGGGAACCCGCTTGGCCACCAACGCCTTCTCCAGTTCGGCCCTGGTGCGGGCCTGGCCGGTCAGCTTGCGCAGGACGATCTGGCGAGCCACCTCCGCGGGATCGGCCGGCGGCCCGGCCTCGACCGCGTCCAGTTCGGCCGAATCCGCGTTCCTCGAGCCCCGGCGTCGCTGGCTCAGAAGGCCACCTCACCGGTGATCGGGTCGACGTCGTCCGGGACGTCCGCCTTCACCCCGATGCCCAGCTTCTCTTTGATCTTCTTCTCCAACTCGTTGGCGATGTCGGGATTGTTGATCAGATAGTTGCGGGCGTTCTCCTTGCCCTGACCGAGCTGATCGGAATCATAGGTGAACCAGGCACCCGCCTTGCGCACGATGCCGGACTCCACCCCCATGTCGATGAGACTGCCCTCGCGGCTGATGCCGAGACCGTAGAGGATGTCGAACTCGGCCTGCTTGAACGGCGGGGCAACCTTGTTCTTCACGACTTTGACCCGGGTCCGGTTACCGACCATGTCGGTTCCGTCCTTCAGGGTCTCGATCCGTCGCACGTCCAGCCGAACCGAGGAGTAGAACTTCAGCGCCCGGCCACCGGTCGTGGTCTCCGGCGAGCCGAACATGACGCCGATCTTCTCGCGCAACTGGTTGATGAAGATGGCGGTGGTGCCGGTCGTGCTGATGGCACCGGTCATCTTGCGCAACGCCTGGCTCATCAATCTGGCCTGCAGGCCCACGTGGCTGTCACCCATCTCGCCCTCGATCTCAGCGCGCGGGGTGAGCGCCGCCACCGAGTCGATCACGATCAGCGCGAGCGCGCCGGAGCGGATCAGCATGTCGGCGATCTCCAGCGCCTGCTCGCCGTTATCGGGCTGGCTCACCAACAGCGCGTCGGTGTCGACCCCGAGGCGCTCGGCGTACTCGGGATCGAGCGCGTGCTCGGCGTCGATGAAGGCGCAGATGCCGCCGCCCGCCTGGGCGCTGGCGATGGCGTGCAACGCCACCGTCGTCTTACCGCTGGATTCCGGTCCGTAGATCTCGACCACGCGGCCGCGCGGCAGCCCGCCAATGCCGAGGGCGGCGTCCAGGGTGATCGAGCCGGTGGGAATGACCTCGATCGAGGCGCGCGTCTCATCCCCCAAGCGCATGATCGATCCCTTGCCGTGTTGCTTCTCAATCTGAGACAGCGCCGTGGCGAGAGCCTTCTCGCGATCTGCTACAGCCATCGTTGTACCTTTCCAAAGAGTGTGGTCCGCGTTGGCACCGAGCGCCTAGCGAGGTTGTCATCGAGTTGTTGGGTTACAGCACAGACACTAAGCAACGCGTCCGACAATTTCTGCCGCCCGAGCAAGACTGTGGATAACTCCGGCCGGGCCGCATAGTGAAAATCTACCGAACAGGTGTTCGAAGCACCTCACGACACGCCCAAAACTTCGCCATCGGCGCCGATGTCAGCGTTCGCTGGCCGGGAGTTCCAAGACCGCCCACACCGCGCGCCAGATTTGCTTGCAGGGAACCCCGTCTCCAAGGGCCTCCACCACGGTGCGGCCCTCGAGGTCGGTCACCACCATCTGGGCCGCCCAAACATGCGCGTAGGCGGGGCCGAGGGCGTCAGTGAGGCGACGCCACAATTCTACTTCTCGCATTGCTCACTCCCCTCGCTGGGTCGAGGTTAACCCACTGACCGCCCGGCCTGCACAGAACCAACCCCACGGCCGAAGGAGGGGAAACGGGTGCAGATAGCGACAGCTCAGTTCCTGGACTTCCCAGCCCGTCCTCGCCAGCTCGGCGGGGATGTCGCGGTCCAGGTGGCACCCGTGCGCGATCGGACCCCACGCGGGCTGCAGGAGGCGTTGCACGCCGGCCACAATCGGGGTGGGGGCAACAGAGTGCTCCACGAAGTGGAAAGCCCCGCCGGGACGCAATATCTTGTGGAGGCCGGTCAGCGCCGCCGACAGATCGGCGATCGAACACATGGTCCAGCTGGACACCGCGGTATCGGCAGAGTCGTCGGGTAGGTCGAGGGCGGCCGCGTCGGGGCCGACCCGCGTCACGGGCTTGGCGAAGGAGTAGATCTTCGGCTCGGCGCGCGACCACGCGATGTCGTCGGGCTCGACGGCCAAAACCCGCTCCACCTCGGGCGGGTAGTGGGCCAGGTTCGCCCCCGACCCGAAGCCGAACTCGATGACCGTGCCGTGCGTCCCGGCCAGCGCGGCCCGGCGCCAGCCGCCCACGAACCGGTCCGAGAGTAGGACATCCACCGCGCCGCGCCGCGGCCGCAGGCGGCCAAAGACACCGCTAAGCATGGTTCGAGGCTAGCCGCGCCGACGGGATCTGGACAGCGGACGGTGGCTCTCGTTGAGGATATGTCGGAGCGGGCGGGCAAGATGGTGTCGTGGAAGGAACTCCGGTGGGTGAAGAAACCGCGGTGGGCGACGCGTCCGCCTCGGCCGCGCGAGCCGCTGGGGCCGAGCGAGCCGCTGGGGCCGAGCGCCCCCTCCGCTCGACCAAGCGTGGGGCAAAAGCGGGCCGCTCCGCGCTGGGGGCCTTCGGGCCCGCCGTCCGGACGTGGTTCACCGACGTGTTCTCGGCCCCCACTCCAGCCCAGGAGGGGGCCTGGGCGGCGATCAACCGTGGGGAGCACGCGCTCGTCATCGCGCCGACCGGCTCGGGCAAAACCCTCGCCGCCTTCATGGCCACCCTCGATCGCCTGACGTCTGGACAAGGATCGAGCGAGAGGGCGAGCAACCAGGTGCACACCCTCTACATTTCCCCGCTCAAGGCGCTCGGCGTCGACGTGGAGCGCAACCTTCGGGCACCGCTGCGCGGCATCGCCGCCACCGCCGAACGGCTCGGCGTGGAGGTGGCCGACGTCTCGATCGGGATTCGCAGCGGGGACACCCCGGCAGGAGAGCGTCGGCGTCTGGTCACCCACCCGCCCGACATCTTGATCACCACCCCGGAATCGCTGAACCTGCTGCTGACCTCTGGTGGGGAAGCGATCCTGCACGACGTGGACACCGTCATCCTGGACGAGGTGCACGCCTTGGCGGGCACCAAGCGGGGCGCGCACCTGGCGCTGTCCTTGGAGCGCCTCGAGGCGTTGCGGGCCCGCCACGGCCACGATCCGGACCGGGCCTCCCAACGCATCGGCCTCTCGGCCACGGTGCGGCCCGCCGAACGGGTGGCAGAGTTCCTGGCGGGCGGCCGCGAGGTGAGCATCGTCGCACCCCCGGCCAACAAGGAATGGGACCTGCAGGTCGTCGTACCCGTCGAGGACATGACCGATCTGGCGGCCGCGGCCCCAGCACCCGGGGAGGATGCCGATCCGAACGCCAAGAGACCGCCGCCCAGCATCTGGCCGCACGTGGAAAACCACATCGTCGACATCGTCGAGCAGCACCACTCGACGCTGGTGGTCGCCAACTCCCGCCGCCTCGCCGAGCGGCTGACCTCGCACCTCAACGACCTCCACGAAGAGCACCGGCAACGCGATGCCCCGGACCCGGATCCCGGCGCCGAGAACGTCCAGGAGGCCGACGCTCGTCCGGAACGTTGCGGCCCTCCCGCCCAGGTGATGGCGCAGTCGGGGGCCTCCGGCGGCCACGACGGCAGCCGACGCCCCGAGCTCGCCCGGGCCCACCACGGTTCGGTGAGCAAGGAACAGCGGGCGGTCATCGAGGACGACCTGAAGTCGGGCAAGCTGCCGTGCGTCGTGGCCACCAGCTCGCTGGAGCTGGGCATCGACATGGGCGCCATCGACATCGTCGTCCAGGTGGAATCCCCGCCCTCGGTGGCGAGCGGTCTGCAGCGAGTCGGCCGGGCCGGGCACCAGGTGGGAGCGGTCTCGCACGGGGTGTTCTTTCCCAACCACCGCGGGGATCTGCTGGAGACGGCCGTCGTCGTGGACCGGATGCGGGCGGGGCTCATCGAGGAGGTGGCCGATCTTCGCAACCCCCTCGACGTGCTGGCCCAACAGGTCGTCGCGATCGCCTTCTCGACGACGAGCGCTCACGAGTCCGCCGTGAAGGCGCAGGCAAAACGTCAAGAGGCGAGGCCGAAGCGGGGCGCAGCGCCCAAAGCCGAGGCGGGTAGGGGGTCGGTGGAGACGGGCTCGTTGGACGACCTCGGCCTGCCCGGGATCGAGGTGGAGGCTGTGTTCGCCCTGGTGCGCCGGGCCCAGCCCTTCGCCCAGCTACCGCGCTCGGCGTTCGACGCCGTGCTGGACATGTTGAGCGGGCGCTACCCCTCCGAGGAGTTCGCCGAGCTCCGCCCTCGCATCGTCTGGGATCGGGTGGCCGACACCATCAGCGCCCGGCCGGGCGCGCAACGGCTCGTCACGACCTCGGGCGGCACCATCCCCGATCGCGGCCTGTTCGGCGTGTTCTTGATGGCGGGCCAAGACGAGGGGGCCACGGGTCGGCGCGTCGGGGAGCTCGACGAGGAGATGGTCTACGAGTCCCGCGTCCAGGACGTCTTCACCCTGGGCACGACGTCCTGGCGAATCGAGCAGATCACCCACGACCGGGTGTTGGTCACCCCGGCGCCCGGGCAACCCGGGCGGCTGCCGTTTTGGAAGGGCGACTCCCCCGGCCGTCCCGCCGAGTTGGGGCGCGCCGTGGGCGCGTTCATTCGAGAGCTCGGGACGGCCAGGCCCGACGCCGCCCGGGCCAGACTCGCTAACGCCGGCCTGGAGGAACGGGCGGCGAACAACCTCATCTCCTACGTGGAGGAGCAACGCTCGGCCACCGAACGCCTGCCCACCGATCGCACCATCGTCGTGGAACGCTTCCGCGACGAACTGGGCGATTGGCGAGTCTGTCTCCACTCCGCCATCGGCACTTCGGTGCTGTCCCCGTGGGCGCTGGCCATTGAACGCCGCGCCCGCGAGCGCTACGGCCTCGAGGTTCAGGCCACCGCCACCAACGACGGCATCGTGCTCCGCGTCCCCGACACCGACGCCGCTCCACCCGGCGCGGACCTGATGACCTTCGATCCCGACGAGCTCGAGACCATCGTCACCGAGGAGGTCGGCGGTTCGGCCTTGTTCGCCTCCCGCTTTCGCGAATGCGCGGCCCGGGCGTTGTTGCTGCCCAAGCGCGATCCGCGTTCCCGCGCGCCGCTGTGGCAGCAACGGATGCGCGCCGCTCAGCTGCTGGAGGTCGCCGCGCGCTACCCCGAGTTCCCCATCATCTTGGAGACGCTGCGCGAGTGCCTCAACGACGTGTTCGACCTCGACGTCCTCAAGCAACTCCATCGCGACATCGCCGCCCGCAAGATCGCGCTCATCGAGGTGGAGACCGGCCAGCCCTCACCCTTCGCGGCGTCGATGCTGTTCGGCTACGTCGGCGCGTTCGTCTACGAGGGAGACACCCCGCTCGCGGAGAAGAAGGCGGCCGCCCTCAGCCTCGACGCCGGG